>PMBA01000454.1 GCA_003152795.1 Acidobacteriaceae bacterium | reverse complement strand
TCGAACCCGACGGAAGCCGGAGTCCGTCCCGATGCTGAAATCGTGCTCGCCGCGCTGGCGAACCCGGAGGCCATGCACTACGATCCCCAGCCCCGGGGCCTGCTGGAAGCGCGACGGGCCGTGTGCCGCTACTATCGCGAGTCGCACGCGGTTTTCGATCTCGATCCCGAGCGCCTGATTCTGACCACCAGCACCAGCGAAGCGTATTCGTACGTCTTCCGTCTGCTCTGCAATCCCGGCGACGAGGTTCTGGTGCCCAAACCGAGCTACCCGCTCTTCGAGTTTCTTGCCGACCTCGCCGACGTGAAACTCGTCCCGTATCCATTGCTCTACGATCACGGCTGGCAAATCGATTTCGATTCGCTCTACAAGGCCGCCACGCCGCGGACGCGGGCGGTGATTCTCGTCCATCCCAATAATCCAACCGGCTCCTATGTTTCTGCTGCGGAAACCTCGGCGCTCAACGTTTGGTGCCGTGACTATGGACTGGCCCTGATCGTGGACGAAGTGTTTCTCGACTATGCGCACGACGGTGCACCGCGGAGCAGTTTCGTCACCAACGCCGACGCGCTCACTTTCACCCTCAGCGGGGTCTCCAAGATTTCCGCGCTGCCGCAGATGAAGCTTGCCTGGGTAGCCACCAGCGGCCCGAAAGAAATGGTCGCCGCAGCCGGAGCGCGCCTCGAAGTCATCGCCGACACGTTTCTCTCCATGAACGCTCCGGTGCAGCTTGCCGCCCCGGCGCTGCTCGATCAGCGCAAACAGATCCAGCCCATTCTTCTCGATCGCTTGCGCGTGAATCTCGCGGAACTCGATCGCCAGCTCGCGAGCCATCCCTCGTGCACGCGATTGCTGGTTGAGGGCGGATGGTATGTTGTCGTTCGCGTCCCTGCCATCGAGAGCGACGAAGATCTCGCCATTCGCTTATTGCGCGAGGCGAAGGTGAGCGTCCATCCCGGACACTTCTACGATTTTCCCAACGAAGGGCATCTGGTGCTTAGCCTGATCACCGAGCCAGCGGATTTTCGCGAGGGCGTCGCACGCCTGCTGCAGGCGGGTGGGGTCTGAATGTGGCAGTGAGTCAGCTGTCGGATTGCCCGCGATCCTAGCGGAATCCGAACCAAGCCAGTACGGATCGTGAGCGCTATGGCCTGATTTCCCCAGCCTATTGGCCAGCACGCCGTACACGTCGTAAGATACCCGCATGCGATGCCTGCCGTTGGCGTTTCTCGCCTGTTGGGCGCTGCTATGCAGCCTCGCGACCGCTCAGATGTCCACCTTGCCAGCAGCCAGAGCCATTGCAGACCTTCCGGGTCCTCCGAAAAACCCGCCCATTTTTTCGCAGATGACGGTGATTTCGCAGGGAAGCTTACAGTTCGAGAACATGGCGGACGCAAAAGGGCCCGTCGCGGAGGTTCAGCGACAAGAAGCGCAGTTGCCCAGCCAAAATCCAAACCCTTATCACACCTCTACAACTCTGAAGTTCGACGATCAGGAACGACTAATCAAACGAATCTTCGAGGATTCGCTAGGTACCTCGACATTGACGAATGTCTTCCACGATGGGAGGCCACAATCCCAAACAGTTGACTATCACTCTACAAAACACGGAGATTGGCAAGAGTGGCAGCAGTGGACCTACGACGATCATGGCCGACTTTCAGACTTTCGCGCAGGACGTGACAAGGCTGAATGGAACCACTACTTGAACTTCAAATATGATGCCCAAGGGAGGCCGTTGGGATATGAATATCTAGACAGCAAGATCGGTGGATCGCCTGTATTTACCGAAATTTCTTACTCTGGAAAAACAGTCACGTTGAGCAGATTCGGTGATAACCGGCACAAATTCTTCGAGCAAGTTCAGATGATTGACGACCAAAATCGTGTAATTGATCTGAAGGTATCTGATCTAAGCGGAGCTGAGCTAAAGCAGTGGTATCACGTGGAGTTTAAGTATGACGCCAAAGGTCGGGTCACCGAGCAAAGCACCGATCCATTCAAGCTTGGGGACGGCGATGACCATTCCCCCATTCCGGGGAAGTTGGTTGTCCAGTATGACGACGAGAAGCGTTGGGGCGAACAAAAACTCTATGATCCAGAAGTCAAACTAATCTTCCACGCTCGCTTTCAATTTGACCGTGACGGAGTCCCGACGAAGTTTGTGATCTTTGACTCATCAGGCAAAGAGATGACCGGATCTGAGGCGTTTGTCGATGCCAAGTATGTCTCTACCAACCGGCCCGGTAGCGTCGAGTGGGAAGTCATTTACGATGACCACGGCAATTGGACCGAGCGCCGACGCTGGTTTACACCCGCCGACGGGAGTCCTCGAATCATGATGCGGCTCATTCGCCAAACCATCACGTATCGGTAGCTTGATCTCAGGTGGCGTAATATCGCCATAGCGCCTACAACTCCAGAATCGCCCGTTCACTGGCCTGTAGTCAGCGACAACTGACGCACTACGAATCCGGTCGTCCGCGCCAGATCAAATCTCCTTCGTGCTATTCTTCTGCCGTTTCCTGAGTAGGGAGAATTCATGTCGATAAGCCGTCGTGGATTTATGAGTTCCGCAATCGCAGCATCCGTAGCCACTGGCCTGAATCCGCAAAATCTCAACGCACAAGAAAAGGCCAAAGAAGCTGCTCCGCCTTCGGCCAATCCCTTTGGCGCCGGCAAGCGTCCGATCATTATTTGCGCTAACAATGGGGTCAATTATCTCGACGGCGCTTTCGCTTTTCTGAAGAGCGGCGGTGACACGCTCGATGCAGCCCTCCGCGTCGTAAAGGGCCCGGAAGACGATCCCAACGACGATTCCGTCGGACTCGGCGGCCTGCCCAACGAAGAAGGCGTGGTGGAACTCGACGCCTCCTGTATGCACGGGCCCACCCGCCGCGCCGGATCCGTCGGAGGCGTGCGCAACATCAAGAATGTTTCGCTCGTGGCCAAGGCCGTCATGGAGCACACGGGCCACGTCATGCTCGTCGGGGAAGGCGCGGAACGATTCGCGGTTGCCATGGGCCACCCGCGCGAAAATCTGCTCACCGAACGGTCGCGCAAGATCTGGTTGCTCTGGAAGGAGCATCACTCGACTGACGACTGGTGGGGACCGGGGCTGGCCGATCCGCACTGGACGCCGCCGTCAACCTCCGAAACGGCGCCGCAATCTGAGCTGTGGGAACAGAGGATCCAGCGCCTCGAGGAACACGCCGCCCGGCTGGGCATCGAGCCGGAATTCCGCATGGCCGCTATCCGTCGTGTGCTGTCTCCGCCGACCGGAACCATCCACTGCTCCGCTCTCAACGACAAGGGTGAAATCTCCGGCTGCACCACCACCAGCGGCCTCGCTTTCAAACTTCCCGGACGCTGCGGCGATTCGCCGATCATCGGCGCCGGTTGNNAAACGCATCGTGCGCAACTACAACAACGACATGAGCAGGCTTAAGTACCTGGACATGACCTACTACATCCTGCGCAAGGACGGCGCCTATGCCGGCGTGTCTCTGTGGGAGGGCTACTCGGCGCGAGAGAAACATCAGATCGCCGTCCATGACGGCACCAGGCGATCTGAGGTTACGGTTGCGCTATTCAAGGGCATCTCTCATGAATTTCCGCCATTCCCGGTGGCGATGCCGGAGGAATTGACGCAGGACTCCGTCTACGTGAAATAGGTACGCAAAATAGGAAAGGCAGAGCCGCCGCAAAGTCACTTCCGCCCCTTCCCAGCGGGTGTACAATTCTCTTGTTAGGACCGCCGCTTCACGGGAATCTTCTTCCCACGTTCGAGGCACGAACAATGAACGTTCACGTCAGTTACAAGGTCCACAAAACTCCCGACATCGAAAAAGAAATCAGCCACCAGATCGAGAAGATCCAGAAGCGCCTCCAGGTGTTCCGGCCCGAACTGGTCCATCTGAAAGCGATCATCGATCAAAATTCGGCGCGCGAGGGGACGCTCGTCTCCCTGAATCTGCGTTTGCCCTCCGGTCAACTGACCGCCCAGGAGAAAGCTCCCAGCCCAACCGCGGCCATCAAGGCGGCCTTTGACGAGCTGATGCAGCAGATCGGCCGGCATAAAGAACTGCTGCGCTCCAGCCACAAGTGGCGGCGCTGGCGCAGCGGGCCACAGGAATCTCCCGAACCCGGCGTCCCGTTCGAGCAGACGCTGGCAGCGGTTCGCCCAGCCACCATTTCCGCCGACGACATCGGCTCCTATGTGAATGCCAATCTTGCGCGCCTCGAACGTTTTGTGGACCGCGAACTCCACTTCCGGCGCGCCGA
>PMBA01000421.1 GCA_003152795.1 Acidobacteriaceae bacterium | reverse complement strand
GGGCGAGAATCGGGAATGGCAATCTCCTCTTCCGCAACAACGGCCGGGGAATATTCTTAGTTGGTGTAATCGTTGTTGAAGACGAACCTCGACGGACTGATGCGGGAGACTTGGTCCGATCTGAACCAACGCATCAGAAGCAAAGCCACTGACTATGCGAATCAGAGTGGGCGTTAACAACGTGACAATCCCGGCTGTGACCAAGAATAAGCCAACGCTGACTCTGTGGGGACGGACATCAGGGCATGCAGAGGCGACCAGTTTGTCCGAAGGAACGTTTCGGTATCGAACAGAAGCAATAAACCCGCGATTAAGAGCGCGTATCCAACCCATCTTCTGGCTGGTATTGCCATGATTGATTAGACTCCGACTTTAATCCTCATGTTCCGAACGATCCCGAGCAAGAGTACGAAAGTGACTGAGAATGTCGGGTGCGGTGGTCGCAGTGTCCACCAATATTGGTTTCGCGCAGCATCTATGGCAGTGCTTTGCTGGGGGTAGTTGGCGAAAAATCCCCATAGCACCAACTACGGGCCGCCCAAGGTCATTTGGTGCTATCGCCCTGATTGCAGCAACTATCGCTAGACAGTGCACTAGCAGGCAGGACTTTTCCTGCTACTGCAGCTTCGCGTATTCCGCTTTGGCTTCCTTCAGGATAGGAATGTCGGGGTCGGCGTCTTTCCAGAGCGTGAGGAAATCCTGATAAGCGGAGCGGGCTTTGGCGGTGTCGCCCTGCAGGGCGTAAGCGCGGGCCAGGTCGAGGCGGGCAATCGCACCCCATGGAAAGTTCACCACCAGTCCTCGGAGATTAATGAACTTCTGAAATTCTGCTGCCGCTCGGTTGCCGTCGTCCAGCATGAGATAGGCTTGCCCGCGCAGATAGGCAGGGCACATTACTATCGTGAGTGTGCCCCCGCCGTTGCCGAGTTCGATCGGGCTTGCCACCTTCAATAGTTCGATTGCCCGGTTCGGGTCTTTGCGCTCCAGTGCGACCCCCGCCCGGAGTGTGGGCAGCCAATACCTCTGGACCAGCGTGTCCAGCGGGAAGGTCCGGTCGAGTTCGGCTGCCAGCTTCTCCGCCCCTGCCGNNAGCCAGCGTCAACGCCGCATGGGCCTCGGCACGCGCCCGGGCCCGGTTCCCGGATTCCGCCTCGCGCAGCGCCGCCGCTGCTTGGTATGAAGCAGCACTCTCTTTAGCGTCGTTGTGTTGAGCTGAATACATCGCCCGCCCGGTCAGCTCGTGCGCGTTCTTCAGCTTGCCGTACCAGCCTTCCGTGTCCGCTTGCGCGGCCAGCAGCACGTCTTCCGTGCCCGGCTTTCCCATGGCGGCTGAGAACAACTGCGCCATCTCTGCCGTGTCGCGCTTCAGAAAAGCCAACTGATACCGGTTCAGCAGAAGGTATTCGCTCTCCAACTTGCGATCCTCCGCCCGCTTGTACACCGCCTCTGCTTCGTCCAGCCGGTTGAGGTTCGCGTACTGGCCGCCGAGGTTGAGATAGTTGACAGCATTACTTGGATCCAGGCGCAGCGCCTCTTGCCATTCCTCGAATGTCTTTTCCCAGTTTCCCAGGCCGACGGAAACGACTCCCAAGTCTCTGTGAGGCAAGTCGTCTCTCGGGTAAGTCTGCTGCCACTGCTCGTAAACCTGCGCCGCCTTCTCCAGCTCTCCCGTCGCATACAGGTAGTAGCTCCCCTCGATGTTGAACCTTTCCCGCTCGCTTACCTTCTCCCGCAGTTCGTAAGCCTTGCGTGCATTTTCGACCGACCGCCCGGCTTCGTTGAGGTTGCCGTAGGCGATCGACATGGCGGCGTAGGGAATGGCGAAATTCGGGTCCAGTTCGACCGCCCGCTTGTAAAGGGCCAAAGCGGCGGTGTTCCCTTTCGCAAGGTTGGCCTTCCGCCCCAGGCTGTAGGCTTTCAGCGCCTCCAGGGATGGCGTGGTCGCTTCCTCCACCGGCGTGGCGTATTTCTGCACCGAAATGAGCGACTCGCCGAGCTTGCTGCGCAAACTGATCGCCGCACGGTCCAGAGCCTTGAGGACCCCTTCCTTGCCCTCCGCCTGTTCCTGCGCCTCCGCCAGCACATCGCCGGTGTTGCAGTCCACTGCCTTCAGGCCAATCACGTACTGCCTGCCCAGCCCCGCAATCGAGCCTGTCAGCATGGCCTTACTGCCCATGCGCTGGCAAACCTCACGGGTGACGTCCGGCGTCAAGCGGTAACCGGCGGGACGGCCCATCCGCTTCAAGGTCTGGTTTACCTTGCTCCCGGAAACCAGGTCGAGAAAGGGCGATTGCTCAAGCTGTACCGACAGTCCTTGCTTCAGCGTGTCGTCGAATATCGCGTCACCCGTCCTGTTGTCGAAATCGGAAAGAACAATGGTATCCGTGCTGTCTGCCTTGGCGCGGATCAGGCCAGCTATCGTTGCTGCCACCTCGCTTTTGATCGAGAAGAGATCCTTGCTGTCCTTGGCATAGCTGTAGGCCCACAGGTGCCGATCGGTTGACGCCTGGATGAGCTGGGCGGTGACCCGCACTTGCTGGTCGGAGAGCGACACCGAACCTTCCACAATCGCATCCACGTGCAGCTCGCGCGCGATTACGGGGAGCGGTGTGCGGGTTCCCTTGTACTGCATCACAGAAGAGCGCGAAACGATTCGGATCGAAGACTGTTGTGCGAGGTCAGTTATCAGTTCGTCGGTGAACACATCGGCGACGTAATCTTTGGAGGAATCTCCAGAAAGGTTTTGGAAGGGCAGCACGGCAAGGGACTGGATGGGAATCGCCGTGCCTTGCCCCGGAGTCGGCTGCCGCCAGAGCCGGTCGCGTATACCACCTACGTTCAGCCCAACCAGCAAACCCGCTATCGCTACCAGGACTGCCCCGGGCAGGAACATGTACCAGCCACGGCGCAACCGAGTCTGCGACGTTTCTCGTTGGACTACGAGCGGCTCCTCGGTGCGCGGAACGGGTCCTGCTTCCGCCGCGGGTTCCCCGGCCACGGAAGCGATGAACCGGTACCCGCGCTTGGGCAGAGTCTCGATGTAGCGCGGCTCATCGGCATCATCCTCCAGCGCTTCGCGTAGCTTCTTCACTGCGGTGTTAATACTGTGCTCGAAGTCAACAAAAGTATCGGCCGGCCAGAGTCTGCGTCGAAATTCCTCTCGGGTGATTAACTCCCCAGGCTGATCAAGCAGGATGGCGAGGATCTGAAAAGGCTTTTCCTGGAGATGAATGTTGTGCCCATTGTTGCGCAGTTCCCTTGAGACTAGGTCAACGTCGAAGGAACCGAAACGGACACGGTGCCGCTTTGTGGTGGTTACTTGCATGGTCAGTAACCCACCGATCTTATTGATGCAGTGAACGTTACTCCCTACCCAAGGCGGGCGTCAAGCTCCTCCAAAGGGGTAGTCAAACGGCATGGCCTTTTGTCCCAAAGTGAGAGATAACGTCAGTACACCAACAGTTCACCCTAAGTTTACTCCCCGTGCATTGAGTGTTCTTCCCCGGCTACGGCAGTATGGCGGTGCTTACCCGAGATCACCCTGAAGGTGCTAGCAATGGAAACCCGAACTGCAGGTTCCGACTCCGTGCCCGGTCTGCAACCGCACCCGAAAGCGATGCTCTTAGGACTGCCGTGCGCTCACTGCAAGGCATATTTCGCGGCTGACCTTAAGGTCTGTCCGATCTGCGGATGCAACGAGAGGGTTGTCATTGGCAAACGTGCAGCAAAGGTTGTGGTGATGTGAAGCGAATAGTCAATCAGCGCGGGATCCGCCAAATTCAACCCGCAGCAGGACGGTTGCATGGCCGTCCTGCCGCCCGGGCGGGCGGCCCCGCGCGGCTGACGGCGCAGGAGCTCTACGCTCCGAGCCCCGTTTGCAGGGAAGCTCTCAGCACGTTGACGCTTCCAGCTCTGGTAATTGCATTCTGTTTGTGAAAGTTGACCAACGCGCCGCGAGCGCGTCCGTCGGGCTCGCGACCCAAACCACATAAAAAGGAGAAATGCCATGAAACGTATCGTAGTTGTTGCAATTGTCCTGGGTCTGGCAATGCTGGCAGTACCGAGTGCGCTGGCCCAGTTGGTCCTCCCACCGGACTCCGTCGTTTATGGAAGGACCTATGGCGAGTGGTCAGCGGAGTGGTGGCAATGGGCATTCTCAATCCCGGTAGCTACCCATCCGCTTTTCGACAAGGGAGACTGCAGTGTCGGTCAGTCGGGTCCCGTGTGGTTCCTGGGCGGTTCGTTTGTTTCGAGCAAAGACGTGCGCAACTGCACCATACCCACTGGAAAGGCGCTTTTCTTCCCGATCCTGAATGGCGAGGACTCGGATGTGGAAGAGTCCTTCAATAATGGCTGCTCCGACCCGACCTTCGGGAGCACGATCGTTGGGCTGCGCAAGTGCGCGACTGCGGGACAGGATGGACTGTCTGTAAGAGCCACGATTGACGGCTTCCCAATTCCCCATATTGCGCAGAACTTCCGCTTCCAGTCACCGGCGTTCAGTTTTACGATACCAGACGACAACTGGCTCAAAGCCACGACCGGAAACCCTTATTTGGCTGGAACCTACCTGTCGGTTGGCGACGGATACTACCTAATGCTGGCGCCGCTGTCGCAGGGGAATCACTCGATCCATTTCCACGGATCGGCACCAAATGGCTTCACGCTCGACATCACCTACCACCTCACCGTGACGAAGTAAGGCACCACGACGCGGTCGTGAACTTAAAAAAGCAGTCCTCGGTGCCAACGATCCGTATAACATGCCGCCCGATGTCTGGACGGCATTTCTCTTGCAGCACGCGGAAGTGGTTGCACGGTAACTTCTGTTATCACGGTGTTCGCCTCAGGGGGTGTGCGTCTCAACGGGCGGGA
>PMBA01000001.1 GCA_003152795.1 Acidobacteriaceae bacterium | reverse complement strand
TCGCTGACGCTGCCGGAAGATTGAATCGTTGCGATTGGCGCTGGAACTGCCGTCAGCGTTGGTGTCGGGGCAGAAGACGTCGGCGGGGAGATTTTGAAGCCCGGGTTGGAAGGGAGGGCGGCGGGGCTCGGGTTCTGGGCTGACGAAGGTGCTGGCTGGTCCGGGAAAGCAGTCGGAAGGTTCGAGGGTGTCGCCTTCGCGGGTGGTGCTGCGGGCGGGAGCGGCGCTGAGGTAAATGATGCCGCCGGGACAGATGGAGATTGGTCCAGCGCGAAGATAGTTGCCCCGCTCGGAATCGGCGCCTGGAACGGGCTGCCGGCTGGCATTGGTGTTGCGTAAGCCGCGGTTGCTGGCGAAGTGGAGACTGGGGCCGTTGATGAGCGCGCTGGGGCCGGTGAAGCGGGCGTTGATGAAAGCAAAGCCGGGTAGGCCGAGAACGGTGCCGGTCCGGTCGAGGGTTGTGTCGGGACATCAGGAAACGAGGGCGCAGCGCGGAGAGCGGCCGGAGCGTTGGCGGAAGGAAGATCGGGAATTTTCCGGCTGGCATCGATCGGAACCGAGGAATTCGCGGGCGTCCTGGCGGCGCTGAAATCGTCAGTGGGGACAATGTCGAAGGCTTTGCTGAAATTCGAAATGGGGAGCGCAGCGGCTCGACTGTTCGCGGCATTTGGAAGTGCGGGAGTCGAGACTGGATCGGGCTGAGCCTGAGGGGGCGGAGCGTACGGCGTCCCGGAAAAGAGCGAAGAGCCGGGGGTGACCAGTTGGACGTGAATAGCAGCGGGCTGAAGGACTGGCAGCGGCGGAGGTGGGTTCACGCTGCCGAGGTTCGTGCTGAGTTGCGGCGCGAGTAGTGTTTGATTCGAGGGCGGCTCGGCAAGCTTCGCTGCCGGAGCAGAAGTGCCCCACGCTTCGAAAACCGCGAGCAGTGGAGCACTCGTGGTATTTGGTGTGGTCGGGAATGCGGCCGGTGAAGGGCTGGCTACTGGAACGGCCGCGCAATTGGCCACTGGCTTGGCGTCAGGTCTTTCAGACGGTTTCGAATTCAGATTCAATGAACTGGGATTTGGACTGGAGTTGGCGAAGCGGGTTGGAGCGGTGTTGAGGCTTGATCTGGAATCGATGTTTGTACCGAGCTTTGAGACAAATTGTGAGCTGGGTTTTATTCCGAAGTTTCCCCTGAATTTGGAGTCGGGTTTTGAAGCTGTAGCCGCGGTCGCAGACTGATTTTGGAAATGTTCTGGCATGGAACTGGACATGGATGAGGCGAGCGCGGCGCTGAAACTCGCCGCCGCCGGCGGTCTGGCCACGGTGGAAGCCTCTGGTGTCGCAGCCGGGATGGGAATTGCGTTTACCTGCATCGGAGTACCACGGGTTCGATTGCACTCGATGCGCCAATAGCGGGAAGTCTGATTCGCCCCAGGGAAGGTCAGCCGAGATGGGTGCAATTTCAGGGGCTTACAGGAAAAGAGGCTGGCGGTGTAAGGGGAGCGCCGGATGGCGTGGCCGGTGAATGGGGCAAGAGTTGCCGGGCACATCCCGGCAAAATCAGCCGCTTCAATGTCGCGATTCAACTGCGATGATGCCAGCGTTGCAGCAGATAAGCGGCATCGAGTTCCTGCTGTTGGCGGCGTAACTGTTCCTGCTGGTAGGCGCGGTGTTGCCGGGCGCGCAGGGTTTCCAGGACCTCGCGTTCACGATAGGCCTGATGATATGCGCTGGCCGCTTGCTGGCGTATGAGTTCGAGCTTGCGGATGTTGGACTGAAGGTCCCGGCGGAGGTGATGCAGGTTCTCGCGGAGAATGGAGGCGAACTGGAGTTCGGCGCCCGTGCGTCCGGCGATGAGCGCCGCGGAATCGGACTGAGCCGACTCGGAGAGGCAGCGTTCCAGTTGCGCCAGTGTTTCCTGAGCACGGGAAACCTGGAGATTGGCTTCTTGCAGTTGGAGGGTGCGTTGGCGTTCGATGCTTTGCCGGAGGCGGAGGAGCGGGGCGAGAGCGAAACGGAAAGACATGATTCAGGCGATGCATTCAGGCGGGCAGCGCCATGAGGCGATCAATCGAGCTTTTCATCCCGGCGACTTCCTGTGCCGGCTGCATGAGGAATTCGCGAAGCGCGGGCATGAGCGCTATCGCGCGGTCAAGATCGGGATCGCTGTTTTTCTGGTAGGCCCCAATGCGAATCAGTTCCTCGGAAGCCTTGTAGGTAGCGAACAGGCGTCGGATCGCGTTGGTTTTTGCCAGATGATCGGCGGAGATGACAGCGGGCATGATGCGGCTGATGCTGTCGAGAATGGAGATGGGGGGATAGTGGCTCTGGGCAGCGAGACGGCGATCGAGCATGACGTGGCCGTCGAGAAGGGCGCGGGCGGCGTCGACCAGAGGATCGTTTTCGTCGTCGCCCTCCATGAGAATGGTGTAGAAGCCGGTGATGGTGCCGGAGCCGAAAGAGCCTGCCCGCTCAATGAGGCGGGCCAGCAGAGTAAAAACCGACGGCGTGTAGCCTTTGGCGGTGGGTGGCTCGCCGGCGGCCAGGCCGATCTCGCGCTGAGCCAGGGCAAATCGCGTGAGCGAATCCATCAGCAACAG
>PMBA01000313.1 GCA_003152795.1 Acidobacteriaceae bacterium | reverse complement strand
TTTCACCATGTCGCCGCGCGAAGCCGCCTATGCGTGCAAACTGCTGCGACCGGAAACTGTCATCCCCATGCACTTCGGCACGTTCCCGCTACTGACGGGAACGCCGGGCGAACTACAGAAACTGGTGCCGGATGTGGAAGTGCTGGAACTGAAGCCGGGGCAGACAATATCGTAGATCACGCGGTGGAGCGACGGNNNNCAAAGCCCGACTGGCGCATGGGCGGAATCACCGTTCCTGAAGTCGAGAACTATCTGTACGAGATGCTGCCGGCGCGCGACGAAGTTCTCGCCGAGATGGAAGAGGACGCCGCCCGGAACGACTATGCGATCGTCGGTCCTGCCGTGGCCAGGGTGCTTTATCAACTGGCGACGATCAGCCGGGCAAAGAAGATCTTCGAAATGGGCTCGGCGATCGGGTATTCCACCATCTGGTGGGCGCGCGCGGTGGGCGAAGGCGGACGCGTCGTCTACACCGACGGAGATCCCAAGCGCGCGGAAAAAGCCCGACGCTACTTTGACCGCGCCGGGGTCAGCCAGCGCATCACGGTTCGCGTGGGCGACGCGCTGGAAATTCTTTCGGAAGAAAAGGAGCAGTACGACATCGTCTTCAACGACATCGATAAGATCGACTACCCGCGCGTCGTTCGACTAGCGCTGCCGCGTCTGAAAAGCGGCGGCCTTTTTATCGCCGATAACGTCCTCTGGAGCGGCAAACTCGGCCAGCCCGACCCCGACGCCCACACCAAGGCTATTCTCGAATTTAACAAACTGATCTACGAATCGCAGGATCTGTTCACCACCATCTTGCCCATTCGGGATGGAGTTTCGGTGTCCGTGAAGAAGTAGGGAAGCAGACGCTCCGCGCCGGCGCCGCGCGGTGCTAGAATTGTCGTTTTCCATCCCACACGATGAAGGCTCTGACACCCTTGCCCGTCGAACAGGTTCCGGAGACTCTGCCTCGCACCAAAGCCCAGGCGCGGCCCGACTCCACGACCGATGTCCTGGTCATAGGCGCCGGCCCTACCGGGATGGCCTGCGCCATTGAGGCCCAGAAAGCGGGCTTCAAGGCTCTTATCATTGACAAGGGATGCCTGGTTAACTCGATCTATCACTACCCGAACAACATGGTGTTCTTCACCACGCCGGAGTTGCTTGAGATTGGCGACGTTCCTTTCACCACCTCCCTGGCCAAGCCCACCCGCCTCGAAGCCCTCGAATATTACCGGCGTGTCGCCGAGCACTTTCATCTGCATATTCGCCAGTATGAATGGGTGAAGACCATCAGCGGTGAGGACTGTAACTTTCGCGTCACCGCCACCGACCGAAACGACGCCATCCACGACTACCGCGCGCGCAAGATCGTGGTCGCCACCGGCTACTACGATCTCGCCAATCACCTCGAAATCCCCGGCGAGGATCTGGACAAGGTCTTTCACTACTACCGGGAGCCGCATCCTTATTTCGATACCGACGTCATGGTGGTCGGGGGCAAGAATTCCGCGGCGGAGGCGGCTTTGGATTTGTGGCGCCACGGAGCGCGCGTCACCCTTGTCCATCGCGGAGCGCAGATGCACAACCATGTCAAATACTGGGTGCGTCCCGACATCGAGAACCGCATCAAGGCGGGCGAGATTGCCGCCCACTTCGCCAGCACGGTGCAGGAGATTAGCGCCGATTACGTTGTCCTGCAAACTCCTTCCGGCTCGCGGCGTCTGAAAAACGACTTTGTTTTCGCTCTCACGGGGTATCATCCTGACTACGATTTTCTCCGCAGCCTGGGAATCGAGCTATCTTCTGAACAGCTTCGTCCCTTTTGCGATCCCGAGAATCTGGAATCGAACGTGCCGGGCATCTACGTCGCGGGAGTGATTGTCGCGGGCTCGCGCACCAATGAAATCTTCATTGAAAATGGGCGCTTTCACGGCAAACTGATCGCCGCCCACCTGAGCCAGAAGCTGGGGGGCGGGAACCCGAATTTTCCTCTTGACGCCACCTAACGTGTAACCGTATAGTTACGCATTATTATTTATGCGNNGGTCAAATCGCCGAGGCGTTTCCCATTTCTCGTCCCGCAATTTCGAAACACCTGCAGCAATTGCGCAAAGCGCGGCTGGTGATGGAATCGCGCCGCGGACGCCACCGCTTTTACCGGCTGGATACTGCCCCGCTGGCTGCGCTGGATTCATGGCTCGAACCATACCGTACTTTCTGGGCCAGCAGTCTGAGCCAGCTGAAGTGGCATGTGGAACAGGAATACGCGAAAGAGATGAGCATGGACCCGGAAAAGCCCCCGGGTAAGACACCCAGCAAACACAAATAAATCAATGGAGGAAACTATGAAAGCGATTCGCAACATCGCCACCGTCGCAACCCTGATCGTGCTCTGCGCCAGCCTGGCTGGGGCGCAGTCGGACGCGCACAAATCGTTCGACCTGTTGAAGGGGATGGAGGGGAACTGGGCAGGGAAGAACCAGCAGGGCCAAACCGTTCAAGTCAGCTTCCGCCTGACCGCCGGTGGCTCGGCGCTCATGAGCGAGATTCACGGGCACGGTCCGGAAAACATGATCACCATGTTTCACATGGACGGCGACCGCCTCTTGATGACCCATTACTGCGGAGCTGGTAACCAGCCGCGCATGAAGCTGGTTTCGTCGGACGGGAAATCCGTCGGCTTCGAATTCTTTGACGGCACCAACATCGGCCCGGGCGACGGACACATGCAGCACGTGACCTTCTCCCAGCCCGACGCCGACCACCAGACCGAAGAATGGGTCTTCCTCGCTCACGGCAAAGAAATGAAGGAGCTCTTTACGCTGGAGCGGGCGAAGTAGAGCAGTCGCCGCTGCAACAAAATCGGAGGCGCTATGCCAAAGGCCATTATCACGCCCGACCAGGATGCAGTCNNCGACGCCAGTTGCCCGGTTAAATTCTGGCAAATGGATGCGCGGCTGGGCGGCAGCTACAGTTACGCGACCGGGAAGAGCAACTTCGTGGTCAATGGCGTGAGCGAATTCAAATGTCACGGCGAGATCGTGGAATTCGATCCTCCGCGACTGCTGGTTTACACGTGGATCGGCAACTGGCATCTCGATCCGGAAAAGAAAACGATTGTGCGTTGGGAACTCACATCGACCGCGTCCGGCACACACGTAAGGGTAATGCACAGCGGTCTTGCTCAGGACCCGGAGTCTCGCGCCGACTACAGCGGCGGCTGGCCCGGGGTTGTCGAAAAGCTCAAACAATTTGCGGAAACAGGAAAGGGATAAATCACGATGACGACGATTGCAATCTCTCCCAATCAGGATGCGATTCAAGCCGAGGTTCACATTGCCGCGCCACCGGAGCGGGTGTTCCAGGCGCTCACCGATCCCCGGCAATTATTGCAGTGGTGGGGCCAGAAAGGGATGTATCACAGCACCAGCTGGACGGCCGACGTGCGTCCCGGCGGGCAGTGGCGATGCGACGGAGCGAGCGACGCCGATGGCTCGCCCTATCATGTCAGCGGCGAGTATGTGGAGGTCGACCCGCCGCGCCTGGTCTCTTACACCTGGATTGCGAGCTTTTCGGGCATGCTGAAAACTCTGGTCCGCTGGGACCTGGAAGCCGCTTCCGGGGGAACGCGGGTCCGCCTGCAGCATAGTGGATTTGCCGGCGCTCCCGCGCAGGCCGCGCAGGGTCACTATCAAGGCTGGCAGCGAGTCATCGAATGGATGCGGGCGTTTGTCGAAAAAGGCGAGACGGCGGAAACGCGTCCCGCGATTGCGCCAGCGCCGCGCGNNGGGCCTGCCGATTATCGCATTCTCGACTTTAGCTTGATGATCTCTCCATCCACAGCGAAGCTGCCGTATCCCCGGTGGTGGATGGTCTTCGGATTCCTTTGCGACGGATCGATCCAGGCCTTGAGCACTTCAAGGACGAAGAGATTGTACTTGTTGACGAGATGGGTATCGGCCACCCGGCATTCGAGGTTAGCGAAGCACTCAACGATCAGAGGCGGGGCCACGCGCCAGGCGGGCGCCGGGGTCAGACCGAATCTCTTGAACTTGTCCGTATTGCGGCCCGAGCAGTTGCCGACTCCCACAATTTTCCGCGCCAGTGCCACGGCGGGAAGGGCAATCACGCACTCTTTCGTCGCCCGCAACGCGGCAAAGCTGTAATTGGCATTGCTGACGACGCAGGCAACCAGAGGTGGTTCAAACTCGACCATCGCTTGCCATGACATCGTCATGACGTTAATGCGGCCCTTGCGGGCGGTCGTCAGCAGGACGACCGGACCGGGTTCGAGCAACTGGTAGACCTTCGACAGCGGCAGATCTTTCATCACGGTCGCATTCTCTCCCCGCTGGACATCCCGTGTCCAGCAAACCGGGGCAAGCATGAGATCCACAAGGGAGGCGGAACCGCCATTACTGCAACTTCGCGTACTCTGTCTTGGCTTCTTTCAAGAGCGGGATGTCGGAGTCGGCGTCTTTCCACAGGGCCAGGAAATCCTGGTAGGCGGTGCGGCTCTTTCCGTGGTCGCCGGAGAGCGCATAGGCACGCGCCAGCCCCAACTGTGCGAATGACATGGTGGGGTCCGCCGGAGAGCCATTCTTCAAATTGAGGATGCTTTGAAATTCCTTTGCCGAATCAGGGCCGCGGCCGGCCATCAATAGCGCACTCGCCCGGGTGTACATGGATTCCGTGTTGGCACGATCGAGGGCCTGAGCCGCCTTCATGAGCTCTAATGCTCTGTCCGGCGCGTGATGATTCAATTCGAGCACCGCCCGAACCATTGGCGCATTCACGGACTGCATGAACAAATCGTCCGGACGTTGCTTCGCGGCCTGCTCCACCAATTGCCGGGCCTTGACCTCTTCGCCGGCGCGCGCATAGACATCGGCGACTGAGAGGATGACACTGGGCGTTTGCGATTCTTTCAGTGCCGCGTCCGCTCCTTTGATCGCTTCCGTTCGATTCTGCGCCATCGCTTCCAGCAGAGCTTCATACGTCATCGAGTTGACGACGCTCTCCTTGAGTTCGAGGCGTTGCGCCGAGGCTTCGGCCTGCAGGAATAGCTCGCGGCTGCGGCGCAACATCGTCGGGAAGAAACTTGAGGGCGACGAAGCGATGCAGCCGCGTGTCTTCGGCCTTATACACCACACCCATGCCGCCGCCACCAAGTTTCTCGATGATGCGGTAATGCGAGATTGTCTGGTTGATCATTCCTCTGGCCCCTCAGGCCCGGCCTCAGGGTCGCTTCATCTTACGGATGCGGCGACGGGCCGTCAACGAACGATGGCACTGGCGGGGCGTGGCGGACGACCTGGTTACCGCCGTGGGATGCTGGTTTATACTGAACCCATGTCGGACCCCACCTCCAAGACGTTTTACCTGGAGACCTTTGGCTGCCAGATGAATGCCCA
>PMBA01000343.1:19308-19589 GCA_003152795.1 Acidobacteriaceae bacterium | reverse complement strand
TGGAACTGACGGTTGGGGACGATGTTGCGTCCCTTGGCGGACACGATGCCCGCAGTGACGGTTTCCTGGAGTCCGAAGGGACTGCCGATGGCGAGAACCCAATCGCCAACTTCCATGCCATCGGAATTGCCCAGCTTCGCGGCGGGCAGGGGACGATCCATGTCAATCTTGATGACGGCCAGGTCGGTTTCCTGGTCCATGCCGATCAGTTTGGCATCATGGCCGGGAGAAGCGGGGTTTTCATCCTGCAACTTCACGCGAATGCGATCGGCCTTTTCGAC
>PMBA01000343.1:0-19276 GCA_003152795.1 Acidobacteriaceae bacterium | reverse complement strand
TTGCCCTGCTCCTGGTCGGGATCGGGACGCACGGAGCGTTGCCGGCGGTGGGGGTTCTTAATGGTCGATTCGGTATTGATGTTGACCACGCTCGGCTCAAGTTGCTTGGAAATCTGGGAGAAGGCGTTGGAGAGCTGCTGGGGAGCGGGAATGGTCANNCCAATCAGAATTCCAACGGTAAGTGTCGCCAGAATCGTAAAAGTGTATGTCCAGCGGTTGGCTTTGAGACGAGCCCAAAAAGCGCTTTCGCGCGAATCCATTTCGTTCCTCCTGAAAGTGCCTAATTTCTTATTATACCTTCGCCCCAGACAGGGGTCGGATTGAAGGGCGCAAAATCAATTAGACGCAGAAAACGGGGTTGGCGTTCACGGGTGGGCGAGAATGTTGTGGGGGCGGGGCAACACAACTTTCACCAACGCAACCGCGCTAGAGTTTCAGGGTCATCAGCGCCAGGAATAATCCGGTATAGCCGGCGATGACCAGCAAAACCATGATTGCTCCAAAATTCAGGACGTTGAAAATTCCCCACGGCTTCTGGACCGCGCCGGTGGCCAGTTTCCATAGTCCGAGACTGCCGGCCAGCGCACAGACGGGCAGCACGAACAAGCCAATCGCCCGCCCGTGCGCAACTTGCGGAAAGACGATCAGGAACGTCACGGCAGGAAGAAAAACCAAAGCCGGGACAATCGCCAGTGGGGCGGCGATCAGGAATGCGCGTTCCCGCTCCTTAGATTGAGTCATTGAAACATTGAATCATTGAGTCATTTTGTCATTGAAACATTGAGGCATTTGGCCCTTGAAGCATTTTGATTCAATGTCTCAATGATTCAATGTCATACACGGTCTTGCCGCCCACCACTGTGCGCAGGACTTTCGTCTCCAGGATTTTCGCTGGCGGGGCCGCTGTAATGTCACGATCGAGAACTACAAAGTCGGCGAGCATACCGGGTTCGAGCTTGCCTTTTTGGGTTTCGGCGAATTCGGCAAAAGCGGCGCCCGCGGTGTAGGCGGTGATGGCCTGCTCGATGGTCAGTCTCTGGGCGGGATAATAAGTTTTCTTTCCGTCTTCGCTCTGGCGGGTAACGGCGGCGTAGAGTCCACGAAACGGAGTGACCGGTTCCACGGGATAATCCGTACCGAAGGCGACAACTACCCCGCGGCGAAGGAACTCGGACCACAGGTAGGAATGTTCGGCGCGTCTTGCGCCCAGGCGCGACTCGGCCCAGTTCATATCCGTCAGCAGATGGTTGGGCTGCACGGACGCGATTACCTTGAGCTCCTTGAAACGGGAGACCTGCAGCGGCGTGGTGACCTGCGCGTGCTCGACGCGAAGCCGGAAATCGGTACCGCCGCCGGCGGCTTTCGCCTGGGCTTCTTTTGCCGCCTTCTCCGCTTCTTCGAACGCGTCGAGCGCCAACTTGACTCCTCTGTCTCCGATGGCATGGAAGCCGACCTGAAATCCCGCCAGGACCCGTTCCCTGGTCATCGCATTCAGCTTGGCGGCGTCGTATTGCGGCAGGCCGGTGTTCCTGGGATCGTCGGCGTAGGGTTCAAGCAAGGCGGCGGTTTTCGAGCCGAGCGAACCATCCATGAAGCCCTTGAGCATTCCGGTGTGAAGCATGTTGTCGGACGCGGGATGGGAGGCGCGCTTGCGATTCAGGTCTTCGAGGGAGTCGTCGAAATTGAGCCACTCTGAAATTCGCGCCGTCAGTTTGCCGTCGCGCTCGAGTTGCTCGTAAACCTGAAAGTCCTCCCACTGCGAGTAATCCTGGGCGGAAGTGATGCCGTGACTGGCGAGATCGGCGAGGGCGAGTTCGATGGCCTGGCGGCGGTTATCGCGCGTCGGCTTGGGAATCACGGCTGACACCGCCTCCTGCGCCTTCTCGCGCAGAATTCCGTTGGGTATGCCGGCGTCATCCCGATCGATCTTTCCGCCAGCGGGATCCTTGGTGGCGACGGTGATGCTGGCCAGCTGCAAAGCGCGCGTGTTGGCCACGCCGATGTGTCCGTCGACACGCGCGAGATAAACGGGATGCTGGCCGCTTGCTTCGTCCAGATCCCAGCGTGTGGGCAGAACTTTGACGGGCCACAGAGTTTCGTCCCAGCCTTCACCGACCACCCATTCTCCAGGTCCGGCAGCTTCGCACCTGGCGCGCAAGCGCTCGCGTAATTCGTCCAGGGTTCTGGCGCCGACGAGGTTCACGTTCATCTTCTCCAGGCCGGCGCTGGCCAGGTGCATATGGGCGTCGTTGAATCCGGGCATGACGAAGCGGCCATCGAGATCCACGATCTTTGTTTCCGGCCCTTTCAACTTCATGACCTCGTCGCGCTTTCCCACGGCGAGGATGCGGTCGCCGCGGACAGCCAGGGCCTCGGCGCGCCTGCCTGCGATGAGCGAAGGCGCCGGTTCGAACACTCCGGTATAGATGTTGCCGCGAGTAAAGATCAGGTCGGCTTTCGGCATTGAAGTTCCAGGCGCCGATCCACCGCTCTGCGCAAAGGCGGCGGAGGTGGCAGAGAGCAAGAACATGGCTAGCGAAGAAATGAGGGCGATTCGATTCATTACTCTCCTACTCCAGACAGTGTGAGCATTGTAAGCAGAATGCGCCTGAGTCCGAGGTCCCTTCCGTTGCAGTCGAACCATTCTTGCAACGTGTGCGCGCCGCCGCCGGAGCCGCCGGCACCGATGGCGATGGCCTCGCGGCCCATGGAAAGAGGAACGTTGGCGTCGGTGGAGGCGCGCTGCACCTGGGCGGAATTGCCCAGGTGGGCATCGACGGCGCGAATCACCTTGAGCAGGCGGGCATCCGGCGCGAGTTCGCCTGCCGGACGATTTCCGATCTCGACCACTTCGCTGTGGGCCAGCTGCGGCTTCCGGGTAGCGGGCGGAGCGGCGGCGCGGTTCTCCGATGCGAGGGCCTGGTCCAGAGCGATGCGGAGAGAGCGCTCCAGACGGTCGATTTCGGCCATCGAGGCGGAGCGCAGATCGACTCTCATGCTGGCGGATTCGGGAATGGAATTCACGGAGGTCCCGCCTCGAATCACGCCGATATTGAACGTTGTTTTTGGCGAGGCTGGCAGCGGCGTCTGGCTGAAAAGATCGATCGCACGGGAGAGCGCAATAATCGGATTGGGCGTGCCGAAGTCACTCCAGGAGTGGCCGCCCGGGCCGCGCACGATGACTTCGAAGCGGCGGCTGCCGAGGGCCTCGGCCACGACGGTGTCGGTTCCGGCGCCATCGACAATCACGCTGTAGGCAATCGCGTCGCGCCAACGGGGAGTCGCGAAAACGTGTCTCATGCCGCGCAGATCGCCTTCGCCTTCCTCCCCGACATTCCCAATAAACAAGAACGGCAGGCCATGCGAAATTCGAGTGCTGCCGAGGACACTGGCCACGGCGAGCATGGCGGCAATGCCGGCGCCGTTATCGGCGACTCCGGGGCCATACAAGCGGCTGCCCTGCTGGCGGATGTTCAGCGGCGTGGCGGCGGGGAACACGGTATCAATATGCGCGCTGAGCGCGACGAAGCGGCTGCCGTAGCCGGGACGTACTCCGAATACGTTGCCCACCTCATCCACGTGCACGTCGAGGAGGCCAAGTTCGTGAAAACGGTCGGCCAGCCATGCGCTGCGCGCCGACTCTCCGAAGGGAGGGGCGGCGACCCTTGTCGCCTCCATTTGCCAGAGGGCAAACTGCGATTCCTGGGAACGGAAGCGTTCAAATGCAGCGCGGACTTCGGGCGAGCCGGCGAGGCGCGCCACATCCTCCTGCACCGGAGGGTACAAATCAGAAGCGGCCACTGGCGGAATGATCTCCATGGTCAGCGCTTATCTTATAACGGCGGCGGCGGCCGGCGAGTCCACGGCGCGCTGGGCGGACCATTTGCCGCTGGTTTTGATAGACTGTCGAGTCCCCTTCCACATGCTTAGCAACCGTTACAGGAGGAATTGCGGTGAAACCCGGGCTCAAAGTTGTCGGCATCGTCGTCGCATTGTTGGTTGTCGTCGCCATTGCCGTTCCCTTCATGGTCAACGTCAACAATTTCAGAGGGCAGATTGAGTCGAACCTGAGCTCGGCTCTGGGGCGGCCGGTGAGCGTCGGCAATTTGAGTCTCAGCATTTTTTCGGGCAGCGTGAAAGCCGACCAGCTCTCGATCGCGGACGATCCCAAGTTCAGCAGCGCGCCGTTTATCCAGGCGAAGTCGCTGCAAGTGGGGGTTGAACTGTTGCCGCTGATTTTCAGCAAGAAACTCAACGTTACCGACCTGCTGATCGATCGTCCGGAAATCAATTTGCTGCGCAACCGGGATGGAGTCTGGAATTTTTCGTCGCTCGGGAATCAGCAGGGGCAAGCGGCCAAAGCGGCGGAAAAGACATCCAGCGCACCGGCAAACGTGACCGTGGCCAAGCTCGACTTGACTGACGGCAGCATCACGCTGGGATCGACCACCGGCAAACGCAAGCCCATCGTGTACGACAAGCTCAAGGTTGCGGTCCGCAATTTCTCCTTCACCCACGCGTTTCCCGTGATCGTTTCCGCCGGGCTCCCGGGGGGTGGCAGCTTGAAAATAGACGGCACCGCGGGCCCGATCGATTCCGGCGATGCATCGCTGACGCCGGTGCGGGCAAAGGTGACCCTCAAGAAGCTCGATCTCTCGCAATCGGCGCTGGTCGATCCGGAACTGGGCATCGCCGGCTCGGCTGATTTCGACGGCACTCTCACTTCCGACGGCCGCGTCGCCAAAGCCGCGGGAACCTTAAGAGCGACGTCGTTAAAGCTGGTTCCCAAGGGCTCACCCGCCGGAGTACCGGTGCAGTTTGTTTTCGCGGTCGATCACAATCTGCAGACCGAGGCCGGGAAGGTGCTACAGGGGGATGTTGCGATTGGCAAGGCGCTGGCAAAAATCACGGGCACTTATGACATGCACGGTGAAACCACTTCCATCCACACCAGGCTGAACGGACAGGCCATGGCGGTCGACGACCTCGAAGCCGTGCTTCCAGCGCTCGGCGTCGTGCTGCCCACGGGTTCGCGGCTCAAAGGGGGAACGATTGCCATTGAGCTCGAATCGACTGGGCCACTGGACAAGACGGTATCGACCGGATGGGTCAGGATGAACAACACCGCGCTCGCCGGTTTCAACCTTGGATCCAAGCTATCGGCAATCTCCGCCCTCACCGGCAAGCAGACGGGCAATGACACCACCCTTGAGAACCTGAGTTCCGATGTGCGGTACGCGCCGGAAGGCACGCGCCTCGACAAAATCAACCTGCTGATCCCGTCGCTGGGGACGGTCACGGGCGCCGGCACGATCAGTTCGAGCAATGAACTCGACTTCAAGCTGGTGGCGAACCTGGCCGGAGCCGGGGCTGGACTTACGAAGATTGCGGGCGCGGGATCGGGCGGCATCCCCATAAAAATTGGGGGCACAACCGCGAATCCAACTTTCGCGCCCGATATGAAGGGGCTGGTGGGCGACAAAGTCAAAGGCCTGGTAAATGGAGGCAAGAGTCTGGGGGGCCTGGGCGGCCTTCTGGGGAAGAAGAAACCGTAAGGATCAAACTGACCGATATCGCCGCGGACTCCCCATCCCGGCTTCCCCGACGTTGAAGCGCCGGGCAATTATCGGCGGTCCCTTCGGGACCCTACGGGGGACGGGCGGGGGAGCCCGTCGCTCCATTGTTTGTTTGTCCCCCTAGCCGTGCATGCGCTTGGCCATCTGGGCAGCGGCCATGAAGTTGAGGGTGGGATTCTGGAAGTTTGGCAGGTTGGGGAAGATTGAGGGCAGATCGGCCGGCTGCACGCCGAACCACTGCGCCAGGGTGGCGCCGTATTGATCGAGTGAAGTGGTTGGAATCCAGCGTCCCTCGTCGGTCGCATCGTCGGGCCCGCTCAGCACCTGGGTGGGGAAGGTTCCGTAGAAATCGCCGCCGGCGATGGCGCCTCCCATGATTAAGTGATGGCTGCCCCAGGCGTGATCGGTGCCAGCGGTGCTGTCGGGCAGGAATGTGCGTCCGAAATCAGAGAGGGTAAAGGTGGTGACCTGGGGCGCGACTCCGATTTCCACCGTGGCCTGGTAGAAGGCGTTCATGGACTGACTCAAATCCTGGTAGAGGCTGTTCTGCTGGTTCAGTTGATCGCTGTGAGTATCGAATCCGTTGGACGACACGAAGAAAATCTGGCGGGGCAAACCGAGCGCGGCCCGCACCTGGATGATCTCCGCCACTTGCTGCAACTGGCCGCCCAGGTAGGACTGCGGAAACGGCGTCTTCAACGGGGTGCCCTGGGCGATGGCTGCGGCCAGAGTTTTGCCGTCCTGGATGGCGTTGGAAGTGGTTGTACTGGCGGCCTGAATTAGGGACAGTCCGGTGTCGAAGGTGAGCAGACTCTGCAGGGCGGCGAGCCGGGCGTTGTCCTCATCGGAGCCGTAGAAGCCGGAGAGCGGCTTGGTGGGATCGCCGCTGGATTCGATCGGCCGCACCACCAGCCCCTCGGCGAACACATTGCTGCCCGCGAGTGAAATCAGGACGGGAAAGTTTCCGCCATAGATGGACTGAATCTTGTCGGCCAGCTTGCCACCCCAGCCAACTTCAGCAAACGCGTTGAGGGTCGCGGTCTGCATCTGCTGTTGCTGATCGGCGTGCGAATAGAGATTCTGCGGGACCGCGATCTGCCCCTGCTGATACTGATCGCGGGTGGTCGGCTGCACCAGCGTGCCGGCGTTGGCCAGGAGCGACAACTGGCCCTGGTTGAACATCGCCTGGACTTCGGCGAGCTTGGGATGGAAACCGTAGGGCTCGCTGAGACTTTTCGGCGAAACTGGCAGCAACTGGCTCTGGGGGAGCGCGAGGCCGGCGCGAATCTTGGCGTAGTTGGCATAGTCACTGCTGCCGAGCGGCACGATCAGGTTGTTGGCATCGTTGCCGCCGAAGAGGAAGATGCAGACCAGCGCCTTGTAGTCCTGCGAGGTTTGCGCCAGCGCATTGACCAGACCGAGGCGGCCGAAGCTGGCCGCGGCCACTCCCGCAGCTGCCGTGCAGCAAGTTGTTTTCAAGAAACCGCGTCGTGACATTCGAGGCATAAGTTCTCCGGGTGGCCGAGTTATCAAAATGCGATCAAAAAGGCGATCAAGATCCGATCAGTGCTCAACTTGAAACTGGGACGAGCTTCCGGCCAGGTACAGCGCCGCCCGGGCGCGGTGTTTATTGTCGGTCATGGCAGAAAGCGTGCTGGACAAGGTGCTGCGCATACTGTCGGACATCTGACCGTGCAACATGTTCAGCGACACCATGTCGAGCAGTTTGTTCACGTCGCCAGCGGCTCCGATATAGGCGGAGATATCTGTTTTTGTGTTACTGCCGAGGCTGCCATATACCAGATCGTTCACGAAGTTGATGCGTGAAATGGCCGTACTCGAGTTCAGAATTTTGAATTCCGGACCGAGCAGTTGGGTGCCCTGAATCTGGTAATTCGGAGGATAGAAGTTGAACACGGTGGTGGGAACGAACGGCTGCTGCCGCATATCGCTGGCGTAGTACATGAGGTTGGCGCCGTCGGTGGTGGTGTTGAGGGCGCGCATCACGGCCATCATGTGGAGGAGCGGTTCGCGCAGGTGNNTCGCCGCGCACGCCGCTGCCGTTATCGTTGAAAACCTGCGTAATGCGGCTGACATAGTCGGGGCTTGGATTGCTGGTGACGAGCTTCTGGATCAGCTGCTTGGAGATGAAGGGCCCAACGTTCGGGTGGTTGAAGATATTCTGCAGGGCGCTGTCCAGGTCCGCCTGGATCGTGCCGCCGGCCGGCACCGTGACTCCATTGAGGAGAAATTTCGATCCCTTGTCGTGATGCGAGTCGTAGGGGAGCATGGGCCCGCTGTAGTACGGGCTGGCATAGAACTGAGTTTTCTGTCCGGGCGCGGGCGGGTACGACCAGCCGGTGAAGGTGTGAGCGAACCCTTCCACGGTGTCCTGGGTGTAGGTTGGGATGGGGTTGCCAGAGCCATCGAGTTGAGGCGTGCCATCGGGATTCAACTGCGCCAGTCCAATCGTGAAAAGCTGCAAGACCTCGCGCGCGTAGTTTTCATTCGGGGAGCAACCATTGCAGCCATCGTTGTTTCCCATGTCGAGGTAGTAGCCCATGCTGGGGCTCAAGGTGACGTCCTTCAAGAGGGTTGAGAAATTTCCGAAGGAGTCGTTCTGCATCATGTTCATCCACAGCGAAAACGCGGTTGGGTCGCCGATCTTGAACGCTGAGATCACCATGATCTGCGACAGGGCAAACGAAACGCGTTGCCGGAGTTGATCCTGTCCCCCAGTTGCGCTGACGAAGAACTGCTTCTGCACGAAGGTCAAGTCGTCCTTTGGACCGGGCGTCTGGTAGGAGGAGACGGGCGCGCTGAATTGTTGGGTGAGATATCCCTGGAGGCCAGACTGTTGCACTTGCGCAATGCTGGCGGGCGTCGGGCCCCAACTCGCCTGCTCGAGGAATCGGGAGGCGACGGCGGCGGTAACCAGTTGCTGTCCCGATGAGACCTGCTCGGCCAGCGCGTTCGAATCCGCCGACCCGGGATCGGGATTCTGCACCTCGACCTGCACCTGTCCAACCTGGGGGCTGGTGGCAGTGCCAGTCGCCGAAAGTTGGGTGGCGTTGACGAAATTGGTGGTGAGGAGTTGGCCGCCAAATACCACGGCTGCGCCGTTGACAAAATTCGTGCCGGTTACCGTGAGGGTGAAGTTACCCACGTTGACGGAAGGGGGCGACAGCGAAAGCAGGGTCGGAAGCGGATTCTCGAGAGTCGCGGTGGCCGAGTCGGAGGCGCGCGTGTCGGCCACACTGGTCGCGGTTACTTTTACCGCGTTCGGATTCGGCAGACTTGCGGGAGCTTTGTAAAGGCCGTTGGCATCAACGGTCCCAGAGGCACTATTTCCGCCGACGGCGCCGTTGACCGCCCAGGTGACAGCCGTGTTGTTGGAACCAGTGACCGTCGCCGAAAACTGCTGCGATCCACCGTCGCGAACCTGCGCCGTGGCCGGCGAGACTTTTACAGCCACGGCCAGCGGCGGGTCGATGGTCAGCGAGAAGGAGGTTGAGGACACGACCGAGCCCGGATCGGGATTCTTCACCGTAATCGTTGCTTTCCCGACTTCCGACTGGGTGGCGGTTCCGGTCGCGGTCAGTTGGGTGGCGGAGACGAATGCGGTCGGCAAAGCGGCGCCGTTCAGAAGAATCTGCGCGCCCTTGGCAAACTTCGAACCTGCCACGGTCAGCGTGAAGTTACCCACGGTCAATGGATTTGGTTGCGCGCTCTGGATGACTGGGACCGGGTTTTCGAGTGTCACCGCCGCTTCGCCGGAAAGAGCGCTGTTGGCAACACTGGTTGCCGTTACCGTGATGGACGCGGCGGTCGGAACAGTTGCTGGCGCAGTGTATAGACCCTTGGGGTTGATGGTCCCAACCGTGGCATTGCCGCCCGCCACACCATTCACCGACCAAGTGACTTGATTGCTGTTGCCGGCGGTGTAGTTCGGTTCCATACCCAGCGCCGGCGAGTTCTCGCCTTCGATTCTGCGGGGGGGCTGCCCTGGTGGCGGAGCGGGGATGTGGCCGGTTTGCGCCGCGCCTGAAACCTGCGCCGTGAATTGGGTTGTATCGCCCGCGCGAACCTGCGCCAGGGCGGGAGTGACGACGACTGCCGGGCTGGGTTGACCCGCCTGAAGCACGCCGCATCCAGCCATCCCGAGGGTGCCGAGACAGAGTGCGAGAACAGCCAGAGACGAAGGGCGCGGTTGCACGAGAGAGCGAATCATCTGCCACCCCAAACGGTTCACAAATTCGTGACCGGAGTTGGGGCAGCATAACCAGAACGGGAATTTCCGGAAAGTCTCGCAAGTGCACTCGGAAGTACACCAACCGGTCAGTCAGGGGAGAGGGGCAAGGGAGAGGACGAGGATGGCCGCCAGATCAATCGAAAAACAGGATTCAGGACACAGCGGAGCAGACATTTGGCCACGCCGGCTTCATCAGGCCGGTTCTGGAAAACGGTTCAGCGAACGCCGCGGAGAGCGGTTTCGGCGGGAAGAGCCTCGAGCATCCGCATACCGTTCAGAATGGTGGCGATGACGTTCTCGTCCCCAACCACGGTGTTGATCATCAGGTGATAGAGACAGCGCCGGGGCCATTCGGCATTGAAGTAGTGTTTGATGAAGGCGCTCCGTTCTTTGTCGACGTTTTCCACCAGGTCTTCGGCGTCTTCCGGGGTCTTGCCCATGGCTAGCAGGCGGCGGATTTTTTCATCGTGGGGAGCGTAGGTGAAGACGCGGAAAGTGTCCTCGCGTTCGCGCAGGAAAAAGGGAGCGCCGCGGCCGACAATCACGGCATTGCCTTCGGCCGCGATGGTGCGCATGATTTCTCCGACCAGGGCCATCATGCGATCGGTATCAAAGGCGTGAGAGTCGTCGAGATGAATTCCGCGCTCATAGCTGCCGCGCCAGAAGGCTTTCGCGAAACGGTAGAGGCGGCTGTCGACGCGCTCATCGCAGAGAGCGACCGTCGATTCCTCGACCTGCGCGCGCTGGGCAATCTCGCAGGTGAGCTGCTGGTCCCAGAGCTTCCAGCCGAGACGGCGGGCCAGTTCGGCGGCAATGGCTCCGGCGCCGCTGCCGAATTCGCGTTCGATGGTGACGATGCGAAACATTGCGAACCTCCTTAAGCCCTTCACTGAAAGACGACCTGCGCTCCACCCGATTTAGTGCGCGACGATCCCGCCTGCCGGCTTCGATTTCTTGATCAGGAACACAAAGGGAATCAGGCAAAAGATCGCGACCCCAAGCACCCAGAAATTATCAATGTAGGCCAGCATGGTGGATTGCCGGATCACATTCGCCTGCAGCATCGCATACGCATGCTGCTGGGCGGAACCGCCTCCGGTGCCCGGCCCCGCGCCCCCACCGGAAAAGACGCCGATCATTCCGTGCAACCTTGACTGAAACTGCGGATTCGCGGCGTTGAGCTTCTCCACCAGTTGTACCTGGTGAACCTGGGCGCGGCGAGCGAGGCCGGTGGTGACAAAAGAAATTCCGACGCTGCCGCCAATATTTCTGGCGAGGTTCATCAAGCCGGATGCGGCATTGTTTTTGTCCCGGGGCAGGGAGGAGTAGGCGGCGGTATTGATGGGCACAAACAGGAAAGCGAGCCCGAGCGACTGCAGGACGCGGGCCAGCATCACGGTCCGAAAATCGACTCCCAAGTCGAACGTGGTCATATGGAACAGCGAAAACGAGAGCATCGACAAACCAAACAGCATGAGCCAGCGCGGGTTGTAACGCGAAAGCAGAAACCCGACGACCGGCATGGCCAGCATGATCGTGAAACCGCCCGGCATGAGCGCCATCCCGGACCGTTCGGCAGTGTAACCCAGCATTGTCTGCATGAACAGCGGCAACAACAGCGTGCTGCCGAGCAGCGCGAATCCGAGCATGAACATGAGGAAGTTGGCCGCCGCGAAGGTGCGGGTGCGGAATAAATGCAGATCGATGATGGGGTCTTTCTGGTACCACTCCCAGAAGACGACGAAGATCAGCGATGCGGCCGAGACCACGCTCAGCCACACGATGAAGTGCGACTCGAACCAGTCTTCGCGCTGTCCTTTGTCGAGGATCACCTGGAGCGTGCCGAGGCCGAGCGCGACCAGGCCGAGTCCGATGTAGTCAATGCGGGTTTCACTCAGCTTGCGGCGCTTGAGATAGGGAGGATCCTGGATGAGGCGTGAGGTCAATAGCAGCGAAATAATGCCGACCGGGATATTGATGAAGAAAATCCAGCGCCAGGTGAAGTTATCGGTGATCCAGCCTCCGAGCGTGGGACCGATGGCGGGAGCCATGACGACGGCGATGCCATAGACGGCAAAGGCCATGCCGCGCTTGGCGGGGGCAAAGGTATCGGCGAGGATGGCCTGCTCGCTCGGCTGCANNGCGAAGCCGCACAAAAACGAACTGATCGTGAAGAGCGCGACGCAACTCATGTAGAAACGCTTGCGGCCCATGATCGAAGAGAGCCAGCCGCTGAGCGGCAGCACGATGGCGTTGGAGACGAGATAGGAAGTCAGCACCCACGTGCTTTCGTCCTGGCCCGCGGAAAGACTGCCGGCGATGTGCGGCAGGGCCACGTTGGCGATGCTGGTGTCGAGGACCTCCATGAACGTGGCCAGCGTCACCGTGAGAGCGATGATCCACGGATTGACCGGCGACCGCCATTCGGCGGCGTCATTCATGGTGATTGCGGCAGTGCCCATTGTTATTTCAACCCCTGCTTCGAGCTACGAGCTTCGAGCTGCGGGCTATGAGCTGCGAGCGAACACGAATGGGGTTGCTCGAAGCTCCGGCTCGAAGCTACTTAATCCAGACCTTCGGCACAACCGACATTCCCGGGCTGAGTTCATGTCCCCTGGTCTCGCCCTTGTCGAACACGATCTTGACCGGAATGCGCTGGACTACTTTGACGTAATTGCCGGTAGCGTTTTCCGGGGGCAGCAGGCTGAAGCGCGAACCGCTTGCGCCAGCGATGGAATCGACGTGCCCCTTGTAGGTCTTCCCGGTCGCATCCACGGCGATCTCGGCCGCCTGACCCGGCTTGATGTACTTAAGTTGGGTCTCCTTGAAGTCAGCCGTAACCCAGAGGTCGGCCTCGCCGAGCGGGATCACCAGCATCAGTTCCTGGCCGGGTTGCACATTCTGGCCGACCTCGACAGTGCGGTTGCTGACCGCGCCGCTGACCGGGGCAATCACTTTTGTGTACTGGAGGTTGAGTTCGGCTTGATCCAGTTGGGCTTTCTTGCGATCGGCGTTGGCCTGGGCGGAAAGGGCGCGGGCGCGGGTGGCTTGCATCATCTGGGGCGCGGTGTCGGCGGTGCGAAGATCGGCGCCAGCCTGCTGCAATTTGCTCTGCGCCTGTTTGATCTGTTCCTCGAAAGCATCGGCGCTGGCGCGCGCGGCTTGCAGAGTGGCGGCGGCGGCCTGGGAGCTGGCGACGGCTTGATCGTACTGCTGCTGCGAAATCTCCTGCTTGTCGATCAGTTGTTTGTAGCGGAGAAGATCATTCTGCGCTTTGGTATTGTTGGCCTCCGCTTCCACGACCTGCGACTTAGCCATGGCGAACTGCTGGCGGGCAGCCGCGATTCCCGCCTGCGCGCTGGAGACGCCGGCCTGCGCGCCGCTCACCTGGCTCGAAGTGCTGACGTTCATCATGGGGACGTTGATACCGGCGGCTGCGGCCTGGGCCTGGGCGTCGGCGTACTCGGCGCGCGCCTGGGCGACTGCGACTTCGTAGTCGGCAGGGTCGATCTCCACCAGCACCGCTCCTTTCTCCACGTACTGGTTGTCCTGCACGTTGAGTTTGAGAACGTGGCCGCCGACGCGCGCGCTTACCGAGTTGACATGTCCGTCAATCTGCGCGTCGTCGGTGGCTTCGTAGCTGCCGAGGTAGCGCCACAAAAAGAAAAGGGCGACCAGAATCAGGAGACCGCCGAGAATCAGTCCCCACTTCGTGCGGGGATTGCCGAAGAACGCGGCGCGCCGCTGATAGCGGGCCTCGCTGTCAGGATGGGGCGGGGGTTGCGGCGCACGTGCCTCCGGTTGCGGTTTGGGCTCGGCGACAACGCTGCTGGTCGGTTGGTCCATAAATTACTTGCCTTTCAGGTATTCGCGAACGCCCTCTTCGGCGCGCCCCAGGGCGCGGGCAAAGGAAACCTTCGCCAGATTGTGAAGGTAGAGGCTCGAAATCAAGCTTTCGTGAGCGGATGCCAGCGCTTCCTGCGCCTGAATCACTTCCAGGTTGTCGGTGACCCCGGCGGAAAAGCGATCCCGCGACTGGGTGATCGCCTGCTCGGCCAGATTCACCGAACTCTGTGCGACTTCGACCTGATCGGCGGACGACTTTAGATCGAGCAGGGCGTTGCGGATATCCTGATCGATCTGACCGCGCACGTCCGCCATCTGCGCCTGTGCCTGTCGCAGGCTGGCTTCTGCCTTGAGAACGTCACCGTGGACTTTGCCGCCCTGGAAAATGGGAATGTTCAACGTGCCAAAGACCGCGTAGGTCGGCAGCACATCGCCCGGAACCTTGCCGATTTCGCCGAAATTCGCGGCCAGATCGAGGGTGGGAAAATATCCGGCAGTGGCCGCGCTGCGCTGCAGTTGAGCGGCGACCAGGCGGTCCCGGGCCGCTTTGTAATCGGAACGGAACGAATAGGCGCGCTGCAAGCTGGTCTCAAGATCGGGGAGAGGAAAAGCCTGGTAAGGAGCTTTGTCGGCCAGTTCGAATTCCTGTCCAGGCGCTAGTCCAATCACGCGCGCCAGCGAGATTTTCTGCTTGGCGAAGTCATTGGAGGCCGCAATCAATTGCTGCTGGCGGGTCTGGTATTCGACCTGCGCCCGGAGCGTGTCGATGGCCGGAGCAACGCCGGCCTCCTGCTGCGCCACCGCTTTCCGGTAGAGGGCGTGCGCCGTTTCCACTTGCGCTTGCGCGGTTTCGACGCGGGCTGTTCCGGCTATGGCCTGGAGGTAGGCGCTGCCGGTCGCGAGCACGACCAGATCGCGCGCATCCTGCAGATTGAACCGGGCTACGCTTTCGCCGACAACTGATGAACGATACTTCTGGATTGCCTTCCAGTCGAAGACTCGCTGGGTCGCCGAGGCGCGCGCGTCAAAGTAGGAGAAAGGCCCGATCACCCGCGGGAGATTTCCCAGAGGCCCACCGCTGCGAAGGCCTTCCGCTTCCAGGCTCACTTTTTGCTTGGCCTCCTGCACATCCGCCTTGACGTTCGGAAGCAGGTCGCTGAGTTGCTGCCATTTCTCTCCCCGGGCCTCGATGGTGTTGTACTCCGACATAAGACCAGCCAGGTTCTGGCGCAATGCCCGCTCGATGGCGTCGCTGAAGGTCAGCGGCAGGACACCTGGNNTCGTGGCAGAAGTCGAACTTTGGGCGCAAAGCGCAGATGGGAGGATGACAATTGAAACCATGGGGAAAACGGCCCGCAATAAGAATCTACGAGCGCACCGCGATTGGGGGATGGGACAGTCTGCGGAATCCATGGAAAGTGGGCTCTCTCCTTACGAAATCAAAATGATAAGTCTTTTGGATTGGTTTTGGTGGAGATACGTCGCAAATTGTTGAGCCGGCGCACGATAGAGTCTCGAAGGTGGGCTGTTTCTGCGGGTGCGCGGGCACCGGCAATGGTGACCTTGGTCATCTTGTGAAACCCCGGTCCGAAGTTCAATCTATGAAACGAGCCCAAGCTGCTTCCCGGCGACGGCAACGTCCCCAAGGGAAGCCCTGCTTATGAGCGAAGACACGAAACTGCCGCGCAAAGGATCGGACTGGACCCGACTGCTCACGGATCCGGACCTGGTCAGCCACCTCGGAAAACTGCTTGAGACCTACCGCGACGTGCCTCCGGAACAACGTGAGGCGGCGCTGCTGCGCGCGATGCGGCAGATCAAAGACGCCGCCGTCAAAGACCGTGAAGCGCAGAAGATGGTGGAACATAAAAATGTGCCCGTGGCGGCGCCGGCGCCACCCGCGCCACCCGCCGAACTTCAGCATCCCGAACCGGTGGATGGAACGCCTCCGTTCGAACCGGATTTATACCGAGCGCAACTGGAAGCGGGTCGCCGCCGTTTTCAGCGGATCAAGTGCTATGTGGCAGTGGAAATTCACATCGAGGGAATCGAAGCGCCAGTGTGGGGCAATCTGGCCAATGTGGGCCGCGGCGGCTGCCTGGTTGAGACTCCGGGCCCGGTGCCTTCGGGCAAGGCGCTGGAGATCGGCTTATGGGTGGCCAGCGGCAAGATATGGGTGAAAGGCGTGATCATCAGCGGAGTCGCGACCCGCAGCGCGCCGTCGTTCGGCGTCCGGGTGAAATTCTCAGAGGCGGAATTGTCGGAAAAACAACATCTGCGCGAATTTCTTAAATTCGTGGAGAAGACCGCCCGCCAGTCGCATAGCGGAAGCGCCTACGTGGCGCAATTGAAGACCTAGGCCGCTCCTTTCGTAAAACCGACCTTGCAGCAACTTTTCCCGCCAGTCCGGGTTCACAGCAGATGAGGCTAATCAGGATGGGAATGCCTTTGCGCGGACGCCGGTTGCTGGTGGTGCTTGCCTTGGTTGGCGCGGCCGGGCTTTCCACGCAACTCGCCCTGGGCCGGAAAAAAGACAAAGCCGCCGGAACTGCGATGGACGAGCGGAAACGCGCGGTCCATGTCCTGAACCGGCTGACCTTCGGCCCGCGGCCCGGCGACGTGGAGCGCGTCCGGGGGATGGGCGTTGACAAGTGGATCGAACTCCAACTGCATCCCGATAAAATTGACGATTCCGCGCTCGACGCGCGCCTGGCGCCGCTGCGGACGCTGGGTATGGGGACTAGAGAGATCGTCGAGAATTTTCCGCCCGAACAGCTGATCAAGCAGATCGCCGACGGAAAAGCGTCGCTGCCGCGCGATCCCGTCCGGCGCGCGGTTTACGAAGCGCAGCTCCAGCGCTACGAAGACAAGCAGGAACGCAAGGAAGAAGCGGCGAAAAGCGATGCAAAAAATACCGGTGGCGCATCCGGGAGCAACGACGCTGCCGTGGCCTGTAAGGATGCGGCTTGTCCCGTTTCCGCCGATAGCGGGGAGGCCGCCGATCCCGGCCAGATGAGGCGCCGCGAAGAACGCCGCCTCGCCAATCTCAAGACGCAGGAACTTCTCGACCTGCCCGCCGACGAGCGCATGAAAGAAATTCTGAAAATGTCACCGGAAGACCGGCGCGCCATGGCCATGGAAACCAAAGGTCCCAAGGCAGACGCGCTGACGGACGGGATGAGCCCGCAACAAAAAGAAGCGGTGATGGCGCTCAACAATCCCGAGCAGGTGGTGGTCAGCGAACTAACGCAGGGCAAACTGCTGCGCGGCATCGATAGCGAGCGGCAACTCGACGAAGTGATGACCGACTTCTGGTTCAACCACTTCAACGTGTTCATCAACAAGGGCGCCGATCGCTACCTGTTGACCAGCTACGAGCGCGATGCCATCCGCCCGCATGTGCTGGGAAAATTCGAAGACCTGCTGGTGGCAACCGCGAAAAGCCCGGCGATGCTGTTCTATCTCGACAACTGGATGAGCGTCGGACCGGATTCGGAAATCGCGCTGGGGATCGCGCCGCATCGTCCCACTCGCCGCGGCTATGGCCGCGGTCCGAACCATGGTGCGCAGCGTCCCCGGGGCAAAGGCAAGCAGGCCAGCGGCCTGAACGAGAACTACGGCCGCGAGTTGATGGAGCTGCACACCCTCAGCGTAAACGGCGGCTACTCGCAGAAAGATGTTACCGAGGTTGCGAAGGTGTTCACGGGATGGACGCTGGAGCAGCCAAAGCAGGGCGGTGACTTTCGCTTCGAGCCGCGCATGCATGAGCCCGGCGACAAAATCGTTCTCGGACATCGCATCAAGCAAAACGGCGAAAAAGAAGGACTGGAAGTGCTGCGCCTGCTGGCGCGCAATCCGAAGACAGCGCATTTCATCTCGCAAAAACTGGCAATGCGGTTTGTCTGCGACGATCCGCCGGCCGCCCTGGTCGATCGCATGACACAAACCTTTCTGAAAAAAGACGGCGATATTCGCGAGGTGCTGCGCACCATGTTCAAGTCGCCGGAGTTCTGGTCGCCGGACACATATCGGGCGAAAGTGAAAACTCCGCTCGAGTTCGTGGTCTCTGCCATCCGCGCGACCGATGCCCAGGTTGAGGACNNTACTCGATGAAAGCCGACGCTTGGGTGAACTCTTCGGCGCTCCTCGGACGTATGAATTTCGCGCTGGGGCTGGCAGCGGGAAAAATAAAGGGAGTCACAGTCCAGGCGGCGAGCCTGGCGGCGGAAACTGCCGCAGTTGGACCAACCGACGCGCAGCAGATGCTGGCAACCCTGGAAAATTCGTTGCTCTCGGGCGACATTTCGAGACAAACGCACGATACCATCAGCAAGCAACTGGAGGACCCGAAGATCAGCCAGCGAAAATTGGATGATCCAAAGCGTCCGCCAAATGCGGCGGCGATTACGGGATTGATTCTGGGGTCGCCGGAGTTTCAGAGACGTTAGCTACGAGCTACGAGCCGCGAGCTTCGAGCAACCGTTCGCTGGCAGCCCGTAGCACGTAGCTCGAAGCAGAGGTTATACATGTCCATTACTCGACGCATTTTTCTTCGCAACGGCGCCCTGGCAGTAGTTGGGACGACGGCGCTGCCTGGCTTTCTGACGCGGGCCGCTTTTGGCGCGGCCGACCCCGGCGTTCGTGCCAAGCGTCTGGTTGTGATTTTCCAGCGCGGCGCGGCCGACGGTCTCAACATCGTCGTGCCTCATGGCGAGTCGAGTTACTATGCCATGCGGCCGACCATCAACATCCCAAAGAAATCCGTGCTCGATCTCGACGGCTTTTTCGGATTGCATCCGGCGATGGCGTCGTTTGAGCCGCTCTGGAGACAGAAGCATCTCGCCATCGTGCACGCGGCCGGATCTCCCGACCCGACGCGCTCGCACTTCGATGCGCAGGACTTCATGGAATCCGGAACGCCTGGCGTCAAGGTCACTGACGACGGCTGGCTGAACCGCGCGCTGCGCGACCTTCCTGCCGGCAAGTCCGCGGGAATTTCTGAGGGAGTTTCTGCGGGAATCTCTGCGAAAGACAAGCCGGCCTTCCGCGCTATTGCGCTCGGGCCATCGCTGCCGCGTATTCTCTCCGGCAAAGAACCGGCCATCGCGATCAACAATCTGAACGATTTTTCGGTCGGCGGGAAAAACCCCAAAGCTGTGCCGATGTCGAACACCTTTGAAGCCATGTACGACCACTCGGTGGACACCGTGCTGCACGGCGCCGGCCAGGAAACCTTTGACGCGGTCAAGACGCTGAAGGCGGCCGATCCCGCACACTACACGCCGGCGGCCAACGCGAACTATCCCAAGGGACGCTTTGGCGACAGCCTGAAGCAACTCGCGCAACTGATCAAAGCGAACCTTGGAGTGCAGGTCGCCTTCGCCGACATCGGAGGCTGGGACCACCACGTCAACGAAGGCAGCACTCAGGGACAGATCGCCAACGTGCTCGGAGATTTCTCACAATCGATTGCCGCCTTCTGGACCGACCTGGGCGACCTCGGAGAAGACACGGTAGTCGTAACCATGTCCGAATTCGGCCGGACAGCACGAGAAAATGGAAACCGCGGCACCGACCACGGCCACGCCAACGTAATGTTCGT
>PMBA01000228.1 GCA_003152795.1 Acidobacteriaceae bacterium | reverse complement strand
GCAGAACGTCTATAACCTGTTGGCAGAGGCGCGCGCAAAACTAGTGGTAACGACATGTCCACCTTGTCCACCTGCGACACTAGGCTGGAAATCAATTGCGGGCACCTCATATTGCACGCGTTCTCTACCGTAGAGACGCGGTTTGCCGTCTCCTTCCGGCCCGCGGTCTAAGAATTGAATCAACCTCGCGGCGGACACACGATGGGAATTACTTCTCTCTTATTACGCCGGTAGACCCGGAAATTGGCTTCATCCACGGTGAGCACCGGCAGCCGGTCATAAAGCTCGCTCATGCGGATCAGGCATAAGTCAGCAAGATCCGGGGTGCGATCTCGATAGCGCTCCGCGAGTTCTAAAACCTCACCGAGGTTTCCTCGAAGATCGAAAGCAACTTGCAGAAATCCCTCCTGCACCAGTCCGAGAACTTCGGCCACCGAATCCACCTGGAACACAGTTTCCGCCAATACCGCTTCACAGGTCAGCAACGGGTCCGAGATTTGCATCCCGATCTCGTCAGCCCACGCGTGATGCCGGTCGTGGCAATTAAGAAATGCCACTACAAAACCGGTGTCCGCAATGCCCTTCATTTTCTGGAGAATCCTTTGCGCGAGGAGAGATCGGGAGGACCATCGATCGACCCGGAAAAGCGCATGAAGGACCTGGTCCCGGTTTCCCGCTTCGCGCGTTCGAGTTGCTCCCGAACTAATCGGCCAACCGGCACTCCGGTTTTCCGTGCCGTGCTCCTTAGCCAATCCGACAGTTCATCTGTAAGACGAATTGTAATTGTGTCTCCCATATTGCATTATTGTAACACATTTCTGTTCGTATGTTTTACATTACACTAAAGTAAAGCTTCGCGAATGGACCTCCCCGAGAAAATCCGCTCCCTGCCCGCTTCCCCCGGCGTCTACCTGTACAAAAACGCCGAAGGCGAAGTCATCTACGTAGGCAAGGCCAAGAACCTGCGCTCGCGGGTCTCCTCCTACTTCCACGAAGGCCGCTGGGAGGACGCGAAAACCGGCACGCTGGTGCGCGAGGCCGTCGACGTCGACTACCTGGTGGTTGCCAATAACAAAGAAGCGCTCGCCCTGGAAAATCACCTGATCAAACAAAAGAAGCCGCGCTTTAACATCCTGCTGCGCGACGACAAGACCTACCCCTACGTAAAGCTGACGCTCGGCGAGCGTTTCCCGCGTGTCTACGTAACCCGGCGCCTGCGCAAAGACGGCAGCGCCTATTACGGCCCGTACTTCCCTGCCAATCTCGCCTATCGCATCGTCGATTTGATTCATCGCCACTTCATGGTGCCATCGTGCAAAGTGGATTTGACCCGCAACCATCCGCGCCCCTGCCTGCAGTTTTACATCAAGCGCTGCCTGGGTCCGTGCGTGCAAGGACTCACTACGCCGGAGATCTACGCCGAAGCCGTGCGCGATGTGAAGCTCTTCCTCGAAGGCCGCCAGACGGACCTGGTGAAGTCACTGCGCGAGCGCATGTCCGAAACTGCCGCGGCGCAGGAGTTCGAGCGCGCCGCCCGGTATCGCGACCTCATCTCCACGGTCGAGCAACTACAAGAGAAGCAGCGGATCGCCGCGGCCGAGGGGGACGACGCCGACGTCTTCGGCTTCCACTATGAGAACCAGATGCTGGCGGTGAACCTGTTCCACATGCGCGGAGGAAAAGTCCTGGACCGCCGCGAATTTTTCTGGGAAGACCTGCCCGAGTTCGTGGGGCCCCGGGCCTCTGAGCCGGCGGGGTCCTTCGACTCCGTTCAGGACAGGCTCCGCCCCGCCACCACACCAGAATTTCATCCTGGCGAATTCTTTTCCGCGCTGGTTAAGCAACTGTATCTGGCGCAGCCGTATGTGCCGCGCAACATCTACGTCCCGGTCGAGTTCGAAGACCGCGACGAACTCGAAGAAGTCCTCAGCGAGCAACTGGCCGGCGAAGGGGGACGAGCCACCCGAGTCCACATTACCGTGCCGCAGCGCGGAGACAAACGCGAGCTGATCGATCTGGCCGGCACCAACGCCAAGCAGTCCTACGACCAGCGCTTCCGAATCCTCAAGCCCAACGCCCGCGCCATTCAGGAAGCCTTGCAGGACGCGCTCGGCCTCCCCGAACTCCCCAGGCGCATCGAGTGCTTCGACATCAGCCATATTCAGGGAGCGGAGACGGTCGCATCGATGGTGGTGTGGGAAGACGGGCAGATGAAAAAATCCGACTACCGCAAGTTCATCATCAANNGACGATTTCGCCTCCATGCGCGAAGTGGTCACGCGCCGCTACCAGCGCTTGCAGGAAGAAAAAAAGCCCCTGCCGAGCCTGGTGCTGATCGACGGCGGCCTCGGACAACTCCACGCCGCCGCCCAGGCGCTCGAAGCCCTGGAAATCATCAACCAGCCCCTGGCCGCCATCGCCAAGCGTGAAGAGATCATTTATGTCTACGGACAGGAAAACGACCCTGTCGTTCTCGACCATCATTCTCCNNCGGGATCGAGCGACCGAGTTACGGGAAATCCCCGGCGTCGGACCATCCACAACCCGCCGTCTGCTGGAACATTTCGGCAGCCTGCAAGCCGTGAAACAAGCGGATGTCGCCGCCCTGTCGGCGGTCGTGACTACAACTCAGGCAGAGGCGATTCTGGAACATTTCCGGAAGACGGATCTTAGCTCTTAGCCGTCAGCTATCAGTCACCGGTTCTCAGTCCGCGGTTCGGGCGTTTAGTGCGCAACAAAGTCGCGGACCACTTTCAGGAACTGCTCCGGTTGATCGACAAACGTCATGTGGCCGCTGTTTGGCAGGATGACCAGTTGTGATCCGGCGATCTTCTCGTGCATTTCCTTCGACATTCTGGGATCGCTCTCGTCGTGCTCCCCTACTACGATCAGGGTCGGAACTTTGATCTCCGAAAGCCGGCTCACGTATTCGACTTCCTTCAGATTGCCGTCGATGATGAACTCGCCATCCGACCCCCACATCTCGCGATAGACATCCCAGGCAGTGCCGGTATTGGAACTGAGAGGGTCGTAATTGGGATCGGGGTGGTTCTGGTAGATATACGGGAAATATCCTTTACCCCAGGCCAGCTTGGCATATTCCTCGGGATAACGGCCGCGCTCCCAGATCTCTCCCTTGCCGTACAAGCCGGCGGCTTCGAGAGCGTTGACCCGATCGCGTTCTTTGGGATCCATCTCGGCTTTCATTCTTGCCAGGGCCTGGTTGAGTTCCCGAGTGCTCGCGAAAGTGCTGCCGAGAATCACATGGGAGAGGTTCTTCTGATATTTGAACGCATATGCTTGCGCTAACACCCCGCCAAAGGAATGTCCGAGAAGACTGATTTTGCCCAGACCAAGGGCCTGGCGGACAGCCTCTATGTCCTCCACCATGTTGGCGACCGTGTATTGCGAGGCATCCTCGAGCTTCGAAGACTTACCCGAGCCGCGCTCGTCAATGAACACCAGTCGATTGCTGCGCATCAGGGGCAGCAGGTACGGCAGAAAGTAATCGTGCGAAGCTCCTGGCCCGCCGTGGACGATCATCAACGGCGCCCCGCGGCCCACCGACTGGTAATAGATCAGAGCGCCGTGGCTGTCCACGAAACCATCCTGCATGGGAAACAGGTTCCGGGAGTCGGAAGTTTGGCCGGAACAAGTCAGACCAGCGGCGCAAACGAGGACGAACAAGCGGATCAACAAGCGGGTTTGCATTCGGAGATGCTAGTGTAGTGCGTTGAAAATAGCGACCGTTATGTTTGGCGTCGATCCGGCATGAATTTGGGCGTTAGAGGGGAGAAGTCAAAGGCTTTTACCACGAGGGGGATGGAGGGACACGGGGGAAATCGGCGACTCCATAGGGTCTCCAGTGCGCGAGAAATCACCGGCCATCCCCACTTTTCGTAGCGAGGAACGACTTGACCACGATCTGATTCGGTTGCATGCCGACCGGGATGATGGTCAGCAATGAATATTCCGACGGCTCAAATTTCTTCCGGGGCTGGCGTTTCTGTATCACCACCAGGTCTCCCGAACCAGTGTCGAGCACCAGAAGGTAGTTCTGGTTCTGCGATAGGGCGAGGGCGTCGGGATGGGTTCCTACCGGGAGATAGGCGATAACCTTGCCTAAGTCGATGTCGTAGACCGCAATGTTATTCGATCCGAAGTTAGAGACATATAAGCGGGAGTTATCGAGCGAAACTACCCCGCGGGCAGGCTGGTCGCCGACGAGATAGCTACCCGATACTTCGTTGCCCGTGGTTTCAATGATGGAAATGCTGCCAGCTTCGAAGTTGAAAGCGGCCAGCTCTCCGCCGTCGGGTTTCAGAGCTAAGCTCACTGGAGATTTTCCGACATCGAGCAGCGCCAGCAACTTGTCGGTCTTTAGATCGATGCTCGCGACCTGGCCCGATCCCGAGCAGGAGATGAACGCCTTACTGGAATCCGGGAGGATGGCAATGTCTTCCGGGTGGATGCAGATTGCGATGGCCGAGCGCACCGCCAAACGTGCCGTGTCAATGATGGAGACCGTGTTGGCAGCGCGATTGGTGACCACAACCGTCGAACCATCGGGCGCAACCCGGGCCAAACCGGGAGTTCCGCCAACATGAAGGGTGGCCGCTACCGCGCGACGGTCGAGATCGAGGACCGAAACATTGTCGGAACCCGAATTCGCAACGTAAGCGCTATGGCCGTCGGGAGTCACGTCGATGAAGTAAGGGCGGCCGTAGACGCCGATGGTGGCGACAACTTTATTCTGCTCCGCGTCGATCACGCTGATGTTCGAAGAGCCAGTGTTGACCACGTAAACTTCGTTGCGCTTCGGATTGGCCGCGACTCCGGTCGGCTCCGCGCCAACCTGCAATGTCCTGACCGGACGAAAACTGCGCAGGTCGATGACCGTAACCGTGTTGCTTTTTCCATTTGTGATGTAGGCGTACTCGCGATAGAGCGGGCCATAGGCGGGGAGAGAGCGTTCGTGAAAGTAGTACCAGCCGGCGGCCAGAACTAGCGGGACAAGGACGGCGATGAAGAGCAGTTTTCGCAAAAGGCTGCGCCTGGGTGAAGGAAAAGGTTATCAGAACTGGACGACTCAGTATCAGTAGAGGTGGAAGTCCACTTCCACCTTAATCTGAATGGCTACGGGTTTGAAAACCAGCGGGGGAAATACTTCGCGCGCTGTCATCTTCCTGACATTCCTTATCTAGAAATCACGGCTTCGCTTGCCTGGACGCCCCTGCTAAGGAGGCCGGCTCGGAGACTGCAGGGATTGATCGTCCCAACACCGCCGCAATCTGCCTGACCTGTTGCATGAGCACATCGAACTGATCCGGGAACAGGGACTGCATGCCATCGGAGAGGGCGCGATCAGGATCGTGGTGAACTTCTACGATGAGGCCGTCGGCTCCTACGGCGATCGCCGCGCGGGACAGCGGGGTTACCTTGTTGCGCTTGCCGGTGCCGTGGCTGGGATCCACGATGATGGGCAGGTGGCTCAGGCGCTGGACGGCGGGCACGATGCTGAGATCGAGCGTGTTGCGCGTGTGATCGGCGAAGGTGCGCACGCCGCGCTCGCACAGGACGATGTTGTAGTTGCCCTCGCTCATGATGTATTCGGCGGCCATCAGGAATTCTTCCAGCGTTGCCGAGATGCCGCGCTTCAGCAGGACGGGCTTGTGGGCGCGTCCGGCGCGCTTGAGCAGAGAGAAGTTCTGCATGTTGCGGGCGCCGATCTGGATCACATCGGCGTATTGGTCGACCAGGTCCAGCGATTCGTAATCGACGGCTTCGGTGACGATGAGCAGGCCGAAGCGGTCGCGGATTTCGGCCATGATCTTCAGGCCTTCTTCGCCGAGTCCCTGGAAAGAGTAAGGCGACGTGCGCGGTTTGTAGGCTCCGCCGCGGAAGAACTGGGCTCCGGCCCGGGCCACGCGCTCGGCTACTCTGAAGGCCTGGTCCCGCGTTTCGATGCCACAGGGGCCGGCAATGATGGCCAGGTCCGCACCCCCGATCGTGACGTGTGAACCGGGGAACTTGATGATGGTGTTGTCCGGCTTCGTGTCTCGACTGACCAGCTTGTAGGGCTTGGAGACGCGGATGACTTCCTGCACGCCGGACATTTCTTCGAGCGTCCCCGGTTCAACCTCGCCCTTGTTCCCGGTGATACCGATGGCCGTGCGTTGCGCGCCGGGCATGGCGTGGGCGCGGTACCCCAGCGCTTCGATTTTCTGGCAAACGGCGCGGACCTGGTCTTCAGTCGCCTGCGCCTGCATCACTACGAGCATAATGGGTACCCCGAGGTATTCAGTTTAGCGTCCGTTGGGGAACTGGGCAAACGGCGGACGCGCCTTCAGCCGGCCGCGTTCACGCCTCGGCCCAGACCGCTGCACCCAGCCGTCCCGGGTGCGGAAAAACCGAACATTTTCGCTGTTCATGCGTCCTTGCAACGACTTCCGTCCCTGTGCCAGTCTGCCATCATCATGCTGCGAAAAATCTTGCCGATGTTGCTCACGCTTTGCTTCTGCTACTGCGAATGCAAGGCCGTTCCCAAGCCCCATGTCATCGCGTTTGGAAAATGGATTTCCGCCAAGTGGCCTAATGCGACGGGACAGAAGCTGCTCGACCTGAATGTGCGTCCCTTGTTTGTGGACACCCGGCTCAAGGAATACACGACCGGCGCTCCCCATGAACTGACCGACCGCCTTTTCGTGGTCCGTCGGGTGTTTCGGGTCAACGACGCGCTTCCCACTGAAAATGTAAACGCCAGCGGCCCGCGCTGGCAGTGGCAACGCGGCGGATGGCTGCTGGTCGACCGCCTCACCGGACGCGTCTCGCAACTCAACCTGCCCGAGTTCGATCCCTTCTATTCCACCGCCAGCTGGTATCGCGACTACATCGCCTACTGCGGGGTCTCCGACGACGGCAGGAAACTCTATGCGATGGTCGCCCAGGTAGGACGGCGCAAGCCCATCCTGAAAAAAGATGCGGGCGAACCCGCCGGGGAGGACGATCCCGACTCCGAGTGCCCGCCTCCCATCTGGGAGCGCAGCCCCATGCGCGTCACCTTCCAGCCCGACGACGATCAGAAGCTGGTGTTCAACATCCGAAGCCGTGTGGTCGACGTAGTCAACGACGCCGAAGAAGCGGAAGAGTAGTGGGAACCAGTGGAGAGACGGGTGCCTCGCCCGTCCGACCCCTTGACTGAAGACTGATAACCGAAAGCTCAAAGCGGCCCCGTCAGTCTCCCCCACCCTCCGCCGCCGGCAATGCTTCCGCCACGCTCCGCTTCGAGACCTTGGCGCTCGTCACCAGCACCACCGAAGCCACGATGATCGCGCTTCCCCCAAGAATGTAGCGATCGATGCGCTCGTGCAGCACCAGCCATCCCAGAAACACCGCAACCACGGGATTGACATAAGCGTAAGTGGACACCTTCGACGTGGGAACATGCTGCAGCAACCAGATGTAGGCGGTGTAACCGATCCAGGAACCGCAAACTACCAGGTAGAGTATTGCGCCCACTCCGCGCAAACTCCACATCACGTGAGCCGGTCTTTCGACAATTAGCGCGAAAATGAGATTGGCGATGCCCGCGAAGATCATTTGCCATGCAATCGCGCCGAACGGATCGGCCGCTGCCGTCTGCCACTTTTTCGACAGCACCGACCCGAACGCCCAACTGAACGATCCCAGTTGCAGAGCCAGCGACCACCAGAGCTCGCGGTGTCCAAGCGCGTTGGGATGCCGGAGATCGGGCCAGATCAGGACCACCACTCCGGCAATGCCGATGGCGAGCCCGATCTTGCCGCGCCGCGAGATATGATGATCACCCAGCAAAAGGCTGTCGAGCACCAGAAACCACAGCGGCGTGACCGCAATCAGGAGCGCCGACAGGCCGGTGGGAACGATCCGCTCGGCATAAGAAAGCGTGAGGTTGCCGCCCATCAACAGCAGAATGCCGACCGCCGCCAGATGCCAAAGTTGCCGCGCCGAAAAGCGAATACGGCGCCCTGTCAGCGCGCAATAAGCGAGCATCACGATGCCCGCGATCAGAAAACGCGAGGCACACATGACGCCCGGAGGAATCTGCTCCACCGCAATGCCAATGCCCAGATAAGTCGAGCCCCAGAAGACATACACCAGCCCAAAGGCAACAATGACCTTCCATCGGCTTGGGGACACGGCGCTGCTCATTGGAATGACGGGTGGAAAAATCAGAATATCAGAGCGCCCGCTGCTGCCTGTTTATTGCGCAGCTCCGTTCAGCAGGTTTCGCAACACGGCGACTTCCGCCTGGATGCCCGTGTGTAATGCCGGATCCACGTCCGGCGCGAAATAAGGGGAATGGTTGGACGGCAGCAGCGTGCCGGAATTCCTGCTTTCGGCATACTTTTGCGGGTCGGCGCCTCCGAGGCTCACGTATAGCGAAGGGACGCCCTGTTCGATGAAAAAGGCGTAGTCCTCGGAAGGTGTGATGGGCTCGGTGGTAATCACGTTCTGCTTTCCGATCGCGGCTTCGAGCGGCGCTCGGAGCCGCTGCGCCAGCGCGGGGTCGTTATAAACCGAGTCCGTGAACTCGTAGTGCTCGATGAGCGGCTCCTGCGGCGCGCCGCCGGCCAGCGCTTCGGCTTTGGTGATCCGTGCGATGGCCGCCAGAACCTGTTTCCGCACATCTGCTTTGAAAGTTCGCACGGTCAGCCCCAGCTCCGCCTGGTCGGGAATGATGTTGTTCTTCGCGCCTGCCCGGATGTAGCCAACGGTAACGACGGCCATTTCGCCCGGCTTCACTTCGCGTGCAACGATGGTTTGCAGAGCGAGGATCGTTCTGGCAGCGATCACGATGGGATCAATCGTCGCCTGCGGCGCGGCACCATGCCCGCCCTTGCCATAAATTGTGATCCGCAACGAATCGGCGTTCGTGTTATAGATGCCGGGCGTGATCCCCACCTGCCCGGCGGGAAGCTCGTTGCCAACATGGAAAGCGACGCCCACGGCTGGTTTTGGAAAGCGCGTGAACAGGCCATCGTCAATCATTCTTCTGGCCCCTGAAATCGTCTCCTCCGCCGGCTGGCCAATCAACATCAGCGTGCCGTGCCAGCTGTCTTTGCTGTGCGCCATCACGTCCGCCGTCCCCACCAGCGCTGCCATGTGCAAATCGTGACCGCAGGCATGCATGACGGCAACGTCGCGCCCGGAGTCGTCCTTGGCGCGCACTCTACTGGCATAGGGAAGCCCGGTTTTTTCTTCGACCGGAAGGGCGTCGAGTTCCGTCCGCAGCATCACCGTCGGCCCCGCGCCGTTGTTCAGAATGGCTACGACCCCAGTGCCACCGACCTCCTCGGTAACGGCATAGCCCAGGCTCCGCAAACGAACCGCAAGTTTCCCAGCGGTCTGGGTTTCGTGCGAGGACAGTTCCGGAGTCTGATGGAGATCAATGTAGAGATTGTGAGCCGCTGGATACACGGCTTCCACTTCCTTGGAACTCGCCACAGTCTGCGCGTATCCGGAAACAACCAGCGAGAGAAGAAGAAGTGGGGTTGCCGTTTTCATGATCCATGCATGATATCGGCCGACGCCGGGCTCCGCAAGACAGCACGCCACCAGGGGGTGTCCTAATTTGCAAGCTGTGTCATAAATCGGTTTTGTGCAGGACCACAGCTGCGCACGGAACGGGGCGGAGAACCGCAACCCGGCTAGGCCGACGACCACATCCCCATCTCGGCCAGGATTTTGCCAGCTGCCTCGGTGCCGGAACGAACGCAGTCGGGAACGCCGATGCCGTTATATCCATTGCCGGCGAGCGCCAGGCCCGAAAGTCTCTGGCGGAGCGCTTCGATCCGCTGCAAGCGTTCGAGATGCCCCACGGAATACTGCGCCATGGCCGACTTCCATTTGTAGACACGGGCAAACAGAGGTTCGGCAGTGATGCTGACGATCTGCCGGAGTTCGCTGCCAACGATCTGAAGAATTTCCTTCTCGCTTGCTTGGAGGATTTGTTCGTCGCGCGCCCCGCCCAGAAAACAGCGGACCAGCGCGCGATTCTCCGGAGCGCGGTGCGGGAATTTGTTGTGCACGAAAGTTGCCGCGAGCATCCGGTGCCCTTCACTCCGCGGCACCAGAAATCCAAAGCCCGGAGGCAGCGAGCGCCGCACTTTTTCGTCGTATCCGAGCGTCACCGTCACCGAAGAACTGTACTGAATCTCGCCCAGATCGCGGGCGAGGTTTTCATCCGCACCCTGCAAAAGGTCGGCCGCGGCATGAGTTGGAGTCGCGATGATCACCGCGTCGAACTGGTCGCTCTGGTATCCAGCGCAAACAATCCAGCCGTTATCCTGCCGGATGACGGACTGCACCACCGACGACGTCTTCAGCGCCTTCCCGTCCAGGCGCGCGACCAGCGCATCGACCATCTGCTGCATGCCGTCTTTCAGCGAAGTGAATAGCGGCCGCGCGGGGACGGTCGCCACCGCGGCCATCTTCTTGCGACCCTTCAGCATGGCGCGGCCCAGGCTGCCGTGTTTCGATTCCATGTCGGCGAAGCGAGGCAGCACTGCCCGCACGCTCAGCCCCGAAGCCTCGCCGCCGTAAACTCCGGAGAGCAGCGGATCGGCCAGCAACTCGACCATCTCGGAACCGTAGTGACGTTTCACCATGTCCGCGACGGTTTCGTCCTCGGACGCTTTGCGCGGCGGATGAAACCACTCGGCAGCCATCCGAATCTTTGTTCGCCAGGAAAAAAGCGGCGACATCACGGTGGGCATGATCTTGGTCGGCACCATGAACATGAGCCCATCGGGCATCACCACCAGTTTGCCCTTGGCGACAATATAGGTCTTGCGCTCGGAGTCATTCGACCCGATCAGCTGATCGCCCAACCCAATCTTGCCGCAGAGGTCGGCGGCCCACGGCTTTTCCGTCAGAAACGAGTCGGGCCCCGCTTCCACCAGGCAGCCGTCGACGTGGTCGGTAACCAGAACACCGCCGAGACGCGGGCTGGACTCGAACAAAACGTACTCGACGGGCGTACCCGACCGGCGCTTTTCGTCGATCGTGTAAGCCGCCGTGAGGCCGGAGATTCCGCCGCCGATGATGGCAATTCGTTTCATGGAATGGAGTTGCTAGCTTCCGGGCTCGTGCGGCGCAAACACTCTGGTCCGCGTCCGCGCTGGCTGCTTTTCGATGCCGCACGCGGACAAGAGTGTCCGCGCCACACAATCTACACCACGTTACTTGCGACCGCGAACTATTTCTGCAAGTGCCGCGGTCAAAGTCCGCGAACCGTTCAGAGACTCAGCCCGCCACAGTCGCATGCCTTCCCTTTCCGCGAACTGTTTGAACGCCATGTCGATATCGTAGAGCACTTCCACGTGATCGCACACAAATCCAATCGGCTGCACGAAGACGCCGCGATGACCCTTCGCTTTCAGATTTCTGATCGTGTCCTCGACCGTGGGGCCGATCCACGTGCCACCAGACATGCCTTGACTCTGGAAAGCGAAAGTCCATTCCTCGACTGCAAGGCCAGCCTCTTTCGCTACCAACTCGGCGGTCTCCCTCGCTTGTCTCTCGTAAGGATCGCCTTCGATGATGGTGCGCTCGGGGACGCTGTGGGCGGTAAAGATCACGGGGAGTTTCGCTCCGTTTTCCGCGCTCGCCTTCTCCCAGTCGGGGCGGAGTTTTTCTGCGAAGGCCCTGGCAAGCAGCGGCTCATCGTGCCACTCCTCGACGAAGTCCAATACGAACGGAAGATTTCCCTCGCCGCTGACGGCGCCGCGGTAGAGTCCGACGCTGGTTCGCGAGTTCTGCGGGGCGAGACAGATGGCGATCACGCGCTCGTATGGCTGGCTCGCGATCGCCTTCACCGCATCGCCGATGAAAGGTTTCCAGTTGCGCATGCCGACAAACACCGGCATCTTCATCAACTCCGAAAGTTGATCGGCCTGTAACAGAGTCCAGCACGGAAGCGGCGAAAAACCAATCAGCGAATAGCGATGGCGGATTTCATCAACCACTGCCGCCGGCAGTTGCCGCCCCCCGGTAACATAGCGCAGAAACTCGGGAACCTCGCTGGAGTTCGCGGGGCTGCCGTGGGCCAGCAGAAGCACGGCGGTTTTCGCGCACACTTCCGGCGATCGTTCCGAGGAAGCAAACGAACTCACCTGGTTGGCGCAATAACACTGGCCGGCAAGGCCCAGCGGGCAGGCGGTCATTGATTCATTCCTCTCAGCGCCTGAAGGCGCTTGCGTAGCGCAGCCGTTGTGACATCGCTACTGCGATGCCGTGTGCCAATCTCAGCTGCGGTCTTTCTTGAACTCCGCCGAGTGCTCGCGGATGAAATCACAGAGCGCTTTTACGTTGTCCACCGGGGTTTCAGGAAGTATGCCATGGCCAAGATTGAAGATATGGCCAGGGCGTCCGGCGGCCTGGCGCAGAATCGCCTCGCCGCGCGATTTGAGTTCTTTCCAATCCGCAAACAACAGCACCGGATCGAGATTGCCCTGCACCGCCCCTTTGAGACCCAGACTCTGCCATCCAGTGTCGAGCGGAATCCGCCAGTCGAGGCCAATGACCTCGGCGCCCGTCTCCTGCATCGAGGGCAGAAGCGTGGAACTGTCGGTTCCGAAATAGATCACGGGCACGCCCGCCTTTTGCAGGCGCTTCACCAGGCCGGTCACATGCGGCAGAACGTAGCGGCGATAATCTTCCACGCTCAGGCAGCCCACCCAGCTGTCAAAGATCTGGATGCAGTCGGCCCCAGCGCGCACTTGCTCGGCAGCATACGCCGAGGTCACCGCAACTAACTTCTTCATGAGTTCGTTCCACGCCGCAGGCGCGGAGTACATCATCTTCTTGGTGAAAAGATAGTTGCGCGAGCCTCCGCCTTCGATCATGTAGCTGGCCAGCGTGAAGGGCGCGCCGCAGAAGCCGATGACGGGGAGCGTGTCGCCGAAGTGCTTGCACACCAACTTCACCGCGTCGGAGACATAGCCCAGATCGGCGGCGCGATCCGTCCGCAGGTGGGCAATGTCTTCCGCCGTGCGCACGGGCTTTTCGATCTTCGGACCTTCGCCTGCAGAGAAGTGAAAGGGCAGCCCCATCACTTCGAGGGGAAGAAGAAGATCGGCGAAGATGATGGCGGCATCCACTTTAAGGATCTCGGCAGCCTCAATCGTGACCTGGGCCGCAACCTCCGGCTTTTTGCAGATCTCGATCAGGGAATATTGCTTGCGGACGGCGCGGTACTCAGGCATGTAGCGCCCGGCCTGACGCATGAACCAGACCGGCGTGCGTTCCGTGGCCTGAGCCTTAGCGGCGCGAATAAAGAGAGAGTTGGGGGCTGACATGAATCTTCTAATTTAACATTTTCGGGTGCAACGTGGCCGATTCGGCCTCATGGAACCGCTTTACGTCATCCTTGTCAGCAGGTACTTTATTCACGTCCGTTCAGACGTTTCTACGAGGCACACGGAGGACTGGCATGCGTAACCAGAAGTTGGGCTTGGTGTTCTTGCTGTTCGTCGCTTTCGCTATACCCGCTTGGGCACAGACCGCAGTCGATGGTGAAGGCCACCCCTGGTGGCAACACGCGGTCTTCTACGAAATTTATCCACGCAGTTTTGCCGACAGCAACCATGACGGTATCGGTGATCTTCCCGGAATTACTTCTAAGCTCGACTATTTGAGTTGGCTGGGAGTAGATGCGATTTGGATCGCGCCGATGTTTCCATCGCCACACGTGGATTGGGGTTACGACATATCCGACTACTACAGCGTCGATCCCGACTACGGCACGTTGCGCGACATGGACGAATTGCTGGCCCAGAGCAAGCCGCGCAATATCCGTGTGCTGCTCGATTTTGTCATGACCTATACCTCCGATCAAAACAAGTGGTTTCAGGAGTCGAAGTCTTCGCGCGCGAATCCCAAGAGGGACTGGTACATCTGGCGCGACGCAAGGGATCCGCAGCAGCCGCCGAATAATTGGACTTCGCTGTTTGGAGGTTCCGCATGGAAATACGACTCCACGACCAGCCAATGGTTCTACCATTATTTTTATCCACCGCAGCCCAACTTGAATTGGCGCAATCCCGAAGTTGAAAAAAACATGTTCGACGTGACCCGCTGGTGGTACAAGCGCGGCGTCGCCGGTTTTCGTCTGGATGCAGTGGATGTCATGTTTGTCGATTCCCAATTCCGCGACAATCCTGTCGTGGGAACCGAAAGGAACGCCTTTGGAGATCCGGTCGAGCGCGAAATCAACGACAAAAACCAGCCCGAACTCCACGGCGTACTGCAACGCCTCCGCAAAGTTGCCGACGAGCACAACGCGGTGCTGATTGGCGAAACTTGGACCAGCGACATCGAGCAGCTCAAGAAATATTACGGAGAGCACAACGATGAAGTGAACATGCCCATGGACTTCATGTTCGCCACCATCAACAAACTGTCGCCCGCCGATTTCCGCAAGCAGATCGAGTGGGTCGACAACTCCGGCGGTTGGCCGGTGTACGTCGTCAGCAACCATGATATTCGTCGCGTGTACGACCGCTACGGCGACGGCAAGCACGACGACCAGATCGCGAAACTGATGGCATCGCTCTACCTGACCCTGCGCGGCACCGCCGTCATGTACTACGGCGAAGAGATTGGAATGGAAAACAACGATCCCAAACGTCCGGAAGACGTAAAGGATTCGATGGGAAAGCTGGGCTGGCCCAAAGAAAAAGGCCGCGATGGCGAGCGCACCCCGATGCAATGGAACACCCAGGCCAACGCCGGATTCAGCCCCACCACTCCGTGGTTGCCGGTGGACGACCGTTACAAAAATTACAACGTGGAAACTGAAAAGAGCGATCCGAATTCGATTTTGAACTACTACCGGCAACTGCTCTCGATGCGGCACACCAACCAGGCGTTGCTGGAGGGCAAGTACATTGCGTTGAATGAAGACGATCCCAGCGTGCTCTCTTATGCGCGGAGTTACAAGGGACAGAGCGTGCTCGTAGTCCTGAATATGAGCGGCGTAACGCGAAAAGTGAATCTCAATCTCGAGTCCAAGGGGGTGCACGCAAAGGGCGCAAAGACGCTGCTGTCGTCATTCACAACACCGGGCCGAGTCGATCCCAGCGAGATTTCCGTGGAGCCGTTTGGAGCATGGATTGGAGAGACCGAATAGGAGCAAGGCTCACGAGGCGATTGATTGGGAGACAGCCGGCGTCCCCAGGGCCATCGGCTTGGTTCTCAAGTACGCGTCAACGCTCGCGGCGGTCCTTCGGCCTTCGGCGATCGCCCACACGACTAACGACTGGCCGCGGCGCATATCGCCGGCCGCGAAGACTCCGGGCTCCGATGACATGTTGTTCTGGTCGGTGGCGACGTTTCCGCGCGCGTCGAGTTTCACTCCGAACTGTTCGATCATCCCATTCCGTGCCGGCCCTGCAAAACCCATCGCGATCAGCACGAGGTCCGCTGCCATGGTGAATTCGCTGCCTGGGATCGGTTCAAACTTCGGCGGCGGTCCAACGCGTACCGCGTGCAGTTGCTGAACCTCACCAGAGCCGGTGAATCTGGTGGTGGCAAGGCCCCAGTCGCGGACGCCGCCTTCTTCGTGCGCGCCTTCGGTGCGCAGTTGCATCGGCCAGAGCGGCCACGGCGTCAGCGGCGAGCGCTCGTCTGGAGGCTTTGGCATGATCTCGAACTGGTGCACGGATCGCGGCTTTTGCCGATGGCAGGTTCCAAGGCAATCGGCGCCGGTATCGCCGCCTCCGATGATGACCACGCGTTTGCCGGTCGCCACAACTTCTGTTTCTGGTGCGATGGCATCGCCCAGACAGCGCCGGTTCTGCTGCGGCAGGAACTCCATCGCGAAATGGATTCCCTTCAACTCGCGTCCGGGGACGTTCAGATCGCGCGGCCACTCCGCTCCGCCGGCGAGCACAATGGCGTCAAACTCTTGCCGCAGATCCTCGACCGCGACGTTCTTTCCGACCTCCGCGCCGGTCACGAATTTCACACCCTCCGCCGACATCTGCTCCAGCCGGCGATCGATAATGTGCTTCTCTAATTTGAACTCCGGGATGCCATAGCGCAGCAGGCCGCCGATGCGGTCCGCTTTTTCGTAGACTACTACGGAGTGTCCGGCGCGGCACAATTGCTGCGCCGCGGCCAACCCCGCCGGGCCCGAACCAACGACCGCCACTTTTTCCCCGCTGCGAGCTGCGGGCGGCTCGGGATGAATCCAGCCTTCCGCAAAACCGCGTTCCACGATATTTTTTTCAATCTGTTTAATCGTCACCGGAGGCTGATTGATGCCCAGCACACACGAGGCTTCGCACGGCGCCGGACAAATCCGGCCAGTGAATTCCGGGAAGTTGTTGGTTGCGTGCAGTTGCCGCACCGCTTCTTTCCAATGGCCGCGATAGACCAGATCGTTCCAGTCGGGGATCAGATTGTTGACCGGACATCCGGTCTGGCAAAACGGAACGCCACAGTCCATGCAGCGCGCACCCTGGGTGAGAAGCTTTTCTTCGGGAAAATCGAGGTAGATTTCAAACCAGTCGTTGACGCGCTCAGTGACCGGACGTCGCGCGGCAAGTTCACGCGCGTATTCCAAAAATCCCGTTTCCTTACCCATGTTGCACCTGCGCGGCCTGGGCGACAGCGGTCAACGGCGCGCTGGGGATGTAAGGCTCTCGTGCGCGGCCCATTCCCAGCACGCGCTTGTGCTCGTGGGGAAAGACTTTGATGAATCTGGATAGAGCTTCAGACCAGTTGTCCAGAATCCACGCGGCGCGCGGGCTGCGCGTCAGTTCCAGATGACGGGCCACCAGAACCTTTACGAGATTGGCTTCCGCGAACTGTACCTCGAACCTGGTTTCCACCAAGCGGGCATCCTGCGCTTCGCAGACGGGTTCGAGGTCGACCGAGTCCAGATTGCAGCGTTTTTCGGTGAAGTCGCCGCGCTCGTCAAACACGTAGGCGACGCCGCCGCTCATGCCGGCGGCAAAATTTCTGCCGCAGGCTCCCAGCACCACCACGAGGCCCCTGGTCATATATTCGCAGCCGTGGTCGCCAACTCCCTCAACCACCGCGGTCGCTCCCGAATTACGCACGGCAAAGCGCTCGCCCGCCATACCGTTGAAAAACGCTTCGCCGCTGGTCGCGCCGTAGAGGGCAACGTTGCCGATCAGAATGTTTTCTTCGGGGGCGAAACTGGAACGTCGCGGCGGATAGACTATCAATCGCCCACCGGACAGGCCCTTGCCCACGTAATCGTTGGCCTCGCCTTCGAGCGTGAGCGTAACTCCCTTGACCAGAAACGCGCCCAGGCTCTGCCCTGCCGATCCGTCGAGGTGAATTCGGATGGTGTCGTCGGGCAGGCCCGTGGACCCGTGGCGACGCGCAATCGCTCCGCTCAGCATCGTTCCCACGGAGCGGTGAACGTTGCGCACTGGCAGCGTTATCTCAACCGGCGCAAGCGTTTCAAGGGCATGTTTCGACTCGGCGAGCAACTCATGATCCAGCGCCTGCTCCAGACCGTGGTCCTGTGCCTGCACACAGCGGCGTGCCACACGCGAGGGCACCGGCGGGTCATAGAGAATGGCCGACAAATCGAGGCCTCGCCCCTTCCAGTGGTCGACCGCTGGTTGCACGTCAAGCCTGTCGACGCGCCCGATCATGTCGTCCATGCGACGGAAGCCCAGTTCGCACATGTACTGCCGCACCTGCTCCGCCAGAAAGAAAAAGAAGTTGATGACGTGCTCGGGCTGTCCCTGAAATCGCTGGCGCAGCACGGGATCCTGTGTGGCGATGCCCACCGAGCAAGTGTTGAGATGGCACTTGCGCATCATGACGCAGCCCATGGCAATCAGCGGCGTGGTCGCGAAACCGAATTCTTCGGCGCCGAGCAGCGCCGCCACGACCACATCGCGGCCGGTCTGCAACTTGCCGTCCGTCTGTACCCGGATTCGGCCGCGCAGATCGTTCAACAGAAGCACCTGCTGCGTCTCGGCCAAACCGAGTTCCCAGGGAATGCCGGCGTGCTTGATGGAACTCAACGGTGAAGCTCCCGTGCCTCCGCTGTCGCCACTGATCAGCACCACATCCGCGTGTGCCTTGGCAACGCCCGCCGCCACCGTGCCCACTCCCACTTCCGCCACTAACTTCACCGCGATGCGGGCTTGCGGATTTACATTCTTCAGGTCGTAGATCAGTTGCGCAAGATCTTCGATGGAATAAATGTCGTGGTGAGGCGGGGGCGAAATCAAACCCACGCCGGGGATGGAATGCCGCAGCCGCGCAATCACTTCATCCACTTTGTGCCCGGGAAGTTGCCCGCCTTCGCCCGGCTTTGCGCCTTGCGCCATCTTGATCTGCAACTCATCCGCATTGACGAGATAGTTCGCAGTAACTCCAAAGCGCGCCGATGCTACCTGCTTCACGGCGCTGCGCCGCAGGTCTCCGTTCGCATCCGGCTTGAAGCGCTCTTCATCTTCGCCACCTTCACCGGTATTGGACTTCCCTCCGATGCGGTTCATGGCGATCGCCAGAGTCTCGTGCGCTTCTTTGCTGATCGAGCCAAACGACATCGCTCCCGTGGTAAAGCGCTTCACGATTTCTCTTGCGGGCTCGACTTCTTCGAGGGGAACCGGGCTGGCGCTCTTCTTCAACTTCATCAGACTGCGGACCGTCGCCATATTACTGCTTTGGTTGTCGATGAGGTCGGTGTATTCCTGAAAGGTCTGGGAACTCTCCTGCCGCACTGCCTGCTGCAGTTTGCCGATGGTCAGCGGATTCAGCAGGTGATACTCGCCGTTCGCCCGCTGGTGGTAATTTCCTCCGACCGCAAGTTCGGTCTCGGACTCGGTGAGGGGACGGAACGCGTGCTCGTGCTTCATCTGCGCTTCGCGGGCGAGCACTTCCAGGCCGACGCCTTCCAGGCGTGACGCCGTACCTGCGAAGTAGGAATCCACCAATCCCCGGTTCAGCCCGATGGCTTCGAACACCTGTGCGCCCTGGTAACTCTGTAACGTCGAGATACCCATCTTCGCGAAGGTCTTCAGCAGACCTTTGTTCACCGACTTGATAAAATGCTTCACCGCCAGTTCGGGAGTTACGCCCTCCGCCAACTCGCCGCGCCGCGCCAGGCTTTCGACGCTCTCTAACGCCATATAAGGATTGATGGCGCTGGCCCCGTAACCACTGAGCAGCGCAAAGTGCATCACCTCCCGCGGTTCGCCCGATTCCGTAATCAGCGCCACCTGGGTTCGCGTCTCCTCCTGCACCAGCAGGTTATGGACCGCGGCCAGCGCCAGCAGACTGGGGATGGGAGCGTAATCCTTGTTCACACCGCGATCGGAAAGAATCAGCAGCGTGTAGCCGGCCTTTCCGGCGAGCGACGCGCGCTGGCACAACTCGTCGAGCGACCGCTTCAGTCCCGCTTCACCATCGCCGGCACGGAAGAGCGCAGGAAGGGTGATGGCCAGCAGATCTCCGGTCGAGACGCGGCGCAGTTTCTCCAGTTCGAGGTTGGTCAACAGCGGGTGCGCCAGCTTCAGCATGTGGCAGTTCTCCGGCGCCTCCGAGAGAATGTTGCGTTCGCTTCCGATGTAGCTGATGAGCGACATCACGATCTCTTCGCGGATCGGGTCGATGGGAGGATTAGTGACCTGGGCAAAGAGCTGCTTGAAATAGTTGAACAGCGATTGTGGCCTGTCTGAGAGACAGGCGAGCGGCGTATCGGTGCCCATCGAACCGACTGGCTCCTGCCCTTTCGATGCCATCGGACCGAGGATCATGCGCAGGTCTTCATCGCTGTAACCAAACGCGCGCTGGCGGCGAAGCAGCGTCTCCGCATCCGGATGGTGCATGCGCGAAGGCTCGGGCAACTGCTCGATCGTGATCTGATTGTCTTTGAGCCACTGCCCATATGGCTGCCGCGAAGCCAGCCGGTGCTTGATTTCCTTGTCGGGAACGATGCGGCCTTCGACCGTGTCTACCAAAAACATCTTCCCCGGCTGCAAGCGCCCTTTCATCTTCACGTGTTCCGGGTCGAGATCGAGCACTCCAGCTTCGGAGGCCATGATGACGTGCTCGTCGTTGGTGACCACGTAACGTCCAGGCCGCAATCCGTTGCGGTCGAGGATGGCGCCGATGACTCTGCCGTCGGTGAAAGCGATGGCCGCCGGCCCATCCCACGGTTCCATCAGGCACGCGTGATATTCGTAAAATGCGCGCTTCTCCGCCTTCATGTGCGGATTCCCCGCCCACGCTTCCGGAACCAGCATCGCCATGGCGTGCGGCAGGCTGCGCCCCGCCTGCAACAGGAGTTCAACCGCGTTGTCGAAGTTCGCGGAGTCGCTGCCATCCGGCGCGATGATGGGATAGAGCTTCTTTATATCGTCGCCAAACAATAGAGACTGGAGCAGAGACTGGCGCGCGTGCATCCAGTTGACGTTGCCCTTGAGCGTGTTGATCTCTCCATTGTGCGCGATGTAGCGATAGGGATGCGCCCGTTGCCAGCTCGGAAACGTGTTAGTGGAGAAACGTTGATGCACCAGACACAACGCGCTGGTCACGTCGGGATCGGAGAGCTCCTTGTAAAAATTAGTGATCTGCGGGGCGAGCAGCAGACCCTTGTAAACGATGGTGCGGCAGGAGAGCGATGGGATGTGGAACATCTCGGCATCCTTGATGCCGGACCCTGCCATCTCCGATTCGGCGCGCTTGCGCACCACATAAAGTTTGCGCTCAAACGCGGCTTCATCGCCGATGTGGCCGCATCCAACAAAAATCTGCTGGATGTAAGGCTGCGAAGCGCGCGCCTCGCGGCCAATTGCGGATGCGAAAACCGGCGTATCCCGCCATCCCAGAACCGTCAATCCCTCCTCGCGTACAATGCGCTCCAGAATTCCTTCGCATTGCAGGCGTTCATGTTTCTCCACCGGCAGAAATGTCATGCCCACGCCGTAAGCGCCCGGCGCAGGCAGTTCGAAGCCCAGCCGGCCGCACTCGCGCACAAAAAACTGGTGAGGGATCTGGAGGAGAATGCCGGCGCCATCGCCGGTCTCGGGATCGCACCCGCAGGCCCCCCGGTGCGTCAGGTTGAGCAGCACCTGAATTCCCTTGGTTATGATTTCGTGACTCTTGTGGCCGCGGATGCTGGCCACGAATCCGATCCCGCACGCATCGTGCTCTTGCGCCGGATGGTAGAGACCCTGGGCGCAGGGAGGGCCATTCGTTTTGTTCCAACGCGTCGTCATGGGCACGTTTTGCAGCATTGCCATGGTTGCGGCGAACCTTTCGCCGCGCCATGCCGCTTCTGAATCAGTTGTTCATGAGTTGGCAGTTGGCGCTTCGCCGCAAAGGCTGCGGGGGGTTTCGCACACTTCGCCTCAGGAACACATGTCTGTAAGTTCTTAGTTACCGCCAGGCGAGCGCGAAAGTACAATTCAGAATTTCAATACGAAGGATGCAAATTTCAGAATCTCGCGGTTCCCTGGCAAATTCAGCCTAATTTCCCGCTAGACCTGCTAAGTCCATTATAATCCGGCTTAAACGCAATGGACTTCGATCAGCTCATCACGTTTCTGGAAGTTGCGAAACAGGGCAGCTTTTCGCGCGCTGGAGAAAAAGTTTTCCGCTCGCAATCGGCGGTCAGCGCCCAGATCCGCCAGTTGGAACAGGAGTATGGCGATCGCCTGCTCGACCGCTCAGGCAAAACCGTAAAGCTCACCCCGGCCGGACTCGTGCTTTTCGACTATGCCGAGCGCCTGAGAAAGCTGCGGGAGGAATCGCTAATCGCGGTGGCAGACCATAGCGGCACGCCCCGCGGCACCCTTCGCGTCGGCGCCAACGAGGCCACATGCCTCTATGTGCTGCCGGAAGTGTTTGCCGAATACTGCCGCCGCTACAAGACCGTGCAGATTAATATTTACAGGAATTTCAGTTACAAGATCACGGAAAAGCTGGAGAACGGCTCCATCGAAGTCGGCTTCCTCACTTTGCCGATCCAGTCTCCCAGCCTGGAAATCCAACCCATCTTCCGTGACAAGCTCATGTTGATGGTGAGCCCCAACAATCCCCTGGCCCGGCATAAGACCGCAGCCGTGCGCGATATCGTCAAGCATCCGCTGCTGCTGCCAAAGACAGGCCACACGCGCAGGCTGCTGGACAAACTCTTCCGCCCCTATCGCGACGAACTGCAGGTTCGAATGGAACTGCCCAGCATCGGCATGATCAAAAGCTTTGTCGCCGCCAATCTCGGAGTCTCTCTCATCAGTGCGTCCTTCGCGCGCGATGAAGTGGCCTCCGGCAGAGTGAAGCTGATTGATTTGGAGGATGTGGAACTTTTTCGCGAACTGGGACTGGCCTACCGCCGCGACCGAACGCTCTCCTGCGCCACCACCGCATTCATCGATGTGTTGCGCCAATTGGCCTCGACAAAGAAGGCCTGAAGTGGCCGGAGGCTACGCAATCTTGTGATCGTGATCCGCCGCCCCTGTCTGGGTCGCGGACTTCAGGTGGTCCGCGCCTTTCACTTCCCAGATTCCATCAAACTTCACGAAGTAGGGCTCAACCGAAATATCGGGGAAGTTTGAGGTGAGAAGCTCTCCCGCGCGAAGGAGTTCGCCGCGGTGATGCTCGGCTTCGGCTGTTTTGTCGCCTTTGAAATGGGCCAGGCCGCCATAAGTAGCGCAGTCGGAGTGGCTCATCACCATGACGCGCCTGGTCTGGTGCAGGCGGATCGACATGCGGACCTGTTCGAGGATGAAGTCCTGTTCAAAATCGTTGCGCGGGGAAGCAAGGGTCTTGGCTCCCCCGGCAACAATGATCATGTCAGCGCGCTCGATGCCTTGCTTCTTCAGAAACTTCCGCACCGCCGTGCTGATGCGGTGATCGAAGCAGCAGAGGACGGCGGCGTCCGCGACGTACGGGCCGGCGGGTGAGTCAAAATGGAAGATCTTGCGCATCGGAGTAGCCTCGGTTCGATTCTAGCTTGCGCAACAGGTGCGGTCGCTATTTGATGTAATACCCGGAGACCCTCCACTTCCCATCTTTGTCGAGCATGGGAGTAACCGTCTCCACCGCCGACTGCTGGTGTTCGAAGCTACTCTCGTACTGAATCACCACGTACTCGCCATCGGGCGCGCCCGGCAGCGTTTTGGCGTAAGTAGCGCTCTTGAGCTTGCGTGATAGCATCTTGCCCAACGGATCGCGGCTCCCCCGCAGCGAGTTTTGCCACTGCTCCCTGGTGACAGCGGTTTTGAAAATCTGCGACGTCTCCTGCCAACTGTCCGCATATTTCCCGGAGTCGACCAGGGCTAGCCAAGTGTCCGAGGAGTGCTGCGCAAGTTGCTCAGGCTTCTGCTGTGCTTGGACCGCCGCGCAAATACCCAGCAGCAACGCGAGTACAGACAATCCCGACACGAACTTCGATTCAATTTGTCTGAGTCTGACGATCATTAAAGTTCTCCTTGTGCATCCAACCTGTTCCGCCGCTGCATCACCAGCGGCCAAGTAGGCCGGCTGCGCCCGACTGGGCGGACTAGGGCGTCCGCCCCTACGTGGTTCCGGCTACGCCCCGCGCTTTGTCTTCAGTTCTGTTAGCAACTGCTCGATGCGGTCCTCTTTTTCCAGGGCGGCAAGGCGGTTTTCCACGTCGTCGGCCAGGATTTGGGACTTGGCTTCGCCCAGGGCTTCTTCGCGGGCGACTTTTCTCTTCATGCGATCGAAGGTGGCCGACTTGCCGTTGGCGTCCATACCGGACTGGGCATCGGTCGCCTTGTTGGCGGCCCGGGCGCGGCGGTGCTGTGCGATCAGCAGATCGGCTTTGGCGTTGGCCTCAGCCAGCTTCTGATCGAGATTGCGCAGCGCCGATTTCAGATTCTCGACCTGCGCCTTCTGGTCTTCGAGTTGCTGCGCGAAGTTGGCGCTCAAATCGCGATAACTCTCAACCCGGAGCAGAGCGGCACGGGCCAGGTCGTCCTGTTTCTTGTCGACCGCCAGTTCGGCCTTGCGCATCCATTCCACGATTTTGTCGTCGTTCTCGAGTTTCTTCTTTTCCAGCAAATGCTGGTCGGCGATGGCAATCGCAACCTGGGTCTTAACCTGCAAGAGCTGGTTGTTCATGTCCAGGATGACCTGCTTGATCATCTTTTCGGGCTCCTCAGCTTTGTCGATCAGATCGTTGAGGTTGGCCCGCACTAAAGTGGAAACGCGTTCGAGTAATGCCATAAAACACCTCGTGTTGAATCGTCGTTGGTCGTTCTTCCTTAGTTCGTCGTTAGTCGTTCGGTCTTTTGTTCCAGGCCCCGCCCACTACGGAGATCGCGATGTAAGCTGCGATTCCCGCGGCGACCCAGACGCCCATGTGGCCGGTAGCGGCGCCCAGAGCCGCTCCCATCGCGGCTCCCAGGGCGACGGACAGGCCGAGTGATCTGGCGTGATGAACTTCCTGTTGCACGGAATACCTCCTGAAATCGGTCGTTTGTCGTTGGTCGTTGGTCATGCGCTGTTCCGTCGACTGCTCCACCTACTGCTTTTCGTCCGGCTTCGGTGTCTTGTCGCCGATTTGACGGACTTTGCCTAATAGCTCTCCCAGGGGCATTCCCGAGAGCGTTTCGAACAACGCCGGCACCTGTGCCGCCATCTTCGTGATGTCGCCGGTGATCTTGTTCAGGCCGGCCGTGTCGCCGTTGCCGGTGGAAACGATGGTGATCTTGTCCACGTTGGCCAGCGGCGCAGCCAGGGCCTTGACGATCTCCGGCAGCCCGGTGATCAGTTTGTCCACCACCGCCGCCTGGTTGTACTCCTGGTACGCGGCTGCTTTCACATTCATTGCTTTCGCTTCGGCTTCACCTTTCTTGAAGATGATTTCCGCCTCCGCTTCGCCCTGGGCGCGAATCGCCGAGGCGTGCCCTTCGGCCTCCGCGATCAGGCGCTGCTTCTCGGCGGCGGCGAGGGTTTCGATGCGCTGCCGCTCGATCTCTGCCCCTTTCAATACGGTCGCGATCAGTTCTTTTTCGCGCCGGCTGATTTCCGCGTCCTGGACTTTTACCTGTCCTTCCTTTTCCACCTGCTGGACGCGCACGCTTTCCGTGATGACCTGCTGCTGCATCACGTTGCTCTGAATGTCGTACGACTTGTCCGCCTGCGCCTGCTGCTTTTTCGTGACTTCAAGGTACTGCGCTTTTTTGACCTCGAGGTCGCGCTGCGATTCCGCCTGCTTCGCCTGCGACAGGGTCTCCGCCAGCACCCGCTCCTGATCGGCTTGCGCCTTGGCTACCGCCGCTTCCCGGGTTGCTATCGCGCGCTTGATGGCTGTATCCCGTTCTGCTTCCGCGGTGGCAACGTCCGCGTCTCGCTTGATGCGGGCGACGTCCGGCTTGCCCATGTTGGTGATGTATTCGTTCTTGTCGCGGACCTCTTTAATGGTGAACGAAATTACTTCGAGGCCCATCTTGTTCATGTCGTCGGCGCAGGTCGCGCGCATGCGATCGCCCACCATCTCGGGCTGCTTGACGATCTCCTCCACCGTGAGCTGTCCGATGATGCCGCGCAGATGGCCTTC
>PMBA01000014.1 GCA_003152795.1 Acidobacteriaceae bacterium | reverse complement strand
TTCGCCTCCAGGAGTTTCATCAGCGGAGCGCACGCTTCACTTGCCGCGATCATCCAGTCGGCCATCGTCCGACGGGAGAGATCCACCCCGATGCGCGCAAACTGCTTCTGCTGGCGGTACAGCGGCAGCGAGTCACAGAACTTGCTCGTCACGATGTAGGCCAGCAGCCCGGCGCTCGCGATTCCCTTGTCGATGATCGCGGCCGGCATCGGCGCGATACGCACCGCCGGCCGTCCTTCATCCCCAGAGCCTTCGCAGACATGGCAGGCGTAAATCGGTCGAATGGTGCGAATCACCCGAAGCTGCGGAGGAATCACGTCCAGCTTTTCGCTGGATTCCTCATTGATGCGCACCAACTCAGCGCCGCAGCCACAGCGCTTCTGCTCTTCGGGAATGTCGATGATTACCTCTACCCGCGGGAGGGCTTGCGGCAGCGGCCGCCGCTTGGGCTGCTGCCGCACATGCTCGGGAATGCGAATGAGGCTTGGCTGTCCCCGCGTGCTGTCGGGCTCCGCCGCGGCAAGCTCCGCCTCGTCGAACAGCTTTAGCTGACGCTGCTCCTCGAGGCTCAGCGCTTCGCTGCTGCGCCCGAAGAACCGCTGCTTCAGCCACTCATTCTGCTCGGCAAGCATCTCCACGCGCTTGGTAAGCTCGGCATTCTCTCGCCGCAGCTGCGCGTTCTCCACTACGAGCGTCTCGACGTTCCCCTCCACGCGCCGCAGCCTATCACAGCACAATGATCGAAGGCAATGGAGTTCATTTGTTTTTCTGTCGTTTTTCTCAGCTCACTCGCTGGTAGCTCAACGGCTGGTGTGCCGACCAGAAGTCGATGCCCTCCAGCAGCATGCGCAACTTCTCCGCGTCGATCTCCAAGCGGGCCTGCTCGCTGCTTCGAGGCCAGGGGAAGTGATCTTTCTGCAGGTTTTTTTGCCAAAGACAAAAACCATTGCGGTCCCAGTACAACGCCTTCAGAATGCGTCGCTCGCCGTTGCAGAACAGAAACAGCGCAGGCTCAAAGACGTTGGCCTCCATCACCTGCTCCGCCATTACGGCCAGGCCGTTGATCTGCTTGCGCATGTCGGTGGAGCCCGGCCGCACGAAGACCCGCGCCTCCTTGACCTCCAGGCCGATCATGAGCGGCGCTCCAACACCGAGAGCACCTCGCGCAGGTGCGCGGGTTGCACCCCTGGCCACAGCCGAAGCAGGTACCCACCCTGGACGGCCAACTCGATAGGGCAGTTCAACTGCTGCGGCTTGACCTCGGTGCGCCCGACCTCCACCAGTTCTGTCACCGCTGCCTTCCGCCGCTCCAGTGTCGATGCCCAGTAGCCCAGACTTCCCTTCGCCAGCCGGCGGCGAGCGCAATACGCTTTCTGTGTCAGCCCGCTTGCGCGCCACCTCTCAACGTGACGAGTCCAAAACTCCCGGTCGTGCTTCATTGTGTCCCTCCTCGAGGACGGACTATGGCCTAGCCGACCGTGCCGCAACAGGTGGGGTTCGCCGCCCGCTTACTTATGGATCGGCGGAGCGAAACGGGGTAACAAATCGTTGGAGCAGTCGCCTTGAGGGTAGGCTAGAACCGCGAGTCGCTACCCGTAAGGAACCTCGATTTCTGGGCGTGGTCGGCGGCGCTGCTCAACTCTATGTTAGGTTCCCAAAGGTCAGGCTCGACGGGCGCCAACGAGCGCCTTACCCTTCACTGAGGAGGCAATATGTCCGCATCACAATCACGCCTTCCCCTGGCTATCGTAAACCTCTTTAGCTTCCTTGTGGTGGTGGTAATCAACGCCCTTGCCACCACAATTCCCCTCGGTGGCAAAACGACCGGACAACTGTCGGATCAATATCCGAACCTCTTCGTTCCGTCCGGACTAACCTTCAGCATATGGGGTGTGATCTACATCCTTTTAGGAATTTATGTTGTGTACGGAATTGTTCATTCGGCGCGGAAGTCGGAACCAACGAACGATTTCATGGAAAGGATTGGTATCTTATTCGTTGTCACTTGCGCCGCAAATGCCGGTTGGATCCTTGCATGGCAGTACGAAATCCTCCCTCTCTCTCTTGCCTTCATGCTGATTCTGCTCGTGACTCTGATCACAATCTACAACCGGCTGAATGTCGGTCGATCCAAGGCGGAGCCGACTGAAAAGTATCTGGTTCATTTGCCAATGAGCGTCTACTTTGGCTGGATAAGCATTGCGACCATAGCCAATGTGACCGCATTGCTTGTCGCCTACAAATGGAACCGTTTTGGCATTCGGGATGAGATCTGGGCTATAATACTGATCGGAATTGGAATTATGCTAGGATTGATGGTGCTGTTTTCGCGCAGAGATATCTTCTATGCCCTGGTAGTCGATTGGGCAGTACTTGGAATACTGCTAAAGCGAACTGCGGATACTGCAACCCCGGCGAAGGGCGTTATCGTCATATCGATCATTGGAATCTGTCTGCTGACGCTCGGCATTCTCGCGCAGATCGCGCGAGGGAAAGTCTATAAATAGAGTACCCGTCTCTCTACCCGGTGCTGCAGAAAGCGCAGGGGAACCTGAGTTCAAAGTCGAAGTGCAATGATTTGTAACTGCCATAGTATATCTCCTGTGGTGATTTGTAGNNCATGGCGCTTTCGGGGCCTGAAGTTTAGTCTGCGGGCAATCGCATCGCAGTAGGCCTGAGTGACTGTAGCCATGGATGCTCTCTTAGGAATGTACTGGCGGATTAATCCGTTGAGGTTCTCATTGCTTCCGCGTTCCCAAGAGTGGTAGGGAGTAGCGAAGTAGCACCTCAACGGGAACTGTTGCTCAAGGGCCTTATAGCCGTGGAACTCAGTGCCGTTGTCAAAGGTGATTGTCTT
>PMBA01000174.1 GCA_003152795.1 Acidobacteriaceae bacterium | reverse complement strand
TGGAAGTACTGGCTGCCGCCGACCGTGCTGCCGGCGTCGATCCAGTATGCGGTTGCGCCTGAACCCGCACTCCAGGTGAAGGTCTGGCTCGCCCCCGACAATGGTCCCGGCGGTGTGGGTGAGGTGATGACGCCCTTGGTGGAACTTCCTCCGACCGCAGTGTAGGTATACGCGTTGCTGACCCACGAACCGCTGATCAAGGTATACAGCGTGACATACACCGTACTGCCGTCGGTAGGCAGGTCGTTGACGGTCTGGGAGTGAGTGGTGGTCGGCAGGCTGCCGGACTGGTAATAGTTGTTGCCGCCCGGAGTGCTGCCTGCGTCGATCCAGTAGGCCTGCGCCGCGTTGGTCGGGTACCAGGTGAAGGTCACCGAGCTCCCGGTCAAGGTCGAACTCGCCGCCGGAGTGGACATCGTCGCCGCACCGGCCGGACCGCCCTCCGGCCCGGTGGGCAGCGGCCAAGCATAAGCGCCGCGGCTGCGGGTCCACAATGCCAGAGTGGTGGAGCCACGATCAACCGACATGTCCCAAATCATGACGTTGGGCAGGCCGTTGTTGAAGCGGTTCCATACCGGAGGATTGGCGGTGATGTCATCGGTGTAGTACAACCCGAAGTCGGTGCCAGCAAAGACCTGGCTGGGGTAGTTCGGGTTGACGATGACGGAATCGACCGGTATGTCGGGCAGGTTGCCATCCACATCGGTCCAGGTGAACCCATCGCACGGAGTCGAGACCATTGTGCAAACTACGCGGAACACATGGCCAGGAGTCGTGGGGGAATTGGCGTTGAAACCGCCGACGGCGGCATATCCGATTGGAGTGCCTACTGCCGGAGAGCTGGGATCCAGGGNNTGCACGTTGCCGTCGTTGGTTCCAGCGATGGCCACGCTCTGGTACTTGGGCGAGTACTTTACCTGATTGATGTACGAGCGATTGCCCAGAGTACCTTTACTCAGGTTTACCGTGATCGGGTTATTGGTGACATACCACTGGCTGCTGGAGAAGCTTGACGCCGTGCCGCTCACCGTTTCCCAAACGCGGGTGGTGCCGGCAAGCAGGTGTCCGCAGCCAGAGGTCGAGCCGGCAACTGGGCAGTCATCGCCTCCAGGTATGCCTCCGCGGAATATGTGAACAGGCAGAACGAAAGACTGGGTGTCGCCGGTCCAGCTGCCTCTCCAGGATGTCCAGGTCGCGCCTGGCTGGGTGCAGTTGTGGATACAACGGCTGAAGCCGCCGCTGTTATTGCCTTCCCAGTAGCGAAGACTACCGGTATCGTCGCCCGGCGTCGTGCCGCCGAGGAACCCGCTCCCGTTCATGGAGAAGTTGGCAGCATTGATGTTACTAAAGATGATCGAGTTACCGCTGCTGCCGCCCGTAACGGCGGTTGCAACTACCGTGGAACCGCTGCGCGCGGCCGTCACCACGGTCGGGATGTCGCGGTTGATCGAGGTGACGATGTTATTGCCTTCCGTCGTGGTGCTTGAGCTCAACACGACTTGGCCGGTGGCAGTCCCTGAGGTGACGAAGGTGAAGACCTGCGAACCGATCTGGAATTGCTGACCGGCCTGAGCCCCACCCGTTGTCAATGTGATTGTGCCTTGAGCTTGGGTTGAACCTGTGCCCAACGGATCAATCAACCCGGAGAAGCCATCGCCGCCCAGGCCCATCTGCCACTGCGCAGGGCCTGTGGGGGAACCACTAAACATCACCGAGCTTGGTCCGTTGTCCTGAGCGCCGCCGACGGCGGAGGGGTTCGCCGAGGTGGCGAAGTTGCCGCTGATGTCGCCGGAGTAGAACTCGATACCATAGATACCGCCATCGAGATTCGTCCACGTTGGCCGGGTGGTGTTAAGGACCGCGGCGCTGGCGTTGGTGGTGACGTGAACGCCACCGTCGTTGCCCGCCAGAAGAATGTCAGATGAGCCGTGAACGAAAGCGAGAGCGTGCTGATCCACGTGCACCACGTGGTTGGCCACGCTGGTGCCGTTGTATCCGCACGTGACGTCGTACCAAGCCGTGCCGGTGCGGCTGGCCAGCCAGACGTCGAACGTATCGAAGAAGACACGATCCGCATTATTGGGATCGACCACGATGCCCTGGTCGTACCAGTTCTGCGGATAGTCGCCACCGCCGGCTGAGCCTGAGCCGCCGCCGGAGCTTGCGCACGCCGCCAGCGACCCGCCGGCCGAACCCGTCATGAATTGCCAGGTCGCTCCGCCGTCGGCGCTAGCCCAAGCGCCGAGTTGGCAACCGTCTGTGGTGCCGCAACCGCTGGCGCTGTTCCAGTTGATGGACCCTACTTGGGCGTAAATGACGTTCGGATTGCTGGGTGCGACGGCGATGTCGATGCGGCCAAGGTTGTTGACCGTGCCACCGTTCGTCGTACTGCCGCCGGTGGTACCGTTACCGCAATAGGTCGCGTTGGCAGTCGTTCCGGTCAAATATGGATAGTTGCACGGAGTACCGCTGCCGGCATTCATCAGTGCGCCTGTAAGGTAAGGGCTGCCGGTCACCTGGGTGCCAAAAACAAAACCGTTGGCGTTGCTCGCTATGGACGTAAACGCGGGGCAGCCACTGCCTTGCATAGTGCTCTGATAGATGCCGTTCGCGCCATTAAGCCCGAGATCATACTGCACATAGGTGGGGAAGCCACGCACGCCCACGGCTGCCAGAATGCGGGTTGCGCCGCCGCCCATGTCAGTGAGTTCCAGGCCGGTAATGTCCTGGCGCTGGCTGGTGAAGCTGTTGGTAGGGCAATTGGCCCAAGTCGCGCCCTGGTCATAGGAGAACCAAAGTCCCTTCTTGCTCCCAGCTACGATGTTGTTGCTGTTATTGGGATCAACCCGAACTTTGCCGACCGAGTCGTACTGCGGATAGTTGGTTGTCGGCTCGGTATAGTCGGGACCAAAGACGTTGGCGCCCAGAACAGTCCAGGTGCTGCCGCCGTCGGTGGATTTAAAGATGCCCTGGCTGCCCATGGAGAATGAGCCGTAGTTCAGATCGCCGGTTCCGGCATAGATGGTGTTGTGGTTGTTGGGATCGATGACCAGCGTGTCAATGGCGGTCGTCGCCAGCAGCGGACTATCGGTGGTGACGGTCCAGGTGGTGCTTGCGGTACAGCAGTTGGTTGTTTTCCAAACGCCGCCGCCGACATTGCCCAGGTAGGCGACGATACTGCCGTTGGTGGTCGTCGTCGGATCGGTCACGATGGCATTGACGCGTCCTTCGGTGCTTCCATAGTCATAACAGCCGGAGCAACCCGTCATGTGTTCGGGCTCTGGGCCAAGGGCTACGAAACTTGTGGGGCTCATGGTTTGGGCGCCGTTGGGACCCCCGATTGCGAGGTTCTTGACCACGCCCTTGCGTCCAGCCGGCACCCCGCGGTTGATCGCACGATCCTGTTCGGCAGCCTTACGCGTCCAAGCGGGCGAGTAGCGGCCCGTGGGATACGTCAGCCGGTGGTTCCAGAATTCTTCTTCGCTGATGAGACGCTCGGCATCGGTGGGAGCGTGGCCGAGAGTGAACTGAGTAGAAGATTTCCCCGAGGAACCGATCGCGGTAGCTGTCAGAATCGGAGTGTTCTTGCCCCCAGTGTTAGCACTGCCTAACGAAGGCAGCTTCGGCATAGTTGCGGAGATGTTTAAGATGCCATTTTCGTCGGCCGTGCCTTCGACGTTGGCGACGATGCCCGCGGAACCGGCTTTAATGACGATCGTGACTCCCTCTCCCGGCTTCCAACTGCCGCCGCTAAAAACTATCGTCTCGCCCGGCAGGTAGCTGATCTTGTCGGCCACCAGCGTCGGCTTTTCTACGCTGGGGCTGTCTGTCCGCTGCGCGCCGGCAATGGGTGAGAGAGCGAGGATTGTGGCCAGGATACAAAGACAAACAACATCAGGACGACGAAGTAGACGATGATTCATCATCAAAGCAGCCTCCTCAGAATTTAGCTTGCCTGGGGGCAAGCGATCAGAACATTGGCAACGAAGCAGCGACAAAAACTTACCGAAGAATCGTTTTGCAAAAAATCACTCGCGGGGGATCAATTCCCGCTCGCCTGATTTCCAGATGTGGGTGCCGAAGCGACATGCCTTCCAGAAGCAATGCTCGACGGCATGAAACCACTGACTACTCCGACTCGTACTACGAGCCGTCGTATCACGAGATACACGTCAACCCTTTGCGATTCGCAAACAAAAGAACTCAGCAGAATTTGGCGATTCGGAACCCCTGGATTTGGATAGGGACGCTTCGGAAGGTAGAGCCCGCGCCTGATCTCAGGTTAGCGAATCTTAGAAGTTACTGTGAAACACTGTCAACAAGAAAAATGATACGGGCACGGACCGGAGTCCATGCCTCTTCTCGCAAATTACTGTTTCTGCTTCGGGCCGACCTTTCCCTGGTTCTTTCCCACAGGTCCAAGGCCCGCTGGACCCGAGATGTACGTGTAGGAGTTGCTCAGCCACTGTCCACCAGCCAGCGAATACAAAGTTGCGTAGATGATGGTGCCATCTGCCGGCAGACTGTACAGGGTCGCGGACTTGTTCCTAAGTTGTTCCGTGCCCGCTTTAACGTGTTCTGAAGCCACTTGGGTCAGGCCCCTTGAGCCACTGCCTCGAAGTTGGTTTGGCTTCTTTGGGCAAGGAGCGCGTTCAATTTTGCCAGCACCTCAAATGCATCGGCTACGTAAAGCACATCTGCTTTTCCCCGTGCCCATCCGCAGTTTGGGTCAAGATTCACCGCGCGGCGTTCGTTGATGAAGCGCCAGCCCACCACGTGGGGCTCCTCGCCGTGGCAGCACGTGGACAAACCCTTGGGATGGCGTGGCGTCGATCCGGTCTGGCCGACCTGATTCAAATGGGTCATGAAGCCGAGCACAGCCTGACTCTCTCCGGTTTGATCTACCAGTGACTTGCTGCCGCCGAGCGATGCACCCGACGCACGAAGAAAGTCGAGAATCAAAGTTTCTGCTTGATCGATGTGCGGTTTCCCATCGGCCTGCTTCTTGGTCCAGCCGGCGCCAGCGACAAATAGCAAATCGGCGTCGGGCCGTATGGTCTGTGCGTCGCTTTTCGGAGCTCGAACGCCGGTGACCACCGTTCGTTTGGCCGCTTCCGGAAGAGTCACCGCAATCTCTTCGACCTTGGCCGCGCCAATCGCGCCCGTCCAAGGGGCATTGCAACCGGATTCCAGCAACACGATCCAGGGCCTGGTGTCGCGCCGAATGACCGCTTCAATGCGCTGGCGATAGTGCCAGCGCATAGCCTGCAGTTCGCCGTTGACGGCTTCAAGCGCTGTTACATGCGTGTCCACACATCCGTTCAGGCGATGCGCGACTCCAGCGAGAACGCGCATGAACCTCGAGGTTGCGGGTGCGAGAACCAATTCGGCTCCGGCTGACCGGCAGATCGCTTCCGCCGCCGCCACATCGCTCGCGTAGTGCGCAGTGGCGAAATCCGGCCCTGTGACCGCGAGAATTCGTTCCGCTCCAGCGTTGGCAACCGTCCCCGACGCGGCAGTCACGTCCGCACCAATCAGACCGATCGTCAGCTTGGCATTGAGCTGTTTCGTCAACTTCAAAGCGGTGCCTAGAACTTCGTAGGATGCCTTTGGGAGCGCGTCACCAGCTTCTGAAACGTGGGCTAAGCACAGGATGCTTCCTGACATTAGGGTGTTGATCTCCGGTATTCGTGGGTTACTTGCCGATCCATCCGGCAATCTCTTGCGCCACCTGCTCGGCTGACAGGTCCTTCACCACGCGAGTTTGTCGCTGTTGTTTCGGCGGGCTTGCACTCAGAAAGTGCAACCCACCAGACGGCAGCGGCACCGACTTCGCTTTCTGGAGCGCGGGCATGACCGTGCGCATATTTGCCATTCCGACTTGTGGATTGTTGCGCGCCTCCGGCAGATTACCAGTCGCCCAACCGAACAGAGCCGGCGGACCCGCGCAGACCGAAACCTGATGACGCCCAGCCTCGATCCGCTCCAGGACTTCGAACGATCCATCGCCCTGAACACTCAACTGGTCCACACCTTGAAATTGGTCGAGAATCCCAAGCCGTTCTCCGACCAACTGCATGGTGGCGCCCGCCCCTCGAGAAGCCGATTCCCAGCCGCCGAACACGAGCAAGCGCGAGCGATCAACGCCGGCGATTCCCTGAATTGTCTCCGCCAAAAGCGCGGCCGTCGAGTGCGCATCGGCAAAGCCGCTGGCGCTCGCGTCGACTGGGACCAGTTCAAAACTCACTCTCTGCGCAATCGTCATCATTACTTGCTGAAGTTTCGCTTTTGGTCCCACGCTTACCAGCCAGACCTTGCTGCCGGCGAATTTCGATGCCAGGTTGCCNNGGTCTGCACTGGCTCGAGGGTTTGCAACGGGTCGGGGACGACGCTACCGCACACCACAATGTGATATCCGTTTGTCATGAGTGTTCTGTCCACCTGGTAGTCAACTCAATTCAGCGCCGAGTGCAATCCTCCCGCGCCGGCGTTAAATTCGATATTTCCCTGGGCACCGTCACTGTCGGCTTGGCAATTCCACAGGCATGCGCCGCAAAACACACATTTCTCGCGATCGAAGGCGGGCACTGCATCTTCGCCGCGAGTGATCGCCTGCCCTGAGCACATCTCAACACACAACTTGGTCTCACAGGCGCGGCAGAGTTCGGGACGACGGAAACTCACGTGATTTGCATAGCCGGGCGATGCCTGCACGCTTCCGCCTATGAGCAGAGCGTCCTGGTGTGAGATCAGCAGCTTGCCATCCATCGGAATCTGCGGCCAGCCACAGCGGTCCATGATACGGTCATGCAGGGAAGTGCCCTTGGCGGCGCATTCCTCTTGCAATTGTCGGAGTTCGGCCGGCGCAATCCGCGAGCCGTAAGCCTCCTCAAGTGACGGCAACTGGCGGGATGAAGCACGTGCGGCTGGCGTCACACGTCC
>PMBA01000050.1 GCA_003152795.1 Acidobacteriaceae bacterium | reverse complement strand
GAATCACGACATCCACTCGCTTCCGAGCCTGGAATGACCCGGCATAAAGGACGGTGAGCTTCGATCCAGGCCGGCGAGCCTCGGCCGGTGGATGGAACAACTCCCGCTTGATTCCGCTGTGAATGGCTCCAGTAGCCACTCCGAAGCGGTCCTGGACCGTCTGCGCCACAAATCGCGAGTTCCCAAAAACCAGGTCGGCCTCGCGGATCGATCTTGTCATCGTCGGCCCGACATCGGTTTCATCGAGAGCCATCGCGATATAGGTTACAAGCGCAACCGGAAGCCGCAGCGAGCGCCTGAAAAAAAGGAACAGCGCATCCAAGGGTCCCTCGCGGGGAAAAAAGTAGACATCGACTTTCGAGAGCAGCAGCCGGGGAAGCCATCGAACCGTGTTTCCGTGGCGAGAGAACCGCCATATTTCCGTGTTTTCGCGAGCCAGAATACGCGGATCGGGCGACCCNNTCCGCGAACGATGGAGTGAATACCGTGATCATGAAGCTTCCTGCCCACTCTTCGATATTGACATCGATAGAACCTCCGACAGCGCTTCGGGAGAAATCGCCTGCACCAGTCCGCGCGCGGTCTCCGAGCCGGGCATGACGGTGCGCAACATGTCGGGAATGCGCAGCAGTTCATCCGGAAATTCAAGCATCCGTCCCACACCGAAGCGTACATATTGCGGAGCATATCCGGCATAAGCGTGCCGCAACCACCCACAGAGGAAAGCGGGGATGCGAACCGATGCGCTTTCGAAAGCCACCGTCGATTCCACTGTCACTGCGCACCATGTCTTCTGGAGAATCTCGCGAGACAGCGGCGCTTCTGTCACGCTCACCAACTTAAGGTCACCATCGCTCAAAATATCTTTCACCAACCGCCTCCGGTGCCGGGCGCTCTCAAACGGATGCAGCTTCAAAACCACCGTCTTGCCCGATGCGCGGGCAGCCGCACAGAGGCGTGGCAACACCTCTCGATAAATCGCCTCTACCCGCCACAAATCGGTTTCATACGGCTCAGTGAAAAATGCGATCCAGGGAGCGCCTTCACTCCACACGGAAGCATGCTCGCGCGATGGAGACGATGCCGCCCCGATTCGAATCCGGTCCGCATCGACTCCGCAGATGCGCTCCAGATAATCGCGCTCCATGTCGCCTTTGGCCAGGTAATTCGAAAACCGCGGATTCTTGAATGCCATGCGGCAATCGAGCGCTCCGTGATGGCAGGCGACCGCCGGGATTCCCCGCTGCTCGGCCAGCAGCAACGGAATCCGCGTGTAAGGATTCGAATCGTCTGCGCTCAGGCAGCCGGCCACCGAGCGCATCTCAAAAACCCTGACCCAGGCATCGCGAACCGCGAGTCCCCAGCGCAACCAGCGCGGCCCTTTTTTCAGGATTCCGAGCTGCACCGGCAATCTGAAGGCCGGATATTCTTCGAGCGACTGCTCCATCTGCTTCCACGCGGACTCGAGTTCCTGTAATTCATTCTTTTCGAGTTTCTTCGTCGCGAAACTCGCCAGGCGGGCCTCGGCAACATTTTCCGGAAGCGGCAAGACGGATGCCGACTCACGCGCGAGGACCAGGAGAAATTTCTGTTCGGGCAAAATTCCGGCATAAGCGAGCGCCGTTTTCGTGACGTTGGAATAGGCCGATGGCAGCAGCACCACCGGCTGCGATTCCGATTGCGACCGCGCCGGCGCTCCCGCCAGCCTTCTTCGCCAGCGGTAGTGCGGATCGTACTTGTCGTACACCACCTGTCGCAGTTGTTCAAAGCTCAGGTTCGCTACCGCGCCGCCACGCCGCAGAACGCCGCGCACCAGACGTTTCCGCAGTCCCCGGTGAAGTACCTGCAGCGGTATTCCCAATTGCAGTCGCAGAGCTTCCGCCGTCAAACACGTCCGGCTCACGACCAGCGTGCGGCATCCTTTGAGTTTCTGGGCCAGCCGAAGAGCGAGCCGCACGTCCTGCAATTCCGGCTGCAGCGCCACACTGATTACGTCCCACCAGTCGATGCCAAAGCCATCCACCACGCGTCCCATGCCCGGTTCAAGCAAGGGACGCCAAATCTGCATGTCTTTGACTTCGACGGCCAGATCGAAAACGCTGAACACCGGACAGCCCAGCGCAGCACTTTGTTCGTCATAGAATGATTTGGGCGCTCGTCCCAGGTCGATCACCGAATCCCAATGCTGTCGTGTCCACGAACCGTGGAAGTCGTCGTCGGGATGTAAGAGGAGAACTCGCATAAAACCGCGGACAATGCTGAATTGGTTTCAGCCCGCCACCAGCGCCCAACTCAGCGGCGTTCCCCGCTCCACGTCGCAGGCCGCGCGCTTTCCCAGCACTTCATTCAGGTGCCGCGGGTGCAATCCATCCGCCGGACGAATCGAACGCACGTTTTGTTTCGTAAACAACTCGCCCCTCTTTACATCTTCGACGACAAACAGGGAGCGCCGGAACTTGTGGCTGTTAGCCTCGCGCGCTCCGGAGACAAACTGAACCGAGCCGAGAGCCTTTTGCGCCGCGCGTACCGCCTCCACCATCTCCTTGAATTCCTCGGGTTCGAGCGAGAACGCGCTGTCCGGGCCGCCATCCGCCCGCCGCAGGCAGAGATGTTTCTCAATGATGCACGCTCCGAGCGCCACCGCGGCGACTGGAACCGCGATTCCCATGGTGTGATCGGAGAGTCCCACGGGACAACCGAAGCGGCGGGCCAGTTCCGGGATTGTGAGCAGGTTCGCCTCTTCCGGCGGCGCCGGGTAGGCGCTGGTACACTTCAGCAGCGCAACCTGAGTCGCGCCCGCCCCGCGCGCCGCCTCGACCGCTTCTGAGATTTCGTCTGCGCTGGCCATGCCCGTGGACATGATCAGCGGCTTGCCGGTGCGAGCCATCTTCTGGATCAGGCCGATATCCACCAGTTCAAACGATGCCACCTTGTGCGCGGGAACCTTCATCTGTTCGAGGAAGTCGACCGCGCTATCGTCGAAGGCGCTCGAAAACAACTGCATCCCCAGTTCGTCCGCGATCTCTTTCAGCTTCGGCTGCCACTCCCACGGCGTAAATGCCTCCTGGTAGAGGTCGTGAAGAATGCGGCCATCCCACAGCGTGCCGCCCGTGATGCGGAAACACTCCTTGTCGCTGCGCAGCGTGATCGTGTCCGCCGTGTAGGTCTGGAGTTTGACCGCATCCGCGCCAGCGTCCCTGGCGGCATGAATAATGCGGACTGCCTGGTCAAAACTCTGATTGTGATTGGCAGAAAGTTCGGCAACGATGTAGCAGGGCGCATCCGATCCGATCATCCGGTTGCCGACGCAAAAGCGGGTCTCCATCAGGAACCCACCTTGTCGTTCAGATGCAGCGCAGCTTCGGCGGGAGCGAACGGCGCGCGCCGTCCACTGCGAATGATGGCCAGCGCATCCTCTCCTTCGTTGAAGAGCAGGTCGAGCACGCTGGCATGGGCGTGAAATGGCGGAAAAAGCTGGCGGTAGGTGGGATGCTCGTAATGCTGAAAGACTGCATTGACGCCCCGGCCAGAGAGGATGGTCAGTTCGTTCAGCAGATAATCGGCGGACCCCAGCGGTGAAACGTAGGTTGTCGCGCCCGAAAGATTACAGATCTCCGCCAGCAGGTTGGTGCGCTTGCCATCCACCGCAAGCTCTGAAGACCTGGCGACTGGTGTCTTGATTCCCAGTGTCTTCGCCAACCAGAGGAACAGAGTAATCGTCAGTTCGGCAAGACGAAGGCCCGACGATGCTCGCCGCAATAATTCACTCAACGCCGGGTAATACTCGTCAAAGAACGGAGCGCGGCGATAATTCAACTCCACGGCGCGCAAGTGATCGTGCCAAAAGTCCGCTTCCCGAATCTCGACATCCACGATGCGCTGGCCGAGCCGCCCGCGGAAAACGACCGGCACCGTGAGCCACAGCAGGCCCGTCGGAGTCTTGATCCGGTTGCGCTGCTGCCATGACTGCTTTTCAAACTGCACTGTGTCCAGCAGTACGAACTTGTCCACCTGGTCGAGCAGATCGAAATAGCCGAGCCATGGCAGATA
>PMBA01000352.1:2965-3159 GCA_003152795.1 Acidobacteriaceae bacterium | reverse complement strand
ATAACCGTGGCGCAAAAAGCGCACTTGCTGATCGTCGATGACGAGGCCAACACACTGGCTTCACTGTCGCGGGCGTTTCGTCTGGAAGGGCATGAAGCCGCCGTCTGCGACAACGCAAACAAGGCTCTGGAACTGGCCAAATCACAGTCCTTCGACTTGATACTTTCCGACGTGGTGATGCCCGGCAAAGATGG
>PMBA01000352.1:0-2960 GCA_003152795.1 Acidobacteriaceae bacterium | reverse complement strand
ACCGAAAAACTGCTGCTCACCGTGGAGAACGCGTTGAAACTCGGCCGCCTGGAGCGTGAGAATCGCGACCTGGAGCGCCGGCTCGGCAAACACGAAATCGTCTGGAAAGGCGAGACCATGCGCCGCGTGATGGTGCAGGTGGAGCGCGTAGCTGCCAGCGAAACCCGCATCTGCATTCTCGGCGAAACCGGCACGGGAAAAGAACTGGTGGCTCGCACGCTGCATGAGCGCAGTCCGCGGGCAGGCGGGCCGTTCGTCACGCTGAACTGCGCCGCGGTTCCGGCGGAGCTGATTGAATCTGAATTGTTCGGCCACGAAAAAGGATCGTTCACCGGCGCGGCCGGACGCCATCTCGGCAAGTTCGAGCAAGCCCAGCACGGCACCATCTTTCTCGACGAAATCGGCGACATGCCGCTCACCATGCAAGCCAAGCTGCTGCGCGTGCTGGAAGAAAGCGAGGTGGAGCGCATCGGCGGCGAGCGCGCCATCACTGTGGATGTGCGCGTGGTCGTCGCCACCCACCACGACCTCGAAGCGCAAGTCCGCGACGGCAAATTCCGGCAGGATCTATTTCACCGCGTGTTCGTCTTCCCTCTGCGCCTGCCCCCGTTGCGCGAACGCCGCGAAGACATCCCCGCGCTGATCGAGCACTTTGCCCAGCAGGTAAGCGCCACCAACGGATGGAAGCCGATGCGCTTCACCGCAGACGCGATGGCCGCGCTGCAAGNNATCCTGGCGGAGTTAAAGCGCAATCACCATCAGATATCAAACACGGCGCGAGCGCTGGGGCTGGAGCGGTCGCATCTTTATAAGAAGGCAGAGCAGGTAGGGATTGATCTGAAAGCCGTCAAAAGCGAGCCCGACCGCTGAAAGCCGTTTGCAATTTCTATCCCCCACAGACGACAATCGAGTCGTGCCCAGCACTAGCTTCTACCAGGAACCGCAAGCCGTCAGCCCCTTCCGCCCCGGCGTGCTCGTAATCGCCACTTTGACCAACCCTCGCGAAAAATTCTGGGGCGCCATTCTTTTTCTTTCCAGCGAAGGCCTCAGCCTGCGCGGCGTCGATGTCGCCTCGTTCGACAATCTTGCCTCGCAGATCAAGAACGGCGACCCCTTCACCTCCGGCGTCGTCTTCTTTCCAATGCACCGCTTGGAGCGCATGGAACTCGACCTTCCCGAGGGTAACCTCTTATCGCTCGCCCAGCGCTTCGCCGAGAAAACCGGGCAGGACCCCGCCCCGCTGCTGGCCAGTGAGTTTCTGGCGAACTCCGGACACGACGCCGCGGGAAAAGCCGGGGGCGGAAAATAGCGGTGAACTTCCGGCAGATCCTGACCGCGCCCAACCAGCTCACCCTGCTACGCATGATTTTCCTGCCGTTCATCGTCATCAATCTGGTCAAGCACGATTTCAAATGGGCGCTGGCGCTGTTCGTTCTAGCCGGTATGAGCGACGGCCTCGATGGCCTCCTGGCCCGCACCCTGCACCAGCAAACCCTGCTCGGCCAATATCTCGACCCCATCGCCGACAAGCTGCTGATGAGCACCATGTTCCTCGTGCTCTCGATCGAACGCATGATTCCCTGGAAATATACGGTCATGGTGTTCAGCCGCGACATTTCCATTCTGCTGATCAGCGGCGTGCTGTTTATGATCGCGGGCCTGCGCGATTTTCGTCCCAGCATCTTCGGCAAAGCCAACACTTTCGCGCAAGTGGCCGCGATTTTCTTCGTGCTGCTGCTGCTCGTCGAGCCCGTGCGCTGGGTCTGGATCGCGCGCACCACCTTCCTGCGCGCCACCTTTATCTTCACCATCGTCTCCGCCGTCCACTACGCATTTCTGGTGCAGCACCGGCTGCATGCGCCCGCTTCCCCGGCCCCCCAGTCTTAACCCGGTCGCCCGGCAGAACCGCGTCCACCAATTCACGGGCTTCAGGGCTGCAATGTCGCAAGGTATGCGGCAACTGAAATCATGTCGTCCAGGCTTAGCCTTGCGGCAGGTTCCTTCATAAGCGCCGCACCCTTCCCGACCCTGACCCCAGCCTGTATCTCGTATAACTGCCTCACCACGTAACTCGGCGAACGGCCGGCAATCGAAGGCACCGCGCCTTGGCCCTTGAGGTTCTTACCGTGACAGGTTGCGCATGCCAGCGCTTTCGTGGTTTTGTCCCCAATTACGATGGCGGCGCCTTTGCCGATGCTGCCGCTCGGGACATAAGCGACGAACGTAGCGCGCGCGTCGCGACTTTCAAACCACTCCAGATTTTCCGGGGTCTCGACAATCCGTTCTCCCAGAAGTTCACTTTCCTTGCCTTCCTGCACACCCAGGAACCAGTTGGCCACATACGTTTTCGGCACCCGGTCGGTCTCGACCACTCGAATATTCTGTCTGGGCTTAAGCGAGGAAAAGTACCTGGCTGCTTCCCGCACCTCCTCCGCAGTGACCGCCTTGGCCAGCGCCATCATCCAGGCTTGAGGGATGCGTTTGGGAAGCGCGGTCGACCGCCTCCCACTCCTGTAGTCGGACAGTTGCTGCACGATGTAGGCGTACGGCAAACCAGCGAGGCTTGCATTCTCCGGGCCTCCGGGACCATCCGCCCGATGACAATAGCCACACGCCAGTACGTCGGGCTTGCGGCCATGGGCAACGATTCCCGGCATTTTGGCGTGATCTTCCGGATGCCAGTCTGGCGCCAGGAATCCGTCACGCACTTGCGTCAGCGTGTACCCNNACTGGATAAGCCCACGGTGGAGGCTCGCTGACGGCGGAAGGAGGTGCGGCGCCGGCGGGCAGCGCCGACAGCCATAATAGGATGACCATCCCACAGCAGATCCGCTTCGCACTCCAGTGTTCTTGAATTCCAGGAATAAGTTCGATTCTCTCTGGATGCGCCATGGTTTTCATGCCGGCGAAATGTTGCTCCGGCATGCCGAGTGTAGCAAGTTCCTGTCATAGTCGGACGC
>PMBA01000147.1 GCA_003152795.1 Acidobacteriaceae bacterium | reverse complement strand
GGGTCTCACGGAGGAAATCGGAGACTGAGTCAGAGCAAACTGAGCCACCACCGGCGATCAAGTGGGCGTGCTCGGAACCTGAGACCACCAATCAGCTCATCCGATGGAGCAAAGGACGTCTCGCGAGCCTGCCCTAAGCGAGTCGAAGAGCCGGCCCAGATGGGCCGGGACGCGCGGCTCTCCGCTGGCAAAGCTACGCGAGCCCGTGGAAGCGCCGGAAGCTGGCGCAGCCTTCCTTTCCCATGTAGCGCTCGAGGACTGCGGGGTCGGTCCGGCGCAGGTCGACGATGACCAGGCCATCGACCACGTCGGAAAATTTGCGATCCAAGTTGAAGCCCACCAGCCTGCCTCCCACCTTGGCGTACTGCTTGATCAGGATGGGCAACCCCTTGCCGTCTTCTTCCACATCCGAGATGGGCTCGGCGAGTTCGTCGAGATCGCGCAAGGCGCTGCAAACGGCGGCGCAATCCCAGCGTCGAAGCTTGGGAGCGCGAAAAGGGGTGCGCGCCTGGATGAGGTCGGCAAACTCGCGGCCGTCTTCATCGTGCCCATGGCGCTGCTCAAAATAGCGGACGATCATCTCGCGCGACAAGCTACTGTACTCGTTGCTGATGCTGACCGCTCCGAACAACACCGGTGTTTCGGGGTGCGAGGCCACGAAACGCGCGATACCCTTCCACAGCAGAAGCAGGGGCGCGTACTGGCGCTGATACTCGGGACGCACAAACGAGCGGCCCAGTTCCAGAGCGGAGCCGATCTTCAAGAACAGTTGTTCGTCGTAGCGGAACACGGTGTTGGTGTAGAGACCCTTGATGCCGTGGCTGCGGATAATCTCATCGGTGTTGCCGGCGCGGTAAGCACCGGCCAATTCCTGNNGTGCCTTCGCCAGCGGCGCGGAAGGTGATCTCGCGGAGGCGTCCGAGTTCGTCGAGCGCATGGGGCAACTCAGAGCCGCGCGCTGCATACACCGCGAACTCCGGGTTTTCAACGAGCAGCCGTTCGGCAGGCAGCGCCGCAATATCGCTGGCGACGAATCGGGAGGGAACTTGAGCAGCGATATTCTCCTGCGCTTTACGCGGAAGGGCGGAACGCATCCTGGTGGGCAGCGAGATCGGCTTCTTGCCTCGATACGACAGAAGATAAGTTCGCAGACGAAGATACTCGGTGGCTTCTTCGTCATGGTCGAGATTCGAGATCAACTCGGACGGGATCGCGCTGCCGACGCGAACCTGCACATCCTTTTCGCGCTGCTGCAAAAATTCCTGCAGCAGGAACAGCGTGCGCAGCCGCGGATTGATCATTCCCAGCAACTGGAAGGTCACGCTGTTGCGGCCACAGAAATACACCGGAAGCGCGCTGGCTCCGGTCTTGCGCACCAGGAGAGCAGCCACGGTATTCCAGGCGGGGTCGGTGATCTGCACCTCGCGAATATTCCACTGCGAAACTTCGCCGGCGGGAAACACGGCGAGCGCTCCGCCCTGGCGCAGCCATGCCATCGCCTGCTTCAGCGGTTTCACATTCTTGTCCGCCGAAGACGGAGTGTGAAATGGGTCCACGAAGATGCAATGCTCGTGGAGTTCGGGGATGCCTTCGAGCAGCGAGTTAGTCAGGATCTTGACGTCGGGACGCACGCGCAACAAGAGCACCGCCAGCGCCGCACCGTCGAGCACACCAAAAGGATGGTTGGCCACGGCTAGCAGAGGGCCTTTGATGGGAATGCGCTCAAGGTCGGCGGGCTGAACGTCGAGCTTTACTTTCATTTCCGCCAGGAGCGCTTCCAGTCGAAAGCCGGGTGGCGCCGAGCGCACGCGCCGATACAGTTCGCGCGCCTGTTCCATGGGGATGAATTTCCCGGCGAATGCGGGAAGCCCAGCCAGAAGCGGCGGCTCGGACAGTACACGTTGCTCTTGGTCACCTGCGATTGGCAATTCAGGCATAACTGATTCTTGCCTTGCCTTCTTTACACCTTCATGAAGAGATGGTTAAAGGTTCGTGAATGAGTATTCCCAAGTAACTTCCGGAGGGGCAGCAACGAGAGTTGCTGGACGGTGGAAGGGAGTTCCCGGTTCTCAGTTCTCAGTTCTCAGAAAAACGGAGTTGACTGAGAACTGGAATCTGAGAACTGGAGTTACGCTTCGAGCTTGAAACGGGTTTCGGCGAGACGATGAAGACGGCACCAGGGCAAGCGGTTGGTGGTAACAACCACGGCGGCCAAGGCGATGAAGTCGTGCCCTTCCCAAAAACCTGCGTAAATCAGAGTTTTGCCGTAGCGTGTGAAGCCGTGCCCTACCCAAAACCGATTTATGAAACCAGCTCTCAGGCCACCCACTCTTCACCTGCGGCCGCCGGCAACGGCTGCGGCAGCCGGTCGGAGACTTCGGCGAGCGTGGCAAGTTTGGTGGCCAACTCGGGGCGCAACAACTCGGCGCCAAAACGCCAGCGCCAGTTCCCTTCGGCGTGGCTGGGAACATTCATACGCGCATCACTGCCGAGCCCCAGCGCGTCCTGCAGCGGGACCACGCAGAGACTGGCAACGGAATCGGAGGCGGCGCGAATCATCGCCCAGTTGACGCCGTCCTCGCATTCGCCGAGGTAGGCTTCCACTTGCTGGCGTTCGTGTTCGGTAGCGCCCGATTTCCACCAGCCGAGCAACGTGTCGTTGTCGTGCGTGCCCGTGTATACGACTTTGTCGGCAGTGAAAGTGTGGGGCAGATGGGCGTGCGCGCCGGCATCGCCGAAACCAAATTGCAGCACCGCCATGCCGGGAATCTTGAGGCGTTCGCGGAGAGCATGCACGTCGGGGGTGATGTATCCGAGGTCCTCGGCGAAGAATGGGAGTCCGCCCAGAGCTTCGCGCAGTTTGACGAATAAGTCATCTTTGGGACCGTCAACCCAACGGCCATGAATCGCGGTGGGTTCGCTCGCTGGAATCTCCCAGAACTGCGAGAACCCGCGGAAGTGATCGAGGCGGATGTAGTCGAAATTATGCGTGACCCAGCGCATNNGCTAAAAAAATCCGGGGGCACGCCGGCGACGACTTCGGGATCGAGGTCGGAGTTCAGGCGAAACAGATCGGGATGAGTCCAGACGTCGGCGCTGTCGAAATTTACGAAGATCGCGATGTCGCCCACGACGCGAATCGAATGCTGGGCGCAATATGCCCGAAGCGCCTGCCATTGTTCAAAGAAAAAGAACTGCACTACGCGTCGCACATCAAGATCGTCGAGCATGTCCGCGTGCGCCTTCTCCAACGCCACCGGATCGCGATGCGTCAGTTCGCGGGGCCAACGGTTCCAGCTTTCGAGCTTGAAATGGGCGCGCAAACCATCGAAGAGAACGAAGTCGTCAAGCCACCATTGGTTCTGCCGGCAAAAGCTCTCGTAACGCGAGCGCGCGTTTGGCGCAGCAGACTGCACGAAGTTGTGGGCTGCTTCAAACAGCAGTGGCAGCTTCCGGTGGAAAACCGACGGGTAGTCGACGGGCTTGAGACCGCTGGCCAGAGCGTCGACCCGAGCGCGGTCAATCCAGCCGCGATCGGCGAGCCGCTCCAGGCTGATCAGCAATGGATTGCCCGCGAAGGCCGAGGTGGAGGAATAGGGCGAGTCTCCGTAACCGAGCGGTCCGAGCGGCAATACCTGCCACAGACCCTGCTGCGCCGAGGCGAGAAAATCCGCGAACGCATACGCCGAAGGACCAAAGTCGCCGATCCCACCGCGCGAAGGCAGCGAGGTAGGGTGAAGCAGAATTCCGCTGGCGCGCGGGAATGACATGCAAAATCAGTTCTCGGTTCTCAGTTCTCAGTTCTCAGCGGGTGGTTACCAGCTCGCAGCATCGACTGAGAACCGAGAACTTCTTCACTACGAACCTTCCTGCCCACCTTGGCGGGTCAGGTTTTTCATTTCTTCCTGATTGACCTTGAGCCGGTTGGACTTTTCCATGTCCTTGCGCAGGTTCGTAACGAACAGCCCGAACAAGTCGTTCTGCTTGGATTCCAGCAGCGACTGCCGGATCCCGTCTTTCTTCTCGGCAAATTCCTGGTCGGTCGGCGCCTGTTTTTCCAGAAGCTGCGCGACTACACCATTGCCCGCCGCTGTGATCGGACCGCTTATCTCGCCGGGCTTCAGTGAGAAAATCGCGCTCGCGCCCGCCATTGAGCCGATGTCGGGAACCTGCCCGTCGGGCGCTACCAGGTCGCTGGTCTTCACCGCCGCACCCAGATCCTTGGCAGCTTTTTTCAAATCGTGTCCGGCCTTGGCGCGATCGGAGAGTTCCTGCGTCTTCTGCTGCAGCAGAAAACTGGCGCGCTCGTTCTTGAACTCGCTCTCCACTCGCGAGCGAATCTCTTCGAAGGTAGGCGTAGCCGGGGGCTTTACGGCGAGTACCTGGAAAACCACGTAGCCCTGAGGGACCTGCACCACATCAGGCGGGGCCTTCTCCGCTTCGTTGAAGACGGCATCCATAAACTGCGGATTCGCACCCAATCCGGGCAAATTATCTGTTCGGCCGAAGAATTCGGTGGTGACTGCCGGCTGACCTTTGGCGGCGGCTGCCGCGTCGAATCCGTCAGTGCGCGTATGGCTGAGCAAGGCGTTCGCGGCTGCTTCGGTGGCGTGCGAAGTCTTCTGCTGCTTCACCTTCTCTTCGATCTCGCTCTTTACCTCGGCAAGCGTCTTGAGATGAGCCGCCTGCTTGTCTTCGACATGGATGATATGGAAACCGTAACTGCTCTTTACCAGGTCGCTGGTCTGTCCCTTGCCGAGTGAAAACGCCGCCTTCTCGAATTCAGGCACGGTGCGCCCGCGGCCAATCCAGCCCAGTTCGCCGCCATTCTTGGCGGTGGTATCTTCGGAGTATTTTTCCGCAAGCTTGGCAAAATCTCCACCCGCCTTGACCTCCTTCAAAACCCCTTCCGCTTTCGCGCGCGCAACCGCAATCGCCTTCTCATCTTCCTTGGCGCCGAGTGCAGGCAGGGGAGTCTTGATCAGAATGTGGCTCACCTTCACCTGCTCAGCCACGCGGTACTCGTCACGGTGCTGATCGTAGTATGCCTGCAGGTCCGAGTCGGCAACCGTCGTGGCCGCGGCAATCTTCGCGCTATCCACGACAACATACTTAATCTGGCGCTTCTCCGGGATGGAGTTGTTGTAGTTCGCTTTGCTGCGTTCGTAATAGGCCTTGAGTTCCCCGTCGGTGGGGTGCAACCCCTTCAGGATGTCGGCCTGCGTGAGCACCGCGTATTCGAACTTCACCTTGGTGTTGCGGTGGTTGAACTCGTCGTGAACTTCGGCGTCCCCTACGAAAGCGCTGGTTGAAACCAGGGCGCGCAATTTGCGGACAAGAATAAAGTCCTTTTCCAGGGATTCAAACTGAGGGACCGTCATGTCGTTGCGCTGAACGAAGTTTTCGTACTCTTCCTGTCCCACGAACTTGCCATCGGGAAAGAGCATGGCGCCAAGTTGCCCGTGCTGGAGTTCATCGCGCAGTTCGTCGTCGCTGACACGCAAGCCCATGTGATGCGCCTCGGCAACGAGCGCTTTCTCGTTGATAAGCTGCTGGGCCGCCTGACTGGCAAAATAGGGCATCAGCATGCTGGCCTGCGGTCCCCCGCGAGGGAACTGCTGCCGGATCATGGCCTTGGCCTCACGCTGGACCTCGGGCACGGTCACGGTCTGATCGCCAATGGTAGCCAGAACCCCCGCCGGAGGCGCGCCAATCCCAAGGCTGGAGCCAATCCCGCCGGGAATGAGCGTGATCGCCATCGAGGCACAGATAATGACGAGCATTGCCCCCAGAATGATCTTGAGGGTAGGCCCTGCATTTTGCAGCTGTCGAATCATAGTTGGATGACTCCGTTGAAACTCCGTTCAGATTGCTCCACACTGGAAGCCAGAATTTATGATTATAAACCAGGCGTTGAATCCCACTCATTTGCGGCGTAAGTGGAACGCTCTGAAGGGGCGAGGCCTGAGCTGCGCCGCAACCCGAACCATAGAGATGGGGCTTGCGCTTCCGCGGGAAACGGGGCAGAAATCCCCTATTGAATCGAATTAATAAAAATGCTATGAACGTAGTGCGAGTTGCTTAACGGCGGCGCGTTTCTTCGTCGAGGATATTTTATGAAGATGTTGAGGCTCCTGATCCCGCTCTTTTCGCTCACCTTCGCAGCCGCCCAGCCCAGTTTCCAGCCGGCTCCTGCCCTGACGCTCCCGTTGCGCGAAGGATGGGCCCTGCAGTCCTCGGCGAGAGTCACGGCAACTGGCGAAGCGATCTCCAGCGCCTCTTTCAAACCCAGCAACTGGATTCAGGCGCATGTTCCAACGACTGTGGTGGCGGCGCAAGTAAAGAGCGGGCTGCTGCCGGATCCCTTCAGCGCCATGAATCTGCGCCAATATCCCGGCGTCAGCTATCCCGTCGGTTTCAACTTTTCGAATATTCCGATGCCGCCCGACAGTCCCTACGCGGCGTCGTGGTGGTACCGCAAGGAGTTCACTTTACCCCATGTGTACTCCGGTAAGACGGTGTGGCTGAATTTCCGCGGCATCAACTACCGGGCCAACATTTTTCTCAACGGAAAACAGATCGCGACGTCGAACGATGTCGCCGGCGCATGGCGGACCTACGAATTCAACATCACTTCCAACGTCATGCCAGGAACGAATGTGCTCGCCGTACAGGTATGGGCGCCGACTGAGAACAGCCTGGCGATCACTTTCGTGGACTGGAATCCCGCACCGCCCGACAAGAACATGGGGCTGTGGCGCGAGGTGTATTTGACCACCAGCGGACCGGTGGCGCTGCGGCATCCGGCCGTGCTCTCGCGGGTCGATGCGCTCGCCAACGACGCCGGTGCCGCCCACTTGACGGTGACGGCCCTGGTAAAGAACGCCAGCGATCACCCGGTGAGAGGGACGTTGAAGGGCAGCATCGAGAAAGCTGAATTCGAGCAACCGGTGGAACTGGCGGCGGGAGAGTCGAAAGACGTGGTCTTCTCGCCGGAGCAGTATCCACAGCTCAACTTAAGCAATCCGCGGCTGTGGTGGCCGGCGCAGATGGGGACGCCGAACCTGTACGAACTGCATCTGCGGTTCGAAGTAAACGACGGGAAAGGGAGTGAACTTTCCGATATGTCGCGCACCAAGTTCGGAATCCGCGAGATCACCTCCGAAGTCGCGGAGCAGGCGCCGGATCGCCTGCAACGCCTATTCAAAATCAATGGCAAGAACATTCTGATTCGTGGCGGCGGCTGGAGTCCCGACATGATGCTGCGCGAAAATCCGGAGCGGCTCGCGGATGAGTTCCGCTACGTGCGCGACATGGGACTCAATACGGTTCGGCTCGAGGGGAAACTCGAGACCGAAGAATTCTTTGAGATGGCCGACCAGCAGGGCATCCTGGTGATGGCGGGATGGTGCTGCTGCGATTTCTGGGAACATTGGGGAAGCTGGAAGGACGAGGACTTCGAGATTGCGAAGTCGTCTTTGCGCGACCAGATATACCGGATGAGAAGCCATCCCAGCATGGTGATGTGGCTGAATGGAAGCGACAACCCTCCACCGCCAGACGTGGAGGAGATGTATCTGAAGATCGAGTCTGACCTGCGGTGGCCGAATCCGGTGGTGTCCTCGGCCACGGCGAAGCCGACCACGGTCACCGGCGGAAGCGGCGTGAAAATGAGCGGGCCGTATGAATACGTGGCGCCTTCGTACTGGGCGGCGGATCCGCACCTTCATACGGACGAAAAGTCCTGCAACGCCGGTGGGTGCGGCGGCGCCTACGGCTTCAATACCGAAACCAGCATGGGACCAGCGGTTCCGCCGATTGAGAGCGTCGAACGAATGGTTCCGAAAGAGCATCTCTGGCCAGTCGATGAGTACTGGAATTTTCACGCCGGTGGCGGGGCCTTCAAGACGATGCAGGTGTTTACCGACGCACTGAACGCGCGGTACGGAAAGGCAAGCAGCGCGCAAGACTTCACCTACAAGTCGCAGCTCATGACTTATGAAGGGGTGCGCGCCATGTACGAAGCGTACAGCCGCAACAAGTACACTTCGACGGGTGTGATCCAGTGGATGCTGAATAACGCGTGGCCGTCGATGATCTGGCATCTCTACGACTACTACTTGCGTCCGGCGGGCGGATATTTCGGCGCGAAGAAGGCGATGCAGGCGCTCGACCCCGTCTATGGATATGACGATCACTCGGTGTGGTTGGTGAGCAGCCAGTATGCGGATGCCAAAGGTCTGAAGCTCGAGGCACGGGTTTTCAATCTGGATGGCACGCAGAAGTTTTCCAAAGAGACTGCGCTGGACGCGATGGCCGACAGCACGGCAAAAGTGTTTGAACTGCCGCAGATCGAAGGATTATCGCCGGCATACTTTCTGGATCTTCGGGTCAGCGACAGCGCCGGCAAGCTGGTTGGTTCGAACTTCTATTGGCTCTCGACGAAACCGGAGACTTTAGACTGGTCTAAATCGACCTGGTATACGACTCCGACGGCTTCGTATGCGGACTATACTGCGCTGGCCCAGTTGCCCAAGGTAAAGCTGAACGTGTCAAGCCGCACGGAGAAACTGGAGAACGACCTCGTAACCCATGTCACCGTGGAGAACCCCAGCAAGGCAATCGCGTTTTTTGCGCGCTTGAAACTCGATAAGGGCAAAGGCGGCGCGGAAATTCTGCCGGTCGTCTGGCAGGATAATTACATTTCGCTGCTACCCGGTGAAAAGCGGGAGATCACGGCCACGTACCGCGCCAGCAGGCTGGAAGCGGCGAAGGCGGAGGTTGAAGTGAGCGGCTGGAACGTGGAATGAGGCGATTGCAGAGGTCAGAGGTCAGATTGCAGAGGTAAGACCAAGTCACATCTACGTGCGAACGGTTTTAACCTCTGCAATCTAACCTCTTACCTCTGACATTATTATTCCTCATCCGCCGGCACATCAAAGTTGACCAGGTCTCCGCGGAAACCACGCGTCTTCCAGGCGCCGAAGGCGATGCCCGCAACCATCCAGATGGTGCCAGCGATTTTGGCGGGAGAACTGAGGCTCAGCCACAGCAACAGGCAGATTACGAAGCCCAGGACGGGGGGCACGACGAACGACAAGGTCCACTTTTGGTCGCGCACCACGTAACGCACGAACGCCGCGGCGTTCACTCCCATGAAGGCGATAAGCGCGCCGAAATTGAGCATCTCGGCGCCGAGGCCGTAACTCATCACGAACGCGCCAATCAGCGCGATTGCACCCACAAACAAGACGTTATTTCGCGGTACGCGATGCTTCGCGTCCACCACTCCGAAAAATGATTTTGGAAGCGCGTTGCTTCGTCCCATCCCGTAGAGCAGGCGGGCAGCGCCGATCTGCGCGCCCATGCCGGATCCGAAGTTCGCGACCAGCAGGGTGAATCCGATGATGCCAAACATCGGCAACCAGGCGCGGCCGGCGACGTGAACGAACGCGGTGTCAACGTCCGGGAAAGGCTGTGACGCGGGCCAAATCAACTGTGCGGCATAAACCTCGACAGCCGACAGAATTCCGATCACGAGGCAGGTCAGCACCGTGGCCAGCAGAATATTGCGGCGCGGGTTTTCCGCCTCTTCCGAGAGCGTGGAGATGCCGTCGAAGCCGATGTAGGTGAGCACGGCAATCGAGGTTCCTCCAAGGACAGCCTTCGTGTTCCACAGGGCCGGGTCGTAGAAGGGGCGTGTATAGAAGCCTGCGCCGTCGTGCGGATGCCCAAAAATGTAGCGTGCCGCCACCACAAAGAAAATTGCGATTACCACGCCCATTCCCGCCGCGAGAGCCGAGTTCACGCGGGCCGAGGTTTTCACTCCCTGAATGTTGAGCAGCGTAAAGACCAGCGCAAAGAAGACGGCCCACGCGGCATAAGGCACGCCGGGAGCAAAGACATGCGCCTGCTGGCTGCACCAGATGGTGCAGATGATCGGATTGAGCATGTAATCCATGACCATGCTCCAACCAGTGACGTAGCCGAGAGCGGGATTAATTTCCTGGCCGACGTAGGTGAAAGCCGAGCCGGCGCTGGGATAAGCGCGCGCCATGCGGCCATAGCTGATGGCGGTAAACAGCATCGCCACCATGGCAATCAGGATGGTCGTAACTACGTGTCCATGGCCACGATCGCTGAGCACGCCGAACACCGACATCGGCGCCACCGGCTGAATCACGATGATGCCGTAGAGAATCAGGTCCCAGAGCGTGAGCGAGCGCCGCAAGCGCGGGACGTCAGCGGGCGGGTTGAGCGTAGAACTCATGCAAGATCTCAAAAACAAAACCCCATTATCCTGCGATAACGGGGCTTCGGGGAAGGGGCAACCGTGCTCACAGCGTCGCAAATAGGGCGACCCTGCCGCAGTTCGATAAAATTCTCTCGAATTCTATACGGAAGAGCTATTCTGTCAAAGAAAAAACAACAGCATTAAAACGATTCTTGCCGAGCTTTGGCGGAATTCAGGAATTCGCCGAATTCGGCGGAGCGTGAGTCACGGTCATGAACCACAGAATGCGCTGTCTACTCCGGTTCTTTTCTGTCTGCGTGGGCTTCGCCTATGTGAGCGTCGCCCAGAGTTCTCCTCCAACGACTGTCCCCGAAAAAACCTTGCGGGAGCGCCTGGGCTATCCGGCCTCGGCGCGCCTGTTGGTGATTCACGCCGACGACCTCGGCATGAATCATTCCGTCAATCGGGCCACGTTCGAAGCGCTGGATAAAGGATGGGTCACTTCGGCCAGCATCCTGGTTCCGTGCCCGTGGTTTCCCGAGGTGGCACGCTGGGCGAAGCAGCATCGGAACGCCGATCTCGGCATCCACCTGGCGCTGACCAGTGAGTGGACCGATCTGCGCTGGGGGCCGGTCAGCGGAGTGGGCAGAGTCCCGAGCCTCGTCGACACCAACGGATACTTTCCTTCCGACACACCCGACGTTGCCCGCAATGCCAGGATCGCGGACGTGAAGTACGAATTGCGTTCGCAGATTGACCGTGCGAAAAACGCGGGCATTCCGCTCACGCACCTTGATATGCACATGGCGGGCATGGTCTCGTCGAGCGAACTATTCGGCGTCTACCGAAAACTGCGGGATGAATACAAGCTCCCGATCCTATTGGAGCCCTCGGGAACTCATGGCTCGCCCGCGGGGATTTCCGTGCCCGCGGAGGAGGTCACCGTGCAGCGCATTGTCTCCATGGAACCGGGCGTCACGCCCAATCAGAAAGACTGGCTTGACTGGTACAAGAAGCAACTAGCGGCGCTCCCGCCGGGTGTCTACCAACTCATCGTGCATCTGGCGTACGACGACGAGGAGATGCGCGGCGCGACCTGGGACCATCCCGATTGGGGAGCAGCGTGGCGTCAACGCGACCTGGATATGGTAAAGAGCGGAGAGTTCCGCCAGTTTCTCAAGGAGCAGGGTTTTGTATTGGTGACGTGGAAAGAACTGGCGAAAGCACGGCAGCAGTGAGATAGAGAGACGGGCGGGGCCGGCCGGCACTCCACCGACAGGCGCTAGGCTGCGATGTAAATCACGCCGTCGCGGCGCTTGAAAGAAACCGATTCCAGCAGGCGGCGCGACCGTCTCACTTCGGATATTGGAACGCGTATCCGCTCGCCTCATTCCCCGACATGAACCGGGTGTTGTATTCGAGCAGGTAATTCAGATGCTCGGCGTCGGAGGGAAAAGACTGGCCGGGATACGGATAAGCGCGCATGTTGCGAAATGGCAGAGGATCGACCGTATCGCCCCGGTACGCGTAGAAATCCATATCTTTTTCGTATCCGTTGGCGACGAAGAAATAGTCGCGCACCCAGCCG
>PMBA01000024.1:3778-6416 GCA_003152795.1 Acidobacteriaceae bacterium | reverse complement strand
GAAAGCCCGTTCTTCATCCGTAATCGCTATCCGCGCCGCCGTGCTGCGCGAGCCGGGTCAGCCGCTCCGATCGAAAAACTTGAAACGGAAGGCCCCCGCGAGCCAACTTCGGTTTCCAACGCCTGGATGGCAGCAACGCGCTTGAAAGCAGCGGCGTCCGCGGGCGCTTCTTCGCCCAATCTTCCTTCGCCACTCACACGCTGGCGACCGTGCGCAACCTCGTAAAAGTACCGAGAACGCCGCCATTGGAATTGCTCGCGCCTCTCGGCTGCGGCCTGCAAACTGGCGTCGGAACGGTGATTAACTCCCTTGCAGTCAAGGCCGGCTCGAGCATTGCCGTATTTGGCGCTGGAGCCGTCGGATTGGCGGCAGTAATGGCGGCGCGGATTGTCGGGGCCTGAACCATCATCGCCGTAGATATCAAGCCTCTCCGCCTCAAGCTGGCTCTCCAATTGGGAGCCACCCACACCATCGACAACCGTCGCGGTGAGCTCGCCCAGAGTCTTTCGGACATTACCGGTGGAGGCGTCGATTATGTGGTGGAGACCACTGGCGATGCGCAACTCCACAGTCTGGCCACGGGGAAGACAAAATCTTACAAAAAACTTCTGCGCCTTACGTTTAGGGATTGGAATTGTCGCCGATTGATGGACTGTGCGAATTAGCGTGTGCGAAACCATGTGTTACAACGTCATGACTCACCGGGAACACCCAGTGTGGTCCGCGCGGGAGTAACCTTCCCGAACATTGCCAAAACTCGAACCATTTGCCCAGGAAATGACAGAGTTGAGGGCATGGGCTGATCGCTTTATCTTGCACGCCGATGAAGCAGCCATTGTCGAATAAAGTCGCGATTGTAACCGGGGCGAGCCGCGGAATTGGCAGAGCCATTGCATTGAAACTCGCAAGGGAGGGCGCTAAGGTAATGCTGGCGGCAAGGAATGCGGAATTGCTAAAGGATGCGCAGGCTGAGATCGAGAGCAATGGAGGGAAGGCGGCCTGGTTGTCGCTGGATTTGCGGAAGTCGGAGGCGCCAGCGTTGCTGGTGCAGAAAACCATCGAAGCGCTGGGTGGGATCGATATCGTGGTGAATAATGCGGGGGCGACCAAGCGAGGGGATTTTCTAGCGCTGAGCGAGGACGACTGGACGGATGGCTTTGCGCTGAAGTTTTTCGGGGCGGTTCGGCTGGTGCGAGCGGCGTGGCCGATCCTGAAGCGGCAAAAGGGCTCGGTGGTGAATATTGCGGGTGTAGGAGGCCGGACGCCCGGGGCACAGTTTACCATTGGCGGCTCGGTGAATGCGGCGATGCTTTCATTCACAAAAGCGATGGCGGATGTGGGCGTGCAAGACGGGGTGCAGGTAAACGCGATCAATCCGGGGGCAGTGCGCACCGGGAGGTTACTCACGAGACTGCAGACTTTATCGAAAGAGAAAGGGATCAGTGCGGCCGAGGCCGAGGCGCTGATGGTGGCAGACTCCGCCATTACGAAAATCGGCGAGCCGGAGGATGTGGCGAATCTGGTGGCGTTTATGGTGTTGCCGCAGAACCGGTATCTGCATGGGGCGCTGATCGACCTGGATGGCGGGACGACAAAAACGATGTGATCCGGTGAGCGCATGCCTCAATCGCACTGACACCATGAAGGACTTGGCGCCTGAACTTGTGAGGAGGCCCGTTGAACCGCCGTTGGCGAGGCGATAGGAGGCCTTGATGCCCGACAGTCCCAACATCCTGTCTCGCTCAGGCATCGGGAGACCCTTGGAAGTCTTCCGACACCGACCATTTTTGATCTTCTGGATCGGGGCTTGCATCTCGAACACCGGTAATTGGACCGAGAACGCCGCCCAAAGTTGGGCTGTCACAAGTCAGACCATCGGCAATCCTCACCAAGGTCTTCTCGTCGAGATCTTGCAGTTTGCTGACTTCTGCCCCGTGCTCCTGCTCGCGCTGCTCGCTGGCGTCATCTCGGACCGGGTGAACCGGAAGGTTTGGTTAATCACCTTGCAGGCGTTGGCGTGTGCGCTCGGCGCGGGCCTTGCCGTGTCCGCGTTCCTAGGGCGGGCGACACCCTGGGTCGTTATCACCTTCACGTTTCTCGAGGGGATCATATGGGCTCTCAACGGCCCGGTCTTCCTTTCCGTCGTGCCCAGTCTGGTTCCACGCGNNCTGGGCTCGGCCCTCGCACTGAACTCTGTGCAGTTCAATATGGCCAGGCTCTGCGGTCCCATGTTGGCGGCGGCGCTTATCGGAACGATCGGTGTCGCGGGTGCCTTCACCTTCAATGCCTGCACGTTTCTCCCGCTGTTGATCGCCTTGTTGCTCGCCCTTCCGAGCGCACCAGCTCCATCCCGCCCCAACACGGGCTCCATCTACGACGACATCCGCGAGGGCTTGAAATTCGTCTGGACGAGCCCCGGGACCCGTCGCCTGACCATCATGGGCGTGATCTTTATGTTTCTGGCCGCGCCGTTGCAGGGACTGCTGCCCGTGTTCGCGCAGAGCGTGCTCAAGGGCGGCCCTGGACTGTTCGGCCTGATGCTCTCAGCGATCGGCCTGGGTTCGATTCTCGGAGCCTTCCTGCTCTCGTGTATTCCCGCCTACTACCCCCGCCACCACCTCATCCCTCTGGCCATGTG
>PMBA01000024.1:329-3727 GCA_003152795.1 Acidobacteriaceae bacterium | reverse complement strand
CCTGTTCGCGGGCTTTCTGACCCATTTTATGTCCCCGCCATGGGTGCTGCGCCTTATGCTCGGCACGCTTCTGGTGGTAATGGTGGCCTTTCTTTTCGCGCGTGAGCCTGCAATCGATGCGATGCCCCACCGCAAGTTGGGCAAACTAACATTTTGGGGCAACTTTTGGGAGGCCATCACCGCTCACTCTCACCGACCCGCCTATCCGGCGGAGATCGGCGTTTCACACGAAAGGGAAAGGACATCTGTGTAGCACGCATCCACACCGGGAGGGTTTTCTTCCCTCAGGGAGTGTGTTGAGCGAGGAGGCGGCCCACCGTCGAACCGATGAAATTTCAAACGCTGGCGGACTGGACGGGCATGCTGGAGACCGAATTGTTCGCGGAAACGGGCGGACAAGCCGCGAAACCGCTCACGAACTCCTGCGGCTTCGCCGGTTGACAACTGTAATCACTGCAGTTACGATGTTGTATAGTTCATGAGAACCAGCTGCCGTTTTGCCATGGCCGTTCACGTNNCCGCGTCACGTCCGCGCTCCTGGCGGCCAGCGTCAACACCAATCCGGTAATAGTGCGGCGGCTTCTGCTGGCCTTGCAGAGGGCAAAGCTGGTTGAAACCTGCAAAGGAGCCGGTTCTGGTTCCCGCTTGAGCCGCTCGCCCCGTCGCATCGATTTGGCNNGTGGGCAAGTGCATTCGGAAGACTCTGGACAGGATTTTTGCGTCGGCCCAGAGCGCCTTGGAACGGGACCTGGAAAAGACCACCTTGGCCGACGTGATGGGTACGGTGAAAGCGTCGGCTGGGTGAGTCAGGAAGAGCTGCATTTGACAGTCTCTTTTTTTGTGCGACTGTGTAACCACAGTGATTACATATGAAGAAAGGCAAATGAGAATATGAAGTCGAACCAGACAAACGATGTTCGGGTGGAAGCCGGTGGCGGACGCGCGTTCAGCATGCTCTGCCTGAGATCTTGCCGTAAGATTCTCGCGGAGATCCGGAAGGCTAAAGATGCGATTTTCGCCGAGGCGCGCGGCGAGCTCAAAGCCCGAGAGCGCATGCTCCGGCTCGCCCTGAATGAAGCCGAGGCTTTGGCGTGGCAAACCGAGTATCCACACCTCGTATTTCCAGCTCTCGCAACGGAGAATGTTCACGCGGTCGCCGAGTGGAATAGGCATCAACGCTCCGTGTTGCAAACTGAACCACTCTTCGCCCTGGCGGCGTGACTGTAATCGGCGCTTCCCGAGAATCGGAGCAACCAATCTCCAAGAATTCGAATATGAAAACGACAATTGAAATCAACGAAGCAAATTTCGAGAGCGAAGTTCTCCAATCAATTCAGCCTGTCCTGGTGGATTTTTGGGCCGACTGGTGCGGGCCGTGCAAAATGCTTGTCCCCGTGCTGGACGAAATTGCGTCTGAGCAGGCTGGCCGCGTGAAGGTCGCCAAGGTCAACGTCGACAGCAATCCCGGACTGGCGGCGCGCTTTGGCATCCAATCCATTCCTACCTTGCTCTATTTCGTGGGCGGGGAAGTGCGGGATCAGACCGTCGGCGCCCTCGGCAAGCGAGCGATTGTTGCCAAGCTGGAGAAACTCNNGCATGAACCGGGGAACCATCGACCAGAAGACGACGTTTAGCCGCAACTGTGATCGTAGTTTATCGCGAACAAGTCTTTAACCGTCTATCGAGACATCCCGATGAAAGTCCCAACCGCATTTCAGGGGCGCCGGACCGTCGAATTGGTTCCTGCGCTGAGTGACGCCGACTCCGTGGTCGCGGCGCCGCCGATCCAATCACCACCAGGCGACGACGAATTGCTGGACAGCTATTCCAGAACCGTCGCCCGCGTNNGGCTTCATCCTCACCAACAGCCACGTCGTCCACGGTGCGGGCAGAATGGAAGTGACGCTGGCGGATGGCCGCGTCTTCGCCGCAGGCTTGGCCGGCGAGGATCCGGAGACTGATTTGGCTGTTATCCGCATCAACGCGTCCCAGCTCGTCCACGCGCACCTAGGNNAAATCCGTCCGGGTCGGGCATATCGCTGTCGCGATTGGGAGTCCGTTCGGATTTCAACAGACGGTGACCGCGGGCGTGGTGAGCGCGCTGGGCCGTTCGATGCGCTCTCAATCCGGTCGTCTGATCGACAATGTCATCCAGACGGATGCGGCGCTGAATCCCGGGAACTCCGGCGGCCCGCTGGTCAATTCCTGCGGTGAAATCATCGGCGTCAACACGGCCATCATTCTTCCGGCCCAGGGGATTTGCTTTGCCATCGCCAGCAACACCGCCGAATTCGTNNTGGCTGATCAAGGAAGGCCGCATCCGCCGCAGCTGGATCGGGGTTGCCGGCCAGAATGTGCCCATCCACCGGCGAGTCGTTCGGTTTCACCGGTTAGGGGTGGATTACGGGGTATTGGTCGCCGGTATCGAGCCGGGCAGTCCCGCAACCCGTGCCGGTCTGCGCGAGGGTGACGTTATCGTCGCGTTTGCGGGCGAGCCCGTTGCGGGGATAGATGAATTGCACCGTCACCTCGTCGCCCAGGCGATTGGCATCCCATCACCCATCACAGTCATCCGGCATACGGAAAAGCTCGATCTGGTTGTGACGCCGGAAGAATTGGCGCTGAACAATCAAAGGAACTGAGAACCATGGCCGAGCGATTCATGCAAAACGTCCTCACGCCGTCAGTGCTGGAGGCGCAGGAGCATTATTACGGACACCGTGCCAGCATCGGTTCGGCGCCAGATAGAGATTCGCTTACCGACGAAGAACGCACCTTCGTCGAAGCGCGCGACTCGTTTTATATGGCCACCATTACGGAGAGCGGCTGGCCTTACATTCAACATCGTGGCGGGCCGCGGGGATTCCTGAAGGTCGTGAGCCCGACGCAGCTCGCGTTCGCCGATTTCACGGGCAACCGCCAGATGCTTTCCACCGGCAATCTCGCCGCGAATGACCGCGTCGCGCTGTTCCTCATGGATTACCCGCGTCGCGAACGCCTGAAGATCCTCGGTCACGCGCGCATCGAGGACGCGCGGCAGCATCCCGAACTGGTCGCGCAATTCGCGGAACCGGAAGTCCATCGCATTGTCGAGCGGCTGTTCTTCATCGAAGTCATCTCATTCGATTGGAACTGCCCGAAATACATCACGCCGCGCTACACGGCCGCCGAAGTCGAAAAAGCCGTTGAGCCGCTGAGACAGCGAATCGCCGAACTCGAAGCCCAGCTCAAATTTCAGAACTGATGGTTCAAGGGCCTTTGTGTGGCCGGTTCCGGCTGAGCGCTTCGGTGAACCAATCAGCAGCTTGCGGTTTCGCTGGCTGCGTAGGCAGCTTAGGTCGGCCAGGAGCGGATGAGGGCTTTCCGGTGGATGCCGCGCCGATTGTTGGCGCGGCCTT
>PMBA01000024.1:0-293 GCA_003152795.1 Acidobacteriaceae bacterium | reverse complement strand
ACGTTGGTGACGATGCCCGGCAGCTTCATGCCTGGTTTCAAGTCCTCCATCTTTTCCACACCGGCCTGGAAAGCGAATACCTCGAATTGCCGGCGCGGATCTCGGCCCGGCTTAGCCAGCTCGGCCAGGATGTCTGTGAGCGTCGGCAGACCGACGTCTTCCGTGACATACTTCGCAAGCTGGATCTTCTGCCGCCGTCCCCCATCGCGCATCAGGTCGTTCACCGAACAGGCCAAGTCCTTGGCCATCTGATCCACGACGGGATAGCTCTCGGGATGCACCGCGCTGGCATC
>PMBA01000159.1:1694-5770 GCA_003152795.1 Acidobacteriaceae bacterium | reverse complement strand
GCAAACCCGGAGTTGACCTTGGTCTGCTTGACGAACTTGTTTACTAAGTATTCGCCGATGCCGCCGAAGCTCAATCGCAAGCGCGCCCTGTTTGTCCTGACCAAAATCGACGAGATCCTGGCGTGGGAAAAGCAGAAATAGACGGAGCGCGACACGCGCTTTGTCGATCTGGGCCGGTATCTGTGCGAGGTACGGGCGGGTCAGTACTGGAGGCTCGGTAACCTGAAGTCGTTTGACGAGTTTCTGACGAGGCGCTTCCGGAATCGAGAAGGAAAGCGTATTACCTAATGTCGATTCACGAACACCTACCGCCGCAGGTGCGAAAGGGTCTGAAAGGGGTGGGATGGACGAAAGGGCTGGAGTTGGCGAAGGTCGCGCGCCGGGATGGTCAGGACTTCGATTGTGCAACCTGGTTGCACAGAGCTCGTGAGATGCCGAAGGAGGACTTCAGGCGGGCAGTGGAGAAGGAGCTGACGGGAAGGGAAGAGGAGCCTTCGGAGCTGATCTACTTCAAGGTCTACAAAAGCCAGATCCCCGTCATCGAGCAGGCGATCGAGACGGCCGCCCTGATGCTGGGCGAGAGTGTTTTGGCGGCCATGGGCTCTGGCGTGGCAAGCCGCGCCGAGCGTGGTGATCAAGTTCTCCGGGTCTGCTCAGTATCGACAAAAAACCTTCACAACCTGCACTTCCTACACAACTTCTGCTGTTTCTATCACTTGCAGTTTGTGACAGTGACCGCAGGCAGATACTCCAGAACTGTCTGGAAGCACGTCGTTGGCATAGCCCAGTTCGTGGGCCCGAGCCTGCGTGGTCTTGTCAAGCACGAGTCCCCTGCCGGCATTGCCTAGGCGGCGGGTATACAGCCCAAGGTTTTTCAGCACATGTCCCACAGTCTCGCTGCTAATTTTCAGCGATTCTCCCTCTTCGCTGTAGATTCGGTTGACGGTAGCCGCAATTTCACGAACAAACAGCTGCTGCTGCTGGTCGGGTTGGTGGCAGTGCCACAGAACCGCCCTCAGAACCATCCCGTCCCACCCACTGGCACGATCGACACGCGACTGCTCATCGCGTTCTGGCAGCAATTCCATCACGCCACGCTGCAACGCGGCATCCTCCACGATCGATGTCTGAAGGGCTTCGGCCATGGCAGAGATTTCGGGTCGAAATTGAAATCCTGGACCTCGAGATCTCGACGCCGCCACCCGGTCATGACCCAGAAAGCGATAAAAAAGAAGTCGGCTTTGGAAATCCTGTATGACTTCATCGCTCGGCAGCGGGCGCAGCGCTCTCCGAGAATTCCCACCCGCGTGAATATGAATATTGTTGGCCGCCAACAGTGGATTCTTGATGTGCTCGCCGGTGTAAATGCACTTCGCGAAGTAGAACCGTTGGAAATCCTTCCCACTGTACACCCAGTATCCCGGTTGGTTGGAAGCATCGAGCAAGGCGGCCATGCGGGCAGTCGCTTGCGGTTCACGGATCAAGAGGGTCGGCATCAGCTCACCGAGCGGAATCGCCCGGAGAACGGCAGGACTCACGTCGGCGAGTAGCACGGGTCTCCGGCATACAGCCAACAACGTCCGGAGCAACCGATCAGCCGCAGCCGCTGGTCCGGTCACGACGACCGCTGGAAGATACGGTAGAAAATCCATGAACCACGTGGCCATCGACCAGTAGGCAAGCAGCAGGGATTCCTTTTCCGGAAGCATGGCGTTATCCCGCAATAGTGTGGCGATGCTATCGAAGAGTTCCCGGGTTGATTTGAACTTCCCGAGACTGGTTGCCAGGATCAAGGACCAGTACAAGGCGAGTGGCAGTGGGGGCACGCGGTGCCGTCGGCCGCTGGGATCGTTTACGCAACCGTAAGTCCAATGCACGATTTCGTCGTCCCCGACCTCTATGCGAACGACCTGAATTTCTCGGTCCGATCCTATGCGCATTAGGTCCAGCATGGGTGTGATCGGAGGCTCCTCTTGCGGAGTTCCGTCCGGAGCGGAGTTAACGGCGGGTGTGTCCGAAGCAGCCGACTTCGCCTGAGATCCTTTTTCATTCAAGGAGCTCTCCACCTGTGGCGTGGCAGTGGTCGCAGTCTTTTTGTCCGTCGCGCCGTTTTGGGTTTCGGCATTGCGGCTAAGCTCACCCGCCGCTTCCTGGGGACTGACGACGGCATTGCCCATATGTGCTTCGTCCGCGGCGGTGGCTTGCGTGGGCAAATGGTCGCTTGGCTCTTGCATCTCGTCCTCCTTGGTGTCGCTCCTTTCGTAATTAGAACACTCGACCCCGCAGAAGGCTCAAGAGTACTCGTGGCAATTTCACTTACGGAGGTAATCTGTTCCCCGCCGCGAGTTAGCACGCTCGAAGGCCCGATCACCGAACAGGCAATCGAGACGAAAGCTCTGCCGCGGTACAGTGATTCTGACTGATCTGCATGGCATCCATCGTCACTACCCAACCGAACCACGGGCAAGGTTGCGACTGAGACTCTCTTCAGTGATTCAACCTTCGGCAATTAGGGGCGACATTTCAACAACGACGGGGTTGTGAGCAGCTAAGGAGTGCTTCGCCCTTTCCGCAATGCTGGGCAGTAAAATAAATCTATTATGACCAAGCGTAATATCGAATCTCATTCCGTCTTGGAAGTCTGCGCGAAGGTCAAACGTATGGGCTACACTGCCTCATCGCGGTTCGGCTTTATGGCGAAGATTTTGAAGTACTGTCAGACCCATTTCCCGAGGATGGCGGAGTCGCCGTTCACTTCAAAGCGAAGAAAGACTCAAGGATTTGCGTGCTGCGGCTTCCCGCAACGGTTCTTCAGAGTGTAAGAAAAGGCCAGGCCAGTAAAGCCGCTTAGCCCCCGACCACAGGGGCGAGGCCAAATTTTGACTGAACGTTTGCTCGGCGGTTAGGGTTACTCCCTTGGAACAAGCAAGAAGGAAGAAGCAGGCAGTGAAAGTGTTCCGTGATTTGAAACAGTCGTTGCATGAAGCTTTGGCTTTCGAGCAGGGCAAGAAGGGAGCATTGCGGGTTACCGACGTACCGCCCCCGCCAAAGCCGCTCACGCGCGGGAAGCAACCTTGAAGCTTCTGACGATCGCACATAAGCATCCGGAGGTTCTCTTGTCGGGCAAGTAGGAGAAAGAGAACGGTTTGGCTTGCTCCGTTTCCGGCTTCTGTTTGGACTACTTGGGTTTGCTTCGCAATTCGCCTGAAGGATAAACCGATCAGGGAAGGTTGGTAAGCTGGCGCCGGCCGGCGGCGGCGTGCGCAGATTGAAATGACCTGCGGAGTTGTTGAAACAGTTTGGTCACAGGCAGCAGCGCCTCCGGTTGCAGGATCATGCATCTTCGACCCTAGCCTTATGCTTGGCGACCAGGCGCTGCATGAACTTGGGTCCTTCTTTCTTGTAGGCCTCGACCCCTTCGTATAGCAGGTCGTCCCTGTGCAACGGGTTGCACAAAACTCGTGGCTTCGTGCCCATAATCCTACTCAAATCGAGCATGACAGCCATTCGCCTCACAATGCACTATGTACGAACATAAGGCGAAAGTCAATGTTAGGGCGTTTCGCTTTGGCACGGCTGCGGCTAACATTCACCATTAGCGGGAACCGGCATCCAGATTTGGCTCCGTTTCGTAAAACTCCATCTGGCCGCGGCATAGCTATTTCACCCAGTGAAACGACCGCTCCGGCCCGTTTGCAGAGAATCATATAATATGATAATATGATTCTGTGCCAAAAACCATCATCACCGTCACGGAAGCGGCGCGCAATTTTGCCGATTGTGTCAACCGCGCCCACTATCAAAACGTCACCTTTGTGCTCCTCAAGAACGGAGCTCCTTTTGCCCGCTTGGTGCCGGACAGCCAGCAAGTCTGCGTCGGCCGCGATCTGGCCCAGGTGCTGGTCGAAACCGAATTGTCGAACGACGAGGCCAAAGCATGGCGCCGTGATGTCCAAGAGGCACGCAAGACTCTCAAGCCGCCGGCGGACAAATGGCGATAATTCTCGATGCCGATGTCATCATTCGCGGGGAAAGAGGTAGTTTCGACCTCGCAGCCTGGGCGGCATCGCGGCCGA
>PMBA01000159.1:0-1567 GCA_003152795.1 Acidobacteriaceae bacterium | reverse complement strand
TCAACAAACGTCACTTCTCGCTGGTAAGAGGATTGCAAGTCATCGAACCAGGCTAACTTCGCTGTATTGGTTGAAGGCGGATGTTTTTTGAACGATGATCTCGTTACGCTAGCCCGTTTACAATTTCACGTATGTGTTCGATCTGTTTGGAGCGGCTCACTATCTGCTGTCGCCTCTGACAATCCAATCGAGACTTTTGCCGAATTTGGTCGTCACGCCCAGAATACAATTAGTGCCGACGGGGGCTGCGTTGTTTCCGGAACATACGCGGATCATAGCTGAGCGGCTCCACTTCTCGCACGACGATCGTGTTGTAGTCGGTGTGCGCGGGATTGATCAGCCAGTTATTTTCAGTGGGCGCGAGTACGGAGGGCACCAGTAGCAAACAATTCTCTCCTCGTTGCGCGAAATCATCACCCAGCCGAGCGAGTTCGGAAGGAGCCGCAGATTCGCGCCAGTTTGCAGGCAGATTGCTGGTTTCAACCCGTTCCCGGGCTAGATCGTCCGGGATTTCCGCAACAGCTAGAACCAGATCACCGGGAGCATCGTCCACATCGAGATGGACGAAGTACTCCAGCATCGCGAGAGATTGATGTTCCGAGGTATAGCTGAGGCGGGTTCCGGGGCTCGACCAACGTCCACCGTAGCGATATGCCCCTTCGCCGTCAAAGGGAGCACGGGCATACGTCTTACGCAAGACTCGATAAAGTCGGCTCAACTAATTCCGCCGTAGGCGATGCGGCCCAGGATGCTCTCCACTTGGCGCGCTCCCAGCTCTGTGTCAATTGCAGCGACAGGGGCGAGGCCACCGAGGGCACGGTTGGGACGCTTGAGCCAGCGCATGGCACGCTCGCGGTCACCAAGATATTCATTAGCAATCGCTACGATGCGAGCCAATCGGTAAAGCCGGTCGGATTCATAACGTGCCAGCCTTCCACTGCGACGGCGGCGCTGCAAGCTTCGAGGCGAAAGGTCAAGTGCGCTGGCGAGCTCTTTGAGCGTCAAACCAGAGGTTCGCATCAACTCCTTCACTACCGCGGGAGGAAACCCCTCCCGGATGGCCTCGCGCATATCGCGATCGTTCGAAAGAGCCCGACCGAGGGTTTGGTCGCCCCCTAATTCCTGCACGACTGCTCGCAGCTCGTTTACCATTATGTCGCCTACAATAGCGACAAATGGCGCTATTGTCAACTCGCTCCGGCCCGTTTGCAGAGAATCATATTGGGGAATCCGGTCGAAGGTGAACGCGATTCCGCTCTGAAGCCGAACACAAAGTCAACATCTTTGAGTGCGAGTTGGGGATTTCGCAACAGTGATTCGCCGAAATCAGTGTTTCTGCACTGAAGTCGTAACCTCGCGATCATAGTTCCAACGAAGAAGGTTGCAAAATTCACGGGTGCAATAGACAATCACGACTCTCATTTATGAAAACTTCGACGGTGCACCAGCCCAAGCAACTCACGGGCAAGCTGGTGGCGGTCCTTGTGTTGCTGGGCATTTCCGTGTTCATCAACTACATCGATCGCGGCAATCTCTCCATCGCTGCTCCGATGCTGAAGGACGAGCT
>PMBA01000323.1:7619-14093 GCA_003152795.1 Acidobacteriaceae bacterium | reverse complement strand
CCGGATGAGACGACGGTGCTCTGTATCACCGGCAACGGACTCAAAACCACCGACGTGCTGGCGGACAAGTATCAAGCGGAAACCCCGATCGCTCCGAAGCTGGCTGAGTTTGAAGCGTACCTGGCGGCAAAGGCCGGTGCGTTGCCGGCGGCGGTTGCGGAGACGGCGGCGGTCGCTGGACGGTAGTTGCTCGCGGTTCGTCATTCGCTATTCGTCGTTTGCTTTTCGCTGGACCTTGATGTTCAGTAAGTCAGTCAAGCCGTGAGGCACGACAGATAGGGTTGGCCGAACAGCGAAGAGCGAACAGCGAACGACGGCATCATCTCTATTTATTGCGGGCTCCTGGCCCAGGAGGTTTTTCATGAGCATCACAGTTCAAATTCCTACCGCTTTACGGCGTCTCACTTCCGGAACGCCCCGCGTCGTTTGCTCGGTTTCGAATCTCACTGAGTTGTTCTCGGAACTCGACCGGCAGTTCCCCGACTTGAAGCCCCATTTGCGGGATGAAGCGGGAGAGACTCGGCGCTTCCTGAACATTTATGTCAACGAGGAAGATATCCGCTTCCTGGGAGGCGCTTCGTACGCGTTCCGGGACGGCGACGAGGTGCTACTGGTGCCTTCGATCGCGGGCGGCTTGAAGTAGCTCTTTCGGCACGCAGTTTCCTTTCCTCGGTGCTTCCGTCGGCTATTCGAACCCTTCCGTCACACTTGGACGCGTGGCAACGCCCTCCCGGTTCGCTGAACGCCTTGGGTGTATCTTCAGCTTAACTTCAAACAATATTTGTCACGCTCATTCGTCTACACCAGTAGATGGACGATGCGCTGACCAAACGGTGGCAGGTCACGATGGCGGACCAGGACCAGCGGATCTCCGATGCGATCGAGCGGGAGCAATCCCGGCTGCGCAATTTCATCCGCAGACGTGTGGCCGACCGCGATGACGCAGAGGACGTCCTGCAGGATGTCTTCTACGAACTCGTCGAGGCCTACCGGATGATGAAGCCGGTGGAGCAGGTTACTGCCTGGCTATTCCGAGTGGCCCGCAATCGGATCACGGACCTCTTCCGCAGGAAAAAGCGGGAGGCGCTGAGAAACCAGCCGGCGACGGTCACAGAAGATGGGGACCTGCTCCAGTTGGAAGACCTGCTTCCTTCGCCTGATGGTGGGCCGGACGCAGTCTACGCGCGAAGTGTGTTGCTGGATGAACTGGAGGCAGCTTTGGACGAACTGCCTGACGAGCAGCGCGAAGTGTTCATCGCCCACGAACTGATGGGCTACAGCTTCAAGGAACTTGCGGCCCAAACTGGCACGAGCGTGAATACGCTGCTCTCGCGCAAGCACTATGCAGTTCTTTACTTGCGCGAGCGGCTTCGGGCCATCCACGACGAATACATAAGAACATGAGGACAAAGACATGAGAAGGAATTGGGTTGCAATGGGAGTGAAGTTCGTAATATTTGCCGTACTGTTCGTTACGATCTTTGGCTATGGAGTCATGCGTCTGTGGAATTGGCTGATGCCGGCCCTCTTCGGCTGGCATGTGATCGGCTTCTGGCAAGCGATTGGGATTTTGGTGCTGAGCAAGATTCTCTTTGGCGGATTTCATGGGCGGCATGGCCGCCCTATGCGATGGCGCCACCGCATGACGGAACGGTGGGAGCGGATGACTCCCGAGGAGCGGGAGAAGTTCCGCCATTCCATGCGCGGGCGCTGTGGTCCCTTTGATCCACCTGCCGCGGCGACGAAGGCGTGAGAGGAAAAAGCGGGGGCCGCTTGATCGATCACCGCCGAGGACGCGGAGTCCGCCGAGATAAAGTAAGGGCGCCTTTTTGTTCCCCTTTGTTTTTCCCTCCAGGTCCTGGCTGCGTGATACAATCTAACTAACTGGTTAATTATATGAAAGTTCCTGCGGTTGCTCCTCGTCTGGGGACGAGGGGCCGTCCGGAGGCAAGCCGGGCGGCGATCCTGAAGGCGGCGGTGGCGGAATTTTCCGAGCTTGGTGTGGCGGGCGCTCGGACCGATGCCATCGCACGGGCGGCGCACGTTAACAAAGCGCTGCTTTATTACTACTTCAAGGACAAGGACGCATTGTACGAAGCGGTGCTCGACCATGTGTTCAGCGGGTTGCGCGCGCGGGTGATGCCGGTGCTCGAAAGCAACCTGCCTCCGCGGCAGAAGATGCTGGACTATCTGGGGACGTATTTCGATTACATCGCGGCTAATCCGCGCTTTCCGCGAGTGGTGCAGTCGGAGTGGATGCGAACGGGCGCGAAGGGCGGCGCGCCCATGAAGCGGGTCGCCAGGGAATATTTCCGCCCGATTTTCGGGAAACTCGTCGAGGTCTTGCGGGAGGGGACGGAGGCGGGAGAATTCCGGGCGGTGAATCCCATGGATTTTCTGCCATCGGTGGCGGCAGTGATTGTGTTTTATTTCAGCGCGGCGCCCCTGATGAAGACGCTGATGAANNCTGTTTCGGTGATCACCGCCGAGACGCCGAGGGCGCGGAGAAAAGGCTGTTTGCTGTTCGCTTTTGGCTTTTCGTTTCCTTGGCGCGGGATGATTGCTAAGAGCTAAGAGCGAACAGCCCAGAGCCTTCCCACGAGATATTGGAGGCTGGATGCTAGGAGATTTGCAATGAGTGCTCGGAATAAATTTCTGATTGTGCTGGGAATCATCCTGACGATTGCTTCGGCGTACTACTTTTTCTCAACGCCGGCGGGGAAAGACCTGGTGCTGGTGGGGACGGTCGATGCGAATCAGATCGTGGTGAGTCCGCAGATTCAGGGGCGGATTCTCAAGCTGCTGGTACAGGAAGGATCGCAGGTAAAGCAGGGAGATCTGATCGCGTTGCTGGATCCTTCGGAACTGGAAGCCGAGGAGCGCGGGGCGGCAGCTACGATTGCCAGTTTGCGGTCGAAGGTCAGTGAGACGGAATACACGCGACAATCGACCAAAGGGGCGACGACGGGAGATGTAGCGAATTCGCAGGCGCGACTGGCGGCGGCGCGGGCGCAACTGGCGCAGGCGGAAGCTACTTTGACACGGGTGGAGAGCGACAGCCGGCGGACGATCGGCTTGGCGCTGGCGGGAGTGGCATCGGATCAGGACCGGGTGCAGGCGGAGATGAATCTGAAGGCGCAACAGGCGAGCGTGCAGGCGCTGAAGGATCAGGTGACGGCGGGGCAGGGAGATTTGGACTCGGCGCTTGCGCGGACGAAGCAGGCGACGGCGGCGCAGAGCACGGTGGAATCGACGCGGGCGCAGGTGGATAACGCGGTGGCGGCGCTGAAGGAATCGGAAGTGCGGTTGGGCTACACCAAGATCTATGCCCCGGTGACCGGAACGGTGCTGGTGCGCGCGGCCCGCGAAGGCGAAGTGGTGAATGCAGGACAGGCGATTGTGACGGTGGTGGATTTCAGCGATACGTGGGCGTTCGCGTCGATTCCGGAGACCGAGGCCGACCATGTTGGATTGGGGGACACGCTGCGAGTGCGCCTGCCAGGTGGGACGGTGGTTCCGGGCAAAGTCTTTTATAAGGCGGCGGAGGCGGATTTTGCCACGCAACGGGACGTGGGGCGCCGCAAGCGGGATATTCGCACGATTGCTTTGAAGGTGAGATTGGACAATCCGAAGGGAGCCTATGTGCCGGGGATGACGGCGGAGGTGTTGGTTTCGCCGGAGCAAGTGAAGTGAGAGGCAAAGTTGCAGAGTTTCAAGGTGCAAACCATGAGTGAAGAAGCGAACAAGACGAACGGGAACACCGCGAACGGCATTAGCGTTGGGGCGTCGGAGCTGAGCTTGCGGGGCGACGTCGCGGCGGACGCTCCTAATGCCATTGAGGTGGAGCACATCGTTAAACGCTATGGCGAGTTCACGGCGGTGGACGACATTTCGTTTGCGGTGAAAGAAGGGGAAATTTTTGGATTGCTGGGGCCGAACGGGGCGGGGAAATCGACTTTGATTCGGATGATGACGACGCTGATTCCAATCACGGCGGGGTCGGCTCGGGTGGCTGGCCATGATGTGGCTCACGATCCCAATGCCGTGCGGCGCACAATCGGGGTAATTCCGCAGGCCTTGACCAGCGATCTGGATCTGACAGTGGAAGAAAACCTGAATATCTACGCGAAGTTGTACGACGTCCCCGCCAAGCGGCGCAAAGAGGCGATTGCCGAGTTGCTGGAGACCGTGGACCTGACGAAGTGGCGGGACGCGCAGACCAAAACGTTATCGGGCGGAATGCGGCGTCGTCTGGAAATTGCGCGGGGCCTGGTGCATAGTCCGAAGATTTTTTTTCTGGACGAGCCGACTACTGGCCTTGATCCGGTGTCGCGCGTGGCGGTTTGGGAGATGCTGACCGCGATCAAGGCCAAGCGCAAGCTGACCATCTTGATCACCACACACTACATGGACGAGGCCGACCGGCTGTGCAACCGGATTGCGATTGTGGATCACGGAAAACTGGTGGCCCTGGATACTCCAGAGGCTTTGAAAGCGAGCGTGCCGGGATCGAATGTGATTGAGGCGCACTTCGAGCATCCGCCGGCCGACTGGGAAGAGCGCCTGCGGGCATTGCCGGGAGTAACGTCGGTGCAGAACGAGAGCGGAGGAATGTTCCGGGTGCTGACGGCGAATGGGTCGGGGACAACGACAGATATGGTCGAGATGGCGGTGGTGACGGGGGCGGCGCTGAAAACACTTACCGTGCAGAACACCACGCTGGATGATGTATTTGTTTACTACACGGGCCGGCAGTTGCGCGATGAACTGGTGAAGGCGCATGCGTTCGTGATGCCGCAGAGCCCGGGGTTGCGGCCATGAACCGGATGATGGCGATTATCGAGCGCGAGATGCGCAAATTCTTCCGGTCGCCGGCGCTGATGATGGCGTCGATGATTTTTCCGCTGGTGCAGTTGATTGTGCTGGGGAATGCGTTCGGAGGAAAAATCCGCGAAGCCAAGATGGGGGTCGTGGATGAAGATCATGGGACGCAGGCGATTCGAATCAAGGAAGCGTTTGACGCCGTGCGCGCGAATGCGGGGACATTCATCGCGATTCCATATGACAACGAAGTGCAGGCGCGCGAGGACGTGCGCAACGGGAAGATTCAGGGCGCGGTGATTATTCCGGCGCAGTATTCAAAGATGGTTTACGAGAAAAACCATCCGCGCATCGCCCTGATCGTGGACAACAGCGACAACTTCATGAGTTCGACCTTCGAAGACAAGATGACCGAAGTGACGAACGCGTTGAACCAGCCCGACGTGTCGCCCCGCCTTTTGCAGCAGACGGCGCTGGAAGTGGTGGAGCTCTATCCCTATATCGAGTATATGAAGTACCTGCTGCCGGGATCGATCACGCTGGCCATGTTCGTGTCGGTGATGATCGGCGGAGGGATGCTGTATATCGACGATAAGGCGCGCGGGGTGCATGAGGGATACCTCGTGACTCCGATTACGAAGACCGAGCTGGTGCTTGGGCTTAACGGGGCGGGAGCGATCAAGGCGGTGATGACCGGGGTGGTGATTACGCTGGTGGGGTCGCTGCTGGCGGGAGTGGGGACGATATTCAATCCGGGGACGATTCTGGGGCTGTTGGTGATGATCACGCTGACCTCGGTGGCCTTCAATACGATGATGTTCCTGTTGATGGTGCGGATCGAGGATCCGCTGGTGCCGCGGGCCATGTTTGGAATCCTGAATACACTGCTGTTTTTTCCCAGCGGATCGATCTACCCCGTAGAGGCGTTTCCGGTGTGGCTGCGGGCGATTGCGAAGGTGGATCCGTTTACGTATGCAGTGCATGGATTCAAGTCGCTGCTGCTGAAGGAAACGGGACTGGCGGCGATTGTTCCGGACATGATTTATCTGAGTATTTTTGCGGCGGTGACATTGGCGCTGGCGGTGCCGTTGTTTAAGCGGACGCTTTAGGGAGACGCAGTCGCTGGTCTTTGGCCGTTAGTCGTTCGCTTTTCGTCCTTGGCTGTCCCCTCATCTCGGAGCCGAACAGGCAGCGGAATGACTCCGGTTCCGTATCGGGGTATCCCTCTAGCGATTTCGTATTTCACGGACTGCGTCCGGNNGGATGGGTGGAGTCGGTGGCGAGGCGAAAGACGAGATTAGTGGTGATGGAGCGCGACCTGGGCCGGACGGCGGGATGGACATCGAGGCGGAGCCATATGAAACGGCCAATACGGCTGAGCCGAACTTCTTCGGGGCTCAGCCTGGCGGTGTAACTGGCGGCAATGCGGGCCATTTCGGCGAGATCGTGCATGGGTCCGAACTCCACGTCGGTGGGGCGGGGCAACTGGCCTAATGACTCGAGTTGGCACGCGATACTCTTGCGTCCGGCAACACAGGGCTGGGTGCGGCAAGCGAGAATTTTTTCGATGGCGTAGAGAGCGGCATGGTCGACGCGCTCTCCGAAGGCGAGGTACAGCGTGTTACTGGCGGAGGCGTAGTTGAGGGGCAGCAT
>PMBA01000323.1:0-7556 GCA_003152795.1 Acidobacteriaceae bacterium | reverse complement strand
ACTTCCAGGTGAGTGAGTTTGCCGCGGGCGACCATGAGGAGTCCGAGGGGAATGCGGTTCGGTGGCAGCGGTGGCGGAGCCATCACGCGGAGGCGTCCGAGTTGGTTGATAAGAGCGGTCTCCAGGCATTGGGGTTGGCAATAGAAGGCGCCCTGGAGATAGGTTCCGTTGGGGCGATGACGGTCGCGGAGGCGCTGCCAGAGCGATTGCGGGCGCGAGCAGGAAACAAGGGCGCAAGGCGGCCGTGAGGGTTCGAGGTTGTGGCGCTTAGTCCAGTTGATGAACCAGGTTCGCGGGTTGAGAACGTTGGGCATCGGGCAATCCTTCCAGGAAGAAGATCAGACGCAACGACGAGCTGCCTATCCCTTGCTGCGCAAGCGAAGACAGTTACCAGGAAGTCAGCCGGGAGTTCCGGCGACAGGAACGGGTTCTACGACGCTGGTGACGCGTAATCCGTATTTGCCATCGACGACGACGACGTCGCCCTGAGCGATGAGGCGTCCGTCGAGCAGCAGATCTACCGGCGAATGGAGAGCGTTATCGAGTTCAACGACGACTCCGGCACTGAGGGCAAGCACATCGCGCAGCAGCATGCGCCGGGTTCCAAAGCGCAGTTTGACATCGAGGCCGACATCCATGAGGCGCCCGTAACTGGAAGAGGGAGGAGGCAGAGTCGAAGGCAGAGGCGACGGTTGTGCCGATGTTTGGGCGGGAGTCAGGCGCGGCTGAAGTTCGGCGGCGAGGGCAGGGCTGATCTGAATTTCGACGGTGGTGGTGGGACCACCTTCGACTTCGGTCCTGGTTTGAAGGCAGGCGACGGCGTCGGAGGACCAGGAGGGGGCGGCCGAGGCAGCGAGATGCAGCTGAACTTCGCCGCCGGCGATGGCGGCGAGCGACGTGGCGGCCAGGCCGGCGATCTGGCGCAGAAGTTCTTCCAAGGCTTCTTTGTTATCGGCGGTGATGCTTTCCGGGGCGATGGCTTCAGCGGCGACGGGTGCAGCGGCGGGCTCGGTTTCGCCAAGAAACTTCTGGGCAAGACGGGTGCCGGAGGCGACCGGCAGACGCAGAGACATCTCCCCATGGACGGCTCCTCCGGCGACGACCGTGAACCACACGTCGGAATCGGTGACCGGCAGGGAATGCGGAGAGATTTCGAAGACGTCCGGTTGCGCGGAAGCGCTTCCGGAAATCTGGGCGACAACGTTCTGGAGACAGACTTTCCAGGCCTCGCACCAATTGCGAAGTTCGGGACGAAGNNACTGGGTTCTGGGCAGGAACGTTTGACTCAGGAACATTGGACTCAGCAACACCGGACTCAGGAACATTGGTCATAGTTCACCTGCGGGTCGAAGGGGTGGGTCGAGAGAGAGGACGCGGGCGGCGCGGCGGGCATTGACGCGCACCGGGGTGGCCGAACAAAGCAGAACGTCATCGACCATCATGAGGGCTGGGGCGGTGGCGCTTCTGGAAAATGCAAGCAGGTCGCCGGGAGCGAGTTCGGTGAGGTTCTGTAAAGGCACTTGCAGATCCGGCATGGAGAGTTCGACCGGGAAGAAACAGTCGATCACTTTGTTCTGAATTCGGCGGCGGGTCTCGATCGGAGTGCGGCGGCGCTGATAGCTGAAGTCGGCGGAAATNNGTCTCCGACATCTTGATTTCGAAGCTGAGGCAAAGATTTTTTTCTTCAGGGGGCATCAGGCGCTGGGTTTGCAGGATATGCTGGCGCGCGCCGAAACTGAATTCGAGGGCAATCGCCTGCCAGGCGGTTTGCAGCTCGCGGCACATGATGCGGACGACGCCTTCGAGAACCTGTTCTTCGATCTCGGTCAGGTCCCGGGTGATTTCGCTGCTCTTGCCTTCACCGCCGAGCATGACGTCGATGATGGGAAAGGCAATGGCGAAATCGAGCTGGAGCACAGCCGTGGCGCCAATCGGCGCGAGATCGCAGGACGCGAGGTAGGCTTTTTCCGAGATGCGCTCCAGAAACTCGAAGAAAGTGAGATGCTCGGCGGAAACCAGGCTGACGTCGAACACGATGCGCAAGTAAGCCACATAGCCTTGCGGGTTCGCGTCCGGGTGTCCCGGCTCGAAGCGCATCACCGGCGGCCGCTGATCGGAGACCACGGCGGCCACGCGCACCGCCGAAGCGCCGCCGCGCTCGATTCCGGCTAGAGCCAGCGAGAATCGGGGGACGCGCTGCGATTGAAATACCACCAGCTGGCGTCGATAAGGACCGCCCTGCGGGGTGCGCGTGGTTTGGACGTTGGCCATGTTGCTCGCCACTACCTCCGCGCGCTGCCGCTCCGCCCCCAGCGCCGAGCCACTCAGTTCCAGCATGCCGAACAGGTTCATGACGTGCTCCCTCCACCCGTGATGGCCGAAGTCAGCCGGTGAAATTCCGCCTTCAGGAACTGCACCGCCACGGTAAAGCGCAACTGGTTCTGTGCCAGCAGCAGCGATTCGCGATCCACCGACACATTGTTACCGTCGGGACGCTCCATCAGTCCCCGGATTTCATGCGCCACCGGGGTGAACGCTGGTTGCGCGAACGAGGGCTCGCCGAACGGCGGTTCGCCGCCCGCCATGGCCTGCTCGATTTCGCCGGCGAACGGACGAACGTCGCGGGTGCGGTATCCCGGGGTATCGACGTTGGCCAGGTTGGTGGCAATGACCTGATGGCGGAGCGCGCTCTGGTCGAGTACGCGCTCCAGCCCACGCATCAGCGGGGTTTCGATCATGGACATGGTTGCTCCTTGTTGTTGTTTCGCCCATCGTTACCGGGAAGACCGTTGCGATAGTTGTCCCGCGACGGCAAACCAAACTCGCGGACCTTGTTGCGCACCGTGCGCAGGCTGACGCCGAGCAACTCCGCCGCCCGCGCCCGGTTGCCGCCCGTGGATTCGAGGGTCATGGCAAAGAGCTGGCGCTCCATTTCGCCGAGCGAGAGGCCGGGTTTCCATTCCGGGGAAGCAGGCGGCCGAAGGGGAGAGATTTTTCCGCGCAGAGTTTTTCCGTGATCGAGCGCTTCGACGCCGATCTCGCCGCCCCGGGACAAGGCAACCGCCCGCCGCACGAAGTTCGCCAGTTCGCGGACGTTGCCCGGCCAGGCCTGCTCTTCGAGACGCGCCACCAGTTCTTGGGACAAGCGAACGTTCGCGGCGTGGGTTCCAGGGCTTCCGCAGGTTCCGGACGCGGCGTAGAGCCCGGCAAAATACTCGGCCAGTTCCGCAATGTCGCCGGCGCGGTCGCGCAGCGGAGGCAGGGAAATCGGAATCACGTTCAGGCGATAGAAAAGATCGGCGCGGAAGCGCCCTTCGGCGACTGCGGCTTCGAGCGAACGGTTGGTGGTCGCGATGACACGGATATCGACGTGAACCGTCTGGTTCGATCCCAGGCGGTCAAACTCGCGCTCCTGCAGGGCGCGCAGCAGTTTCGGCTGCAGCGCCAGCGGCATCTCCCCCACTTCATCGAGCAGCAGAGTGCCGCCGCTCGCCGTCTCGAACTTGCCCGGCCGGGCGCCCACGGCTCCCGTGAAAGCTCCCCGCGCGTGTCCAAACAATTCGCTTTCAAGCAGGGTTTCGGGAAACGCGGTGCAGTTCAGCGCCACAAACGGTCCTGGCCGGCGCCGGCTGAGGCGGTGAATCAGGCGCGCAATCAGCTCTTTGCCGGTACCGCTTTCCGCCTCGATCAGAACGTCGGCATCGGTGGCGGCGGCTTGCCGCGCGCAGTCGAGCGCCTGCTCCCATGCCGGAGAGTGCCCGATGAGTGTTTCGGTGTCTTTGCCAAACTCCTCGGCGCGGCGCAATACCTGCTCGACGGCAAGTTCCAGTTTCTCGAAACATACGGGTTTGACCAGATAATCGCAGGCTCCGTTGCGCATGGCTTCGACCGCGTCCGGCACGCAACCATAAGCGGTCAGCAGAATCACGGCCGTGCGCGCCGAGGATGTCTGCACCTCGCGCATCAACTCGAAGCCGTCGTGGCCCGGCATGCGCACGTCGGTGATTACGAGCGAATGCAACCCGGCGCGAAACTTGGCCAGCGCTTCGGTGCCATTCACGGCCACATCGACCAGCCATCCGCGGCGCTGGAAACGGGCTTCGAGAGCCGCGCGCATGCCCGCATCGTCATCGGCGATGAGCAGCCGCTTCATCGCCGGGCTCCGGATGCCACCGCAAGTTCGATGGCCGATTCGGCGACAATTTCGCGCCCGTTGTCGGGTTCGGGCGCATGTCCGGACGAAACCCTGGGCGCACGTCCATCTCCCATCGCTTCCGCCGCACCCTCCGCCCCGGGGCGGGGAAGGCGGAGCCGGAAGGTGGCGCCGTAACCGTAGCGGCTCTCGACTGAGATCGTGCCCCCATGCTGTTCGAGAATGCGATGGCAGACGGCGAGTCCGAGCCCGGAACTGCCGGGACGGGTGCTGAATCCCGCTTCAAAGATGCGTGGCAGATCGCCCGGCGCAATCCCCGGCCCGGTGTCGCGAACCACGATTTCGACGCACTTGCCCCCTGCACCCTCTGACGAAGAGCAGTCGTTGCCGCGAATCGAGAGCCATCCGCCGCCCGGCATGAAGCGAAACGCGTTGAGCGCGAGGTTGAGCAGCACCTGTTCGAGGCGGTGCCGGTCGGCATGAACGGTGACGCCATTGAGGCCGTTGATGATTTGCATCTCGACCCGAGCCTGCTTCGCCAGCGGCAGCAGAAAATCGTAAGCCCAGTCCAGAAGTTGGCCCGCGTCGGTTGGGGCCAATTCGGGCTGGGGCGTGTTGTTGAGGTGAAGCACGTTGTTGACGGTCGCGGAAAGAGTGCGCAGACCGGCTTGGACGTGTTCGATCCAGCGGTGGCTCTCGGCTTCGAGATTGGCCTCCGCCAGAAGCCCGGCGAAGAGTTCGAGGCTGCCCAGGGGGTTGCGGATTTCATGCGCCAGCAGGGCCGACATCTCGACCAGCGCCTGCTGCCTCCGGATGTGCTCTCGATCCAGTTCAAGCCGTTTCGCCTCGCTGACATCGCGCAGGATAAAAACCGAAGTGGCCCGCCCCTGACTTTGCTCCAGCCAGGCGTGGCGGATCGCGACCCAGACGGGTTTGGCCTCACTGGAAGCGGGCGCATTCGACGCGGACCGATCGGAACCACGCTGGTCCGGGCTGCAGAGTGGCAGGAAAACCGGCAATTCGCTTTCTTCGCCGGTCTGTCGCGCCCGGTCGAGCGCCGCCGAGAGCGTGGCGGGCAAGGCGTCGGCCGATTCGAACCTGCCTCCGGCGAGGCGCGCTGCCTCGGGATTGAGTGTCGAAATCCGCGCTTCCCCTTCCATCACCAGCACCCCGCACGGCAAGCCTTCCAGAATGCGGCGCAGCCGCTCGCGTATGCGATGGTTTTCTTCCAGGCTGGCGCCCAGATCGCGGTTCGTAACTTCCAGTTCCTGGCGCAGATGAGCGACCTGCCCTTGCAGTTGCCCATAGGTACGTTCGAGCGAACCCGCCGCTTCCGTGAACGACGCAAACGCGCGGGCCAGCGGATGCTCGGGATCGTGCGCTGGATCTCTTGGGATTGAAGAGGTGGACATGATGATCGCTCTGCACCGGCAATGCCAGCCCGGCATAAATTGCCTTAGATCGTTCTTATGCCGGTTACAGATGAAGGCGACCTATTGCCCGATCTCATTGACTCTCGGGACCCGCCTTGCCGCGTCTCCCGCTGTCTACGGCAGACGGGGCAATCCCGGTCTCGACCGGCAGGAAACATAGAATGAAGCGTTCTAATGCGAACTGCGAAGACTCGAGTCCGCGAACAACAGATGCTCGGGGTGAATGGCCGCCTCTTCGGAGAGGATCAGCGCGCGTTCAATCACGTTCTGCAGTTCGCGGATGTTTCCCGCCCAGGGCTGCGTTTGCAGGAGTTGCAGGGCTTCGGCGGACAGTTGCGGCGCGGGCGGGCGCAACGCATATTTGTCGAGAAAATGCGCCGCCAGTTGAGCGATATCTTCGGTCCGGTCGCGCAACGGCGGAATTTCGATCGGGAAGGCGCAGAGACGATAGTACAGATCTTCGCGGAACTTTCCTTCTCGCACCAGCGACAGCAGGTGCGCGTTGGTGGCAGAGACGACGCGCGCATCCACCCGCACAACTTCGGCGCTGCCCAGGCGTTGTAGTTCCTTCTGCTCCAGAAAGCGCAGCAGTTTGGGCTGAAGGCTTAGCGGCATCTCGCCGATTTCGTCCAGAAAGAGCGTGCCTCCCTGCGCCGCCTGGATTCTTCCCGCGTAGGATTGCATGGCGCCGGTGAAAGCGCCGCGGGCGTAGCCAAAGAGTTCGGCTTCCAGCATGGTTTCGGGAATGGCGGCACAATTGACGACCGCAAAAGCGCGCGCAGCGCGCGGACTCAACTGATGCAGGGCGCGGGCCACGATTTCCTTGCCGCAGCCGGTGGGGCCGGTGATGAGGACGGTGGTGTTGCGCGGCGCCAGCAGTCGCACCAGGCGATACACGGGCTGCATGATTCGTGAGCTGCCGATCATGCCAGGCAAAGGAGCTTCGAAAATCGAGTGGGGGGCGCGCGCAACGGGCGCAACCGGGTTTTCACTCCTGTGATCATTGCGATTGGACACGACGGGCCACATTTCCAGAACTGGATCGTCGCTTCCTTGGTTCAAGGCTGGTTCCGGGTCGCTCTCCCGATCGAAATCTGCCTCCACCTCGGAATCCAGCAGCACGACCTCGATTCCCGGATAGCGCTGCCGCACGGTCTGGCTCAGTTCTTCCGCGTCGAGGTCGGGCAGACGTCGATCGAGAAAAAGCACCTGCCAGAAGCCGCTCTCCAAGTGGACCAGGGCTTCGGCTCCTCCAGTGGCCTGCTCGAAGCGCCGGACGGGAGAACGCAGACTTTCGAGGACGCGCTGGCGCACCACGTTGCTTGGACTGGCCACCAGAATGTGGTTCGCATAGTTGGACGGGATCGGAAAACTCGTCATACCGTCGATTTGAAACCGACTTGATTAGAACGAGATTAGATGGAGATTAGAAAATTCTATCGAAGGGAACCCATCGTGTAGCCTGCTGGGCAAATTGTGCTTTACAAACGGATGTTGTCGTAGGTGTCCGGCATTCTTTGCCGGTGCAATTCCAACGGAGCTCTACCACAGGGCGCACTGGGCAAACACAGGAAACTATTTCTCCACGAACACAAGCTCGCCGTTTTCGACTTTGATGTCTTTGACGTTATTGGGAAGCTTGAGCTGGTCGCGCTGCTCGGCGAGTTTTTTCTGCAACACTTCATTGACCAGCGATGCCGGCACGGAAAGATCGCCCACCTTCACCTCCGTGGCATCGAAGGTAGCGTAGCCGTCTTTAGAGCCGAGGTGTCCGGCCAGCGTAAGGTAGACATCTTTGCCCGCGATCTGCGTCAGAAATTGACCGCGAACGATGTCGCCGTCCATCGAAACCTGGTAATCCTTGATATTGGGAACCGCGCCCGGGAATTCCATTGCGCCGTTTGCGGGCGAAGGGTTAGTAGGAGGGTTGCCGGAAATATTCGCGGGCGCAGGCGTTGCTGTAGGCATCA
>PMBA01000026.1 GCA_003152795.1 Acidobacteriaceae bacterium | reverse complement strand
AACAGAGGGCCATGGTACGGATACCGTCGTAAAAGCGCTTCACAGGACAGGTGGGATCATTCGGGCGCGAGTGGCCCCAGTGAAGATGCTCGCCTCGGCGATTACCATTGGTTCAGGAGGATCAGCTGGCCGCGAGGGTCCCACAGCTCTGATCGCGGCGGGTTTCGGTTCGGTATACGCAAAGGTACTCCATCGGCCCGAGCGAGAGAGACGATTGCTGGTCTTAATGGGATGGCGGCTGGGCTTTCTGCTATCTTCCGTTCACCGATCGGGACGGCCATATTCGCCGTCGAAGTGCTCTATCGCGGCATGGACTTTGAGTCCGAGGCTCTCATTTACTGCATGCTTGCCGCTATTGTGGCATATGCCGTGAACGGGTGGTTCGTCGGTTGGCAGTCATTGTTCCGGGTTCCGTCCCACCCGTACGCCGCGGGACTTGCAGATTATGGTTGGTACGTTGCGTTAGGGGTAGCAAGCGGCATCGTCGCAGCAATTCTGCCTGAGATATTTTATCGTCTAAGAGATGCGTTTGCCGCCTTACGCGTTCCCGCATGGATCAAGCCGGCTATTGGTGGGCTGGGAGTCGGCTTGCTGGCTTTGCGATTGCCTCAGGTGCTGGGTGGCGGCTACGGCTGGATTCAGGAAGCGATCGACGGTCGGGTGGCACTGCGTCTACTTCTCGTTCTTCTTGTCGCCAAGATGCTGGCATTGTCCCTTACCGTTTCTTCCGGTGGCTCCGGCGGCGTGTTTGCCCCAAGCCTGTTCGTCGGTTCGATGCTGGGAGGAGTCTTTGCCGGAATCTTCCATCATCCTCCAGCGGACTTGGTAATTGTTGGGATGGCAGCGGTTTTCGGTGGTGCAGCACGCGTCCCGATTGCGACGTTGCTGATGGTTGCGGAGATGACGGGTGGCTACCAGCTTCTCGTTCCCGCTGGACTCGCTGTGATGCTGAGTTTCCTGATTCAAATCAAACTCTCGTCGTTTTTCAAGTACGGCAGCCTGTACGAAGCCCAGGTGGCCGCGCGGGCAGATTCACCGGCGCATCGTGCTGACAACGTCCGGCTTGCACTACGACTGTTGGACCAGGGCAAGATCTTGTTACCCCCGCAAGTTACCCATCTTCATCTCGCAGCTCTTTTGCAGTCGGGGCTCGCATTGGATCTTCCGGATGGCTCGCAGTTAACGGTTGGCGCGCTTCGGCCCGAAAGTCCTTGGGTGGGAAAGGCGATTCAATCCCGCACTCTCAGTGGGCCAATCGTCGATGCGAAGATTGTAGCCGTATTGCGGGGCAAGTCGGTCCTGCTGGCGCGGCCCGAAACCATCTTGCAACCAGGGGACCGGCTCCTACTGATCACTCCATCGCAGGCTCAGGAGGCGTTGGCACGGCATCTCGTACCACCTCCCGGGCTAAATTCGCAAACGGATGCGACGGGCGTTTCTTAGCAGCCCCTAGTAGAAGCCATGTGCTGCCTCTAGACGATGCTCGCCCGCACGCCTCACGGGAATGAGCGAACCTATGAATGCTCCGAGAGAACAGTCTTTCCCGCCAACCAGACGGCCTGAACTCCCCTCTTGGAACAGAGCCGTCCCAGCATAAGACGAGTTGAGGGCAGAGCAAGGAAGACTTCGCGGAAGGCGACTTCAAGAGCCACTGCCGTCGAAGACGACCAAGACCGCCAGAGAGGTTTCGATGAAGATTACACAAGTGTTTCGGTCGTCAAGCGATGAGCTGGTGATTAGTGAACTTACGATTGGTGGAACGGATCAGGCGACCCCGATCCCCATCACCGGAGACAACGTTCGCTGGATTGTCAAAGATAAACTTTGCGCAGGCCGTGTCAAGTCCAGGCTCGTTTCCTACAGCGCTCCTGACAAAATTGGCCTTGAACGGTCGGATAAAGTCGATATCACTGCTGTGCTAGGCGTGGAGTTGGTCGAAAACTGAACCACCACCCTGCTCCACCCTAGCGCGGTTCGCATACTGTGGCTGCGGGAGCAGCTGAAATATAAGACCCACGCAAGTTCGCACTCGATTCACGCGGAACGGGATGGGATAGATTTCTTCGCGACACCTGGTCGGTAGTTCCGTGCGGCTAGTGTGAGCATTATTGCTCAGACCGTTTAATTTTGATTTGCTAAGGTTTGATCGATTCGCTGCGCTGGCGCTTCAGCAGCCGCGGATCCACTTGGACAGCATGCCTTAGACTGTCGCGCCGAGAGCGCGAGCAGAGTCCATGATTGTTCTCTTAATCCGTTCGCGCGAAAACAGCTCCCACGCCGACGTGATCAGATTCACGTTCGCGTGTGCGAATGGGAGGTTGACATGCTTCGGATCATGTGGGTTGTTGTTTTTATTTTGTGGCTTGGGATTAGGCTTTGACCTCGGCGGAGTTCTGATCCACTTATTCCTGGTTGTCGCGCTGGTGGTTATGGCCATTGACCTACTGAGCCGAGGGCGAAGTACGGTTTGAAGAAAAGCAGTACGAATCCCGGCACCATGAGGTGCAGGCGTAGCCTCTTCACGCCTTCACATTGTGTTCAGTTCCCTTCCAACCGGACCATATCCGTTAAGGAGTCTGCAATGTCCGAGCCTGATTGCACCGTCAGTTTGAAACAGAACACCCGGATGCGGTGCGAAGCGCGTCCTTTCGCGTTCGAAAAGAAGTCTGCATCATCCGTGCAGGAAATCCCCCGCTACTCGATTCCAGTGCGGGTTGCGGTTATCGGGAACCACCTTCCTCGGCAGTGTGGAATTGCGACCTTCACAACAGATTTGTGTGATGCGATTGCTGATGAGTTCGGAGCCGCTGGAGTATTAGTTGTCGCCGTCAACGACCCCCAATCAGGCTACAGCTACCCTGCGCGGGTGCGATTCGAGATAACCGAGAGCGATCTCTCCTCCTATCAGGCAGCCGCCGACTTTCTTAATTCCAGCAACGTCGATCTCGTCTGTCTACAGCACGAGTACGGGATTTTTGGAGGGAAGCGCGGCAGCCATGTCCTGCGGCTGCTGCAGCACCTCAAAATGCCAGTAGTGACAACTCTGCATACGGTTCTTCG
>PMBA01000094.1 GCA_003152795.1 Acidobacteriaceae bacterium | reverse complement strand
CTTCTGGAGTCCACCGAGTCTTGCAAGTTCTCCTGCGGCCTTCTGGTCCATAGTGGAAAGGATTCGCCTGTTCAATGCAGTCCGCCGGATGTACTCGCTCATCGTCAGGCTCGCACTGTTGGCCTGGTCTCGGATTGTGGCTTTCTCCTCTTCCGTGATGCGGATTTCGATCCGTAATGTGGCGCCTTGTGCTCGTGTGGATCTTGCCATTGTCCTCTCCTGTCCTGTGGGGTCTCGGGGCGTAGCCCTGAGCAAGATGCGCAACCATTTCTCCGAGTAGCCGAAGGCGGATTGGAGAAATGGTGGTGTCTGGGCGAAACCCCGCAGGGGTTTTGTCCGGACAGCGCCTACCTTGCCATTCACCGTTTAGACATTCAGTTGTCACCGTTATGGCGTCCAATTTGCATCATCCAGGGCTTGTACTCTACGATTAGTTTATTACATGTCTGCTGTCATTAATATAGGCAACTGTGATAATATCTCTCTCGTGCCTCTATAGAGCGCATTGAGGAAGACAAGAAATGGGAACAGCGGGGCGTCATAAAGTGCAGGTCTTTTCTTCGGATGTTGTGGAGGAGCTTCGTACGTTGCTGACTCAAAAAACGACTGAACCCGTGCCACAACCCGATTCGTTCATGATCGGGGCGGTGATACAGGCGCTATTGCCTCTGCTCGTGGAATTGCGAAGAAAAGGCTATTCATTGAACATGCTGGTTCAGGTGCTGGAACAGAAGGGGGTAAGGATCAGTTCAACAGCACTTTCGGGATACCTGGCGAAGTTTGCTAGGCCGGCTGAGGATTCGCCGGTGAGGGGGACACGCAGAGAGAGGACACAAACCTCAACAAGTGCCTCGCAGACGCGTGGACATTTCGTAATGAAGCCGGATGTAACCCTGTAAGAAGCGGGCGATGTATGGCGCGAATGTTCTTTGTAACGGGCAGTAGGGGTGAAATCCGTGTCCGGGCGGTGCCCGAGAAAAGGCTATGAACACACGTGCAAGGTTTGAGGACAACAGTGGGGCTGGTATGTCGTCGAATGAATGGAATTGCGAGTTGATGACGGTTTCGGAGATTGCGCGCACGTTGCACGTTCCGGTTTCATGGGTCTACGAACGTACAAGGCGACGTGGAGCGGAGCGGATTCCGCACATCAAACTCGGTAAATATCTGCGGTTCGAGATTGGTGCTGTTCGTAAGTGGCTGGCCAGCCTAAGGTGCTCTTGATGAATCCGGCCATGGGGAATACTCTTCCATCAGACGCATTACCACCTAAACGGACGGCATTCGGAGGACGAATGACCCGTAAAAGGTGTTTTCAAAAGGGCTCACTTTTCAAACGTGGTACGCGGACGAAAGTGTGGGTTGCTCGCTGGTGGGAGCCCGTGATCGGTCCCGATGACATGCCTGGGCGGATTCGCCGCTCAGAGGTTCTCGGAACGGTCGCGGAAATTGGAACAAAACGCGATGCTATGCGGATGCTTGATGATCTGCTGCGCAAAGTCAACAGCGGTGATTTTCGGCCACAGGCGGTTTGGACACTTCGCAGTTTCGTGAAAGACCGCTGGAAGCCGGATTTGTACCCAGCACTGAAGTTTTCAAGCAAGAAGTTTAACGACAACATGGTTGACGCTCATCTCATGCCGGTCTTCGGAGACACGCAGCTTCGGTTGATCACGAAGGATGCCGTTCAGAGCTTTCTCAATGCGAAGGCGCAGAGCGGTTCATCTTGGAAGACGGTCAAGCACATTCGCACCGCGTTCGGCTCGATTCTCGAAGCAGCGGTGAGAGATGAAATGTTGGCCTCTAACCCCGTCCGGAGAACACGACTTCCGCGACGTGGCCCGGTTGACGAGAAATCTCCGATTGAAATGGAAACCGTAAAGGAGCTAATTGAGAAGCTCGCTGAACCCTCCCGCTCAATTTCGTCTTTGCTGGCGATGACGGGGCTGCGGATCGGTGAACTGCTGGCGCTTCGTTGGCAGGACATTGATTTGCAGCAGGGGCTTCTATCGGTCAATCAAACGGTCTACGAAGGCCATTTTGATGAACCGAAGACGAAGCGGAGCAAACGCCGCATTCCCCTCGGCCCGCAAAGTGTCGAGATCCTTGCAGCGTTGAAGCGGACCGAAGCCACTCCATCGACTTTGGTGTTCTCAGCTCGAAACGGTTCCCCACTCAGTCGGCGCAATCTACTCAACAGGCAACTCAAGCCAGCCGCCAAGGCGCTGAAATTGACTGGAGTGAATTGGCATTGGTTCCGGCACGCTCACGCAACCTTGCTTGACTCGACGGGAACGCCTCTCGGCACCGTTTCGGCGCTGCTTGGACACTCGTCCTCGGAAATCACTCGTGGGACCTACATTCACTCGGTCCCAGCGGATGCGCGGCAGGCAGTAGAAGAGGTTGAAAAGCTTTTCGGAACCAGGGGAAAGCTTATTGGACCCAAATGGACCCAAGTTCCGGATTGGCCGGAAATGGGGTCTTCGCTAATTAACTGATATTGCGGGATTTAATGGTCGGGGAGAGAGGATTTGAA
>PMBA01000450.1 GCA_003152795.1 Acidobacteriaceae bacterium | reverse complement strand
GCTGGCTGGTATTCCCCTTGCTGTCTTCGGCTCCTCAAAGTGTTCGCGGTCGAGATTCTTCACGTAACGCGCCCTCTCGTCGGGCGTGATCGCCTGCCGGTTGAATTGGTCGATGCCGTCGAGCGCGGAGGCATCAAGACCATTGTTGTTGTCGCGGTTCAGCACTTCGAACGAATCTCCCCACACGCGGATNNATCGGGCGATTCTGCTCTTGGGCGTACTGGGCGATCGCGGCCGTACCACCGCGGCCGCGCGACGGTTGGCCGTCCCAAACAGCGATGAGGACGTCGCAATGATCCACTACATACTGCCCCACTTGGCTGTAAGCGGCGCGGCGTAGTTCCGCCTGGTCGCCCGGATCGCGGCGGTCGTCTTGAATCCGCCGCATCCGCAGAGGAACCGGCTTTCTGCAACGGCTGAGCAGTTCCTCAAACTCCTTCCGGGACTCTTCGGTTGCAAAGTCCTCGAGGTAGTCTTCGAGCGCCAGGGGAAGGACGACATCGAGACGCGCGTCTGGATCGGAAAGAACCGCACGCGCCACCACGCGGTCCGCCCCCTCAGCCAGCGGGCTCAGAACGCGAAACGAAATCGCAGTCGTTCCCGCGCGCCGGACGCGCTCGATGTTCCGCCTCGACTCCTCCGGAAACAGTTTTTCGACTTCGGCGTCGATGGCCTTCTTGACCAGCGCCTGCATCGCCGCCGGATCGTCCAGTTTCCGATGGCCAGTGACCCCAATGCGGATGCGGTACGGAATTGATTCAAAATCAGCCATCTGTACCACCATGAGTTACATTCTTTTACCACAGCGATCATGGCGCTGGCGACCAAAACCGGCGATGTTACAAACAACCGAGTTGCCGGATTCACGCCATCTCCGTCGTCTGCTTGCTGATGAACGACGCGGCAAGTCTGTTGCACCCCGAGAGCCGGATGGTACAAATATTCATCGAGGAGAACTGTGATGAGTGACGAACTCAACCGATGCCCCTCTTGCTCTTCGCCGCTTACGCAAGTCGGCAATTTCCGGATCTGCGGACAACATGGCCAAGTTTCGCTCCAGAAGCCATCCGGGCCGATGGGTATCTTCCTCAGTTACGGTCACGACGCCAACGAGGAACTGGTCCGGCGCATCAAAGCCGACTTAGAAAAACGTGGGCACGACGTCTGGTTCGACGAGAGTGAGATCCGGTTCGGAGACGACTGGCGGCGCCAGATCAGGTTGAACGTCAACGGAGACGCCATCTATGGTACTCGGTCCTGGAGAACCTATGGCGAGCGACCGACGAAGGTGGCGGCTGGTTCGTTTCACGACACGGATACCGCTCACTACACGACCGAGGACTTTCGCTTCACCACCAAAAAGGCGACGTGCTCTATGCGATTGGACTCGCGTGGCCGACGAACGGAGAAGCGATGATCCGCTCGCTCGCAGCGACCGCGGGAAGTCAATCCGTGCGAAGCGTGTCACTGTTGGGAAGCGATGCAAAGCCAAAATTCGAGCAGCGTCCCGATGGATTGCACGTTGAACTGCCCGCGCAGCCAGGCCTAGTATGCGTACGTACTCCGTATATCGTTTTGATACTCAACCTGCTGTTGGCATCGATCAAAGGAGGATCCGTGAGACCAGGTAGATCTTCATTCTCCTACGTGGCTGCTGCGCTGCTGATTCTCGGCAATCTCTTGTGTCTGGAAGGCACGCCAATGGCTCAAGAGAGTCAGCCCAGGAGTAAGGTGCTCGCACAAACGCCTCCCATGGGATGGAACAGCTGGGATTCCTACGGCTTGCGGATCAACGAACAGCAGTTCCGCGAGAACGTCGAGGCCATGGCGATGAAACTCAAGCCCTTCGGCTATACCTACGCCGTCATCGACGAAGGTTGGTATATGGTCAATCCCGAGGACAGGCCCAAGCCGGAATTGTTGAAGTACGCGGTTGACGAGGATGGCCGGTTCATTCCGGTGACCGCACGTTTCCCCTCTGCTTTGCAAAATAGCAGAAACTCTGGCTTCCAAGAAATCGCGCACGCAGTGCATGCACAGGGCCTCAAGTTCGGGATACACATTATCCGCGGTATTCCTCGTGAGAGTGCTCTGCGCAATCTGCCAATCGAAGGCTCAGCTTTCAAGGCTCAGGATGCCGCCGACCAGAATGATCCGTGTCCTTGGGACCCCACCAGCTGGGGAATCAAGGACAATGCTGCGGGGCAGGCGTGGTACGACTCGCTTCTCCGCCAGTACGCCACCTGGGGCGTGGATTTCCTGAAGGTCGACTGCATCGCCGACCATCCATACAAAGCCAGCGAAATTCAACAGATCAAGCTGGCGATTCAGCACAGCGGTCGCGACATCGTGCTCAGTCTCTCGCCGGGACCAACCGCCATCGAGCGTCATGCGGAAGTCGCCGACCTTGCCCAGATGTGGCGCATATCGAACGACATCTGGGACATTTGGATCGGGAACTCGGACTTCCCCATCGGCATAAAGAACCAGTTCGAGAATGCTGCACGTTGGGCTGAATATACAAAGCCCGGAAACTGGCCGGACGCGGACATGCTGCCGGTCGGCGAGTTGCGCCCCTACCCCGATGTCGGCCCGGGACCGCGCCACACGCGCCTGACGACTGCAGAACAACAGACGCAACTAAGCCTTTGGGCAATGACTCGCAGTCCTCTGATCATCGGCGCCAATCTCACCCTCCTTGACCCGGACACTTTGCGCCTACTGTGCAATACCGACATCTTGAAGATCGACCAGACCGCTACTGCGTCGCGGCAGGTATTGCGCGAGGGCGATCTCGTGATCTGGACTGCGGACTTACCGGCAAACCAGCATGCTCTCGCCGCATTCAATCTCGGCGAAAATGCCATCACTCTCCATCGCCCTTTGTCGGACTTCTTCCCGTCAGGGCCGTACGACTTAAAGAACGCCTGGACCGGTGCGCGTTTGCCTGTGGGAACTTCCCTCAGCACTACGATTGAGCCGCATGCCAGCGTCGTCCTGCTGCTCGACAAGAAATGAACTTAAAGGGTCAGTTTCCTCTGCGTAGCTAGGCACCCTGACCTGAAACATGCATTTGCGATTTCTCGAAAGGCGTATCGATGACAATTACGCAGGTATTTCGCGGGATAGACATTGTGAGAATTATCGGCCGAGGTCTTGTCAGTGTCCCAAGTTCGCTACTTGTTGCGATGTGCTGTTTGCTTTGGAATCCAACCGCTGCCCGGGCCCAGCTATGGGAAACGCCTCCACTGCCTGCTGTGAAGTATGCCCCAGCCCCGGACGGTATGACGTTTTCGGTGGGAGCCGAGCAGGTTCGTGTTTCCGTTTGCCGTTCCGCCGTTATCCACTTTGTCGGCAATCCTGAGCCGTCCAAGGCGATCCGACAGAACCAGCCATGGATGCTAGATTCCAAGGAGTCTTGTCCAGGAGCAATGTTCCAGATATTGCAGACCGCAGATGAGGTGATCCTCACAACCGACACGCTGAAGATCGAGTTTTCATTGAAGTGGGGAAACGTGCAATACAGCACGCTGGCAGGCGAGATTATTTTGCGGGAGCGAAATTCGATCCCGCGCACTTATGAACCCGTCGAGTTGAATGGCGAGAAAACATTCCACGTTGAAGATCGGTTTTCGGAGGACTTCTCGGAGGGTCTCTACGGTCTGGGACAGCATCAGAGTGGCCTGTTCAACTACCGCGGAGCCACTGTGGAACTCGGCCAGAACAATACTGATGTTGCTATCCCGCTGCTGTTGTCAACCAAGGGCTACGCGTTGATGTGGAATACCGCTTCCCTCACTTACGTCGACAATCGCTTCCCACTTGACCTGGACCTGCGTTCACTCGCAGCGCATTTCGTGGACTACTACTTCATTTACGGTCCAGAAATGGATCGGATGATCCATGAATACCGAAACCTCACCGGGCACACGCCGCTGCTTCCGCAATGGGCATACGGCTTTTTTCAGTCGAAGGACCGCTACGTGTCCCAGGACGAGGTCTTAGGCATAGCAAAACGTTACCGCGAAGAGCACATTCCCTTGGATGCGATCGTACAGGATTGGTTCTGGTGGAAAACAGAAGGCGATCCCGTCTTCAATTCGAATTTCCCAGATGTTCCCGGTGAACTGAAGCAGTTGCACGATGAGCATGTTCACACCATGTTGTCGGTGTGGGGGATGTTTGATACGAAGTCGCAGAATTTCCAGCAACTCGCCGCCAACCACTTCGACGTGCCTAATGCGCACGTGTACGACTCGACGAATCCGCAGGCGCGCGATTTCTACTGGAATAATCTGGTGAGCAAACTGTTTTCGCAGGGATGGGACGCATTCTGGCTCGACAGTGCAGAGCCCGAAGAATACTGGCCGCATTGGGGCGACGCCATCCTCAAGAACAAGCAGATTGCGATCGGCAACGGAGCCGAGTACACGAATATATTCCCGTTCACACATACTCTTGGAATCCAGCAGCACTGGAAAGCGACGACGGACCGAAAGCGGGTCTTTCTCCTGACGCGATCCGCTTTCTTCGGCCAGCAACGAGTGGGAGCGACGGTGTGGTCGGGCGACGTCTATGGCTCGTATTGGGGTTTGCGCCATCAGGTGGCCGCCGGGTTGAACTTTGCGCTCTCTGGCTATCCGTATTGGACAACGGACATCGGAGGCTATTGGCCGCCGCACGACAATCCTGTGGAAGATCCGAAATTCCAGGAACTCTACGCGCGATGGTTCGAGTATGGAATCTTTTGTCCGATTTTCCGCACTCATGGGCACCGGCCGCAAAATGAGATTTGGGCGTTCGACAAAGTCCGGCCCATCCTGATCGACTATGACAAGCTTCGCTATCGTCTGATGCCATATATCTACTCCCTCGCCTGGCGCGTCACCAATGACGACTACACGATCCAGCGGCCACTGGTGATGGACTGGCGGACTGATCCAAACACGCGCGACATCGGGGATGAGTTTATGTTTGGACCTGCGATCCTTGTCAGCCCGGTGCTACAGCCGGATGCTACTCGCAGAACTCTGTATTTGCCAGATTCTCCAGCGTGGTACGACTTCTGGACGGGAGCATCGCAGAAGGGAGGGGATGAAATTGACGCGGTTGCTCCGCTAGACCGCATTCCACTCTACGTACGTGCCGGTTCGATCATCCCCCTTGGCCCAGAAATCGAATATGCCGATGAGAAGCCCGCTGGACCGATAGAACTTCGGATTTACGAGGGAACCGACGGCACGTTCGATCTGTACCAGGATGCTGGAGACAGCTACGACTACGAAAAGGGCGCGCATGCGGTCATTCCATTGCGCTGGTCTGAGTCCACCAGGACTCTGACGATCGGTGATCGAAAGGGCGAGTATCCCGGAATGCCTGCCAGTATTCGAATCAATATCGTCTGGGTGGCTCCCGGGCACGGCGCCTCAGGCGCACCAGTGGCCAATCCCGACAAGACGGTGGAGTACACCGGGAAGGCAATTTCAGTAAAAGAACCGTGAAATAGGTTGTTGCAGAGCAGTCCCTAGATGGTGATTAGCCGCGGGTAGCGGGTCTGGCGTTTCCGGCCTACATCGCTGGTACCCGGCCTGCTACTTTCGTTTTCGTGAGGGATACTCAAGATACTCAATGGAGGGGCATTGATGATAGCGAACAAATTCCTTTATCTGATTACGCTGGGAGTGGCTGTGGGCCTCGGGCCTTGGGTTGCGGCACAAGTACAGACCGACGTCCCTGCAGCCGTTCCCGGCGCAGAGCCCGTATCGGTCGAGCGCATCAAGATCCACGGCAAAGCTCTTGAAGGGAATTTAGAGGGTGACGCCGTTGACCGTGACGTGTTCGTGTTTTTGCCGCCGAGCTACACCAAGGAAAAGGCGCGACATTACCCGGTTGTATATGCGTTGCACGGCTATTCGATCGGAGCTGAGCAGTGGACTCATGAAATCCATGTTCCGCAGACGATTGAAGGCGCTTTCGCGCAAGGTGCGAAAGAGATGATCGTGGTGCTTCCAGATTCCAAAACATTGCATAACGGTTCTATGTATTCGAGTTCGGTCACTACCGGAGATTTCGAGCAGTTCATTGCGCATGACATTGTGGCGTACATCGATGCTCATTACCGTACCATTCCCGAGCGCCGCAGTCGCGGCTTGGTTGGCCACTCCATGGGAGGCTACGGCGCGACACGCATCGGCATGAAGCATGCCGATGTGTTCGGCAGTCTGTACATCATGAGTCCCTGCTGCTTGGCGCCTCGGCCCGGCCCGAACCCAGACGTGGATAAAGCTCTGGACGCCGTGAAGACGCCGGAAGATTCCGCGAAGCTGTCTTTCTTTGCGCGGGCCACGCTGGCAACGGCGGCTGCATGGTCCCCTGATCCAAAGAATCCGCCACTGTATCTTGATCTGCCGACAAAAGACGGCCAACCTCAGCCCGATGTCCTCGCGAAGTGGACAGCCAATGCACCGCTTGCCTTTGTAGACCAGTACATCGACAATCTGCGCGAGTATCACGGTATTTCGATCGATGTCGGTGACCAGGACGGGTTACGCGTCGATACCGCCAAACTGCATGACATTCTTGATAAGTACGGAATCGCGAACAGCTTCGAGGTGTACGAGGGCACTCACACGAGCAAGGTCGCCGATCGCATTCAGAATCACGTGATCCCGTTTTTCAGTCAGAATCTCTGTTTTCAGGCAGGTTGCCGTTGACGGGCTCGACATGTGGCTACAAGACGGGCAAGGCCCTCTGGCCGCAGCGAAGGTGAGGGTGGGAATTGGCGCAGTCTCTTCCACACCTATGACGAGTTCGAGAACGCGCCGCCGTTGCGCTTCGCGATAGAAGGGTTCCTTCAAGAGGCGGGGGTGATATGGCGATGTTACGTCAACTACCAGCATAGAATCGCTGGCATGGACAAGCTACGACAGCATCCGTGGTTAGTGGTCGCAGTGCTGCTTCTGGTTTTTCTTTCCGCTCTCAGCATGCACATGGAGCGGATGGCGGGTTGGGGCTTCCTCATCCTGTGCTTTGTCGTAGGCTCAGTTGGCGGATTAGCGGTGATTTTTGTGCGAAACAAAACGCTTTCATATTGGGGTCAATTTCCGAAGTCTAGAAGGCGCATTGCCATTGCGACTGCAATCCCGCTCATCCTTGTGGTGACATTTGTCGCGAATCGTCATAAACCAGACGAGTTTGCGAATGATGCATTCGCGTGCTTTGCAATTCTCATTGTGCTTTTGTTTCTTGGGTCTTGCCGACTCGTGGATGCTCTTCGTACCAGATTCTCTCGAAGATAGAGTTGCAGTCCTGAATAACTGCTGTTAACAGGCGTGGGCGGAAACTGGTGGAGGAACTGCGCATGCACCTGGCGTGGCGCTGGTTCACCGG
>PMBA01000042.1 GCA_003152795.1 Acidobacteriaceae bacterium | reverse complement strand
TGGACCGGTAACACCGAAATTGCACAGCGAGGCGCACCCATCCTTTCGCTTTACGCTCTCGGCAACGCCACGGCGTCCGTGCTCAGCCTTGCCTTCGCGGTGCAATTCGCATTCGGACGCTTGCGCTGGCAAATTGTTGGAAGTTGCGTCTTTGGATTGTTCTGGGTGCCCGGCGGCTACCTGGCTGCGCGCTATGCGGGTGCGGTCGGGACGGGGTCGATTTGGCTTGCTTGCAACGCGCTCTGGCTCGTCTCGTGGTTGTCCTATATTCACTCCCGTATCTTGCCTGGATTTTGGCGCCGTTGGCTCGCCTTCGATGTAGGCTTGGTGGTCTTGATGGAAGGCGTGGTCCTTGCGGCCGCTCGCCTGGTTGGGCTACCATTTTCAGGGAGGATACAAGTCCTGGCGGCCATTGCACTAACGACCGTGCTGGTTGCTGTTCTCGGACTCATGGTTGCACCCCTGGCACGCCGCCAGGGCCTGGACTTGGTCCGTCGCTTTCGCTTGGCCCTGTCCGGTCAAGGAAACTCATGAGAGCAAGAGTGGACATCTGGGTTCGTAGACTCCGCCAAACGATGGCCAGGTTGCCACTGGGCACGCCACGAGAATGCTGCCTGTGCGGAGCGCGGGTATGGCGATTTCTTCCCTACCGCGGCGGTTGGCGAGACGCCCCGCCCTTGCTACGCTCCTTCCGGGTCATAGGAAGCGATCTCGACAACTACTTGTGCCCTGTCTGCGGTTGCCACGATCGCGAACGCCATCTGCTGCTCTATCTGCGCCAGGCGGAGTTGATGGCAAAGATCCGAGGCAGCCATGTTCTGCATTTCGCGCCAGAGGCGCGGCTGACATCGTTCATCGAAAGGGCAAGCCCAGCCAGGCACATCCTGGCCGATCCCTTCCCATCCCGTCCAGGGGTCGAACGCATCGATCTGCTGAGCATTCCCTACCCGACCGCCTCCTTCGATCTGGTGATTGCCAATCACGTGCTCGAACACGTCGCCGACGATCTTCGCGCCCTGTCCGAGGTACGCCGCGTGCTCAAGGTAGGCGGATACGCCATTCTGCAAACGCCCTACAGCGAATTGCTCGCATCGACGTTTTCAGATCCCGGCGTGTGCTCGGATGAAGCACGCCTGCAGATCTACGGGCAAGAGGATCGCGTTCGCCTTTACGGCTGCTTGACTCGACCCCGCTCTACGATGCGGTGGCGACACAAGACACGGTGACGCTGATCCTTCGGCTACCTCCCGAGCCGGGCGATCGATCTGGGACCTCACCCACCCCGGTGACAGCGTGGCCGTTGGATCTGAAATCTGTCCACTATGGTATGGTTTGCCGGTGAGAATCCCTCTAGTGATTTTGGGCACCGGCGGACACGCTCGGGTGGTTGCGGACATCGTCCGCGTTGGTTCGGACTATGAGCTCGTGGGATTTCTAGACGATTTCTATCCGGAGAGGCATGAACAGCGCTTTTGTGATGCAACCGTGCTGGGCGGCAGAGAGCAGATGGGAAAGCTCATGGCCCAGGGGATCCGGCACGTGATTCTTGCGCTTGGCGACAATGCCGCGCGCAGAAGAATCGCCACTGAATTTGTTGCGGCGGGTTACGTCCTCGGCCAGGCGGTTCATCCGCGCGCGACGCTCGCTGCCGATGTTCGGATCGGAGGCGGAGCAGTGCTCATGGCCGGTGCGGTTGTGAATCCAAACGCCACTCTCGGCGAAAACGTGATCGTCAACACCTGCGCCTCGGTCGACCACGACTGCGTGCTCGGAAACGCTGTCCACCTGTCGCCCGGAGCTCACCTTGCCGGTGCGGTCCGGGTGGGTGACGAAAGTTGGATTGGTCTCGGCGCCGTCGTGCTGGAAGGCCGAAGCATCGGCGAAAGGACCATCGTCGGCGCGGGAGCTGTCGTCACGCGAGACTTGGCGGCCGACGTGGTTGCCTACGGGGTGCCTGCAAAGGTGATCAGCAGCCGCGCCGCCACAAATTCGGGGTAGTGCGCACAAGAACCGGTAGGAGGCGTAGCGATGAGTCCCAAAGTCAGTGTGGTCATGGCTTCCTACAATCATGTTGCGTTCGTCCGGCAATCGGTCGAAAGTGTGCTCGCCCAGTCTTTCGCCGAGTTTGAGATCGTGATTACGGACGATGGATCGCGCGACGGCACCGCGGAGGTAGTTCGAAGGTTTGCAGACCCGCGTATTCGCTTGCAGGTCTTTCCCGAAAATCGAGGCGCTGTAGATGCGCTGAACAATGCCATCATTCGCTCGTCCGGGGAATACGTGGCGGTTCTCAATTCGGACGATTACTTCCTGCCGGAAAAGCTTGCTCGTCAGGTTGCGTACCTTGATGCCAACCCCGGCGTGGGTGCGGTTTTCGGTATGCCTAAGGTTGTCGACGAGGCCGACCGCGAATTGGACGAGTCACAGCACGTCTTCGCGCGGCTCTTCACCAAGCAGAACCGCACACGGGTGCAATGGCTGAGGCATTTTTTCGAATCTGGCAACTGTCTATGCCACCCCACGCTCATGATACGTCGACGCTCCTACGACGAGGTCGGCTTGTACGACCCTCTCCTGATGAATCTGCCTGATTTCGAGATGTGGGTACGCATTTGCCGCCACTTCGATATTCACGTGATGGCTGAACCTGTGACTGCGTTTCGTGTGCTAGCGAATGAGCGCAATACAAGCGCACCATCACCACCGAACCTCGCACGCACGGCATGGGAGACGATCGGCGTGCTCGGACACTATCTCACCGTGCCAGACGCCGAATTGCGAGAGATTGTCGCGCCTTGGCCGGAATATGCGGCGGGACGTTCCGCCCAGGTCGCGCTTGCCCTCACCGCCATTCGCATCCGGCGCCCCGGTTATTTGCAGTTCGGCTTGGGACTGTTGCGCGACTGCATTCACCAGAGCCGCGATGCCTTTCCGGTGAAGGACTACTTCGCTCTGGTCGGGGACCTGGATCCCGCAAAGGGTCGCCCGGATGATCCGCGGCCGCCAGCTGGACCGCCACGGCTAGCTTGGGCTCGCCGACTGCTCACCCGGGCTAGCGCATGGCCGAAACCTCGCGCTTGAGCGGCAGGGGCGTAGTCCTGACGAACCCCTGCGAAGGTCAAAGACGCGAGGACGCCTCGCCCAGTCGAATCCCTCCCCGGTTGTCTGATAGAGTGCCCGACCATGCTGCTCTCCAACCTTCGCGACGCCATCCTCAACAGGCTTGTTCCCGCGCCGCCGGTCAGTTATCTGCCGACGAGAGGACGGCAGGTCTCGCTGCCCCAGCGCGGCCTCGCCATGTGCAAGCCGCCCTATTCGAAGGAGAATCTGCAGAAGCAGTTTCACGAGATGAAGGACGAGGCGTTCTGGCAAATCTTGCCCGAGGTGCACGACTTCACGCAGCTCCCGATGGAGCCCATGTGGAGCCTGTACGAGGCCGTGCGCTACATTGTCGCCAAGGGCATCAAGGGCGACTTCGTCGAGTGCGGAGTCTTCTTTGGTGGTGCCTCGATGCTTATCGCCAAGACGCTGCTGTCGCTCAAGAATGTATCGCGGGACCTCTGGCTGTACGACAGTTTCCAGGGTTTCGTGGGCGCGCAAGCGCCGGACGACGTCACCTGGTATGGCGATTCCATCAAGACCCGGTTCGCCGATTTCGATCAAATCGCGACCGACAACATCGAGTCCATGGGCTATCCCCGTGAGAGAATCCGCCTGGTCAAGGGCGACATCGAAAGGACGGCCGCGGACAACCAGAACGGAGAGATCGCTCTCCTCCGACTGGACACCGATACCTACCACAGCACCAAGGCCGAGCTCGAACACTTCTATCCCAAGCTTGTTTCGGGCGGCCTGCTCATTATCGATGACTATGGACACGCCCTCGGCGCCCGCCGCGCGACCGACGAATACTTTGCCGATCCTGCCCGCCGGATCTTGCTGCACAGGGTCAATTTCGCGAACCGCATTGGCATCAAGCTGTAGATTCTTCTCCTAGCCGCTAGCGGGGCCGCTAGTCCCTGGTCCAGAACCGCTCCAC
>PMBA01000434.1 GCA_003152795.1 Acidobacteriaceae bacterium | reverse complement strand
GCAATTCCACAGGCACGCGCCACAGTAAACACATTTCTCGCGATCGAAGGCGGGGACTGGGTCTTCGCCGCGAGTGATCGCCTGCCCTGAACACATTTCAACGCACAACTTGGTCTCACAGGCGCGGCAGAGTTCGGGACGACGGAAGCTTACGTGATTCGCATAGCCGGGCGATGCCTGCACGCCTCCGCCCATGAGCAGTGCGTCCTGGTGTGAGATCAGCAGCTTGCCATCCATCGGAATCTGCGGCCAGCCACAGCGGTCCATGATACGGTCATGCAGGGAAGTGCCCTTGGCGGCGCATTCCTCTTGCATCTGTTTCAGTTCGGCCGGCGAAATTCGCGAGCCGTAAGCCTCCTCAAGCGACGGCAACTGGCGGGATGATGCACGTGCGGCTGGCGTCACACGTCCGCCGGTCAACCCCGCGACGGCCATGCCGATCATTCCCGTGACGACGCCCCTCTGGAATCCATTGCGCGCGTCGGCTGCGATCTTCGATTCGTCATCCACCCAGCTCGCCCGGCGGCGGTTGACGTAGGTTGCTTCGAGGTTCTCGCGAGTGAACGCGTGTTTCTGTTCCGCCAATTCAATGACAGCTTCCGCCAGTTGCACTCCCGTGGTCCAAGCTTCATCCACTCCCGACCCGGCGAGCACATTCGTGCTTCCCGAGCCCTCGCCAATGCGGGCATACCCATTGCCCGCCAGAAATGGCTCGCCGTGGCGGCCCGATTCCTGCAACGATTTCGCTCCCCACGACTTCAGCGTTCCGCCCTCGAGATAACGCCATAAATAAGGATGAAGCATGAAGTGCTGCAGGTAGCGATAGGCCGTGCGCACCGGACTGCGGAACCACGACGGAACAAAAATGCCAACCGAAGCCAGCCTTTCAGGATGAACGTAGAGAAAACCGAAAATTTCCGGCTCCGGGAACCCGATGGTGTGCAAGACCGTGCCCGGCTCCAGCCCGCTATCTTCGCGGAGTTCGACCACCATCTTCATCCCGAGCGCCCATTCGCGCGACTCGTGACCCGGAGGCATTCCAATCTGCGCGTCGATCTTCCGTCCGACCGCTCCCACCGGTCCGTCGCCCACCACCGTCAGCGCGGCGCGCAGGTCCATGCCCGGCGTGAAACCCGCCTCGGGATGGCCTTGAAGATCGGTCCCCTGATCGGCGAGCCGCACACCTGTAACCCCGTCACCTTCAATCAGCGGTTCGGCGACGGGCATGCCCGGCCAGATTTGCACCAGGCCGGACGCTGCAATTTGATCGCTGACCCACTGGTTGAACTGGCCAAGTGACAGCACCATTCCCTCGTGCTTTTGCATGAACGGCGGCGTGTATGGCAGCTCGAACGCCTCGTGTTTCACTCCGAAGATAAAGCCAAGTGTGCGAAGCGCGCGGTCAGCAGCCCTGAACGCAAAGGAGCGTGTGCTTGCGCGCGTGGGATCGAGCAGATATACGAGCTTCTCCTTCTTCACAGCCGACGACATTGGAATCTGTGTGAGGTCTGCATCGGGGAAACTGGCGCGTATCCCGCGCGCCCGTGTGACCGCGCCCGAGACTCCGAAGCCCAGCCCGTCGGCTCGCTCGTAGCAAATGACCTGCAGAGGCAAACCGGGAGACGTTGCACTTTCCAGCCGCACCGAGCCATCGGGATTTAGCAAGCCGCGGCTCAACGTCGTCAGGAAACCGCCCATCGCGGGACCGAAACCCACGCAGGCAATGTCGACCGACATCTGCTGCCGCTCGATCTTCTGTTGCTCAATCGCAGCGGCCGGTTCTTGGGAATCGCCGCTCATGCGGGGTAGTCCAGCGCCTCCGGAATCATGAGCTTCGAAATCGCTTCAGCAGCCCGGTCCTTGGATAGCCGGCAGCCGGTGAGGCAAGTGGAGAGCTTCGTTTGCAGCGAGAGAAACTGGTCGGCTCCATTGCACTTCGCACAAGGGCCAGCCTTCTTAGGATGCGAGCCATCTCTTCCGATTACATCAAGGCCGTAGGAACCGATGCCCGGAATGATGCCCTCGAGAGAATCCAACTCATCCTGCTGGTAGCAGCCCCGGTATCCCGCTTCGTCCCAGGCGGGGTGACGGTTGTATCCGAAGACCAACTCGGCACAGATGCGCGCCACTTCTCCACTGGCCCGCGCCGACTGCACGTGGCACAGGTCGGTCATGAAATTGACCAGGCCAGCCAGTCCCTCGGCAACGGCGGGATCGCTGGGTCCATTCCGCTCCAGTTCGATCGCATCCAGAATCTGGCAGCGCGCCGCGAGCAGCCAGCAGAGCGCGTCGGCCAGCGGGAACGTCACACCCTGGCGCGCGCTCTGGTAGAGACGCCCGCCGTCGGCATCGGTCGAGCTCTGCAAACGTTCCAGCGTCCACAGCCACATTCCCATGGCCGTTGCCAGCGCGCATGCGCCCGTCCCGGGACGCTCGGACGCGATCCCGCGCATCTCCGTGATCCAAGCTCGGAACTGCGCTCGGAAGAGCGGATTGGTCATGGTGATCGACAACTGACGGCGTTGCACTGCTTCTGGGCCTTCGTAAGTAGCTTCCAGTTGCGCATCCATCCACTTATTGCCGAGGAAGCCCGGGCAGTCTTCCGTGATGCCGTACCCGCCCATCAGGCTGACCGCTTCGCGCATCATCTGCGCACCCCAACCGGTGTTCCACAGCTTGGTGGCGGGGCACAAGACGTCGGCCAGCGAATCCAGGAGAACGAAACGCAGGAGCGGATCGGACTCCAGTTGTGCTCTTTTGGGATCACCGGCTGGCAAGCGGACCAGATCTGCCGCCCGTTCCGAAACTTCGCGTTGCAGTTTGGCGCGCGCTTTGGCACTCGTGATTCCTTGCACGCCCAGCAATTTGTCGGCCTCACGCTCCAGTGGATCCAGTTCGTCGAACGTCCGTGCCGCTGCGAATCCAAGCGATGCTCCAGCCTCGCCGGTCGCCCACACGTCCACCAGTCGATGCAATGTGTCTTCGCGCGCCTGCAACCCGAGTTCGTAGCGCACCGATCCTGGCGCCGCCGTCTCCGCGCCGCGGAACCGCCCACGCTGGTAGCGAATGACCGGCTCGACCGCTGATAACAATTTCGCCGCGGTCATGATGCCCACGGTCACGCGCGTCCGGCGGAATACGGCTTCAATGACTTCGCTGTGGTTGTAGCGCGGCACGATGACGCCATCCTTCACGTCATAGCCGCCGACAATCCGGCTGGCCGGAATGCGCAGACTGAAAATCGGATCGCCGGTCGAAGACAGTTGATGCACCAGCTTGCGCGTGGGTGTGCCGCGATCAAATGTGCCGGGATCGCCTTCTTCCAGGATCACCATGCAGCTTCCCTTGATGCGCTCGTCGCCCGAATCCACCGCTGCCGTCACAAAGTTGGCAAACCCAATGTTAGTGATGAAGCGCCCGCGCTTTTCCACCTGCAGAGTCGGCTCCTCCCCGTCTTTCCACTCGGCGATGCGGATTTTTCCGTTGAGCATTCCGGTATCGACGCCAACATAGGGGATGGGTTCAGTGAGGCAGAATGCTCCTCGCCAGGGTTTTCGATCCTCTCCCGGCTGAGGCGGTGCGGCCAACTGCATGTACTTTGCTTGCTGCTCGGGTGTGCCGCGCTCGTGAATCGGCGCCAGGGCCAGACATCCTGCCAGGCTGGCGGTTGCGGCACCCCCATCCACCCATGCCAGTTCGAACGCGACCAGCGCCAGTGCCAGGTTCTTCGGGCCGGCGATGAATCCACCTTGCTCCGGCTCCATGAAGACGGCCGTGATCCCGGATGCATCGAAGGCTGACAACAATTCGGCCTTGGCCGGCGTCCAATCATGCGAATTGCGGCCACCGCTGGCCACCAGGCGCGCTACCGGACCACGGGCCACCGATCGCGCTGACTGCACCAGCATCTGTAGATCGTAGCGGTCGGCGAATCGCCATTGAATCTGGCGCGCGGCATCGGATGGAAGCGTTCGTAGCAATTCTGGCTTGATGGGAGTAGCAGCGGAAGCCATAGCCTTACTCCTTTGCGAAGTGGTCTACCGATTCTGCCGTTGTATGACCGCTGGGTCTGTGATTTACGTCATAAGGGCCTGTGACCCTAGGCACGCCGAACCGCGAAAACTGCATGGCTGTGGTCAGGAAGAGAGCCGTGCGGGAGGTCTGCCCGTCCCTGCGGCGTCGCGCCACTTCGATAGAATCTGCCCGGGGCGGATTCGGACCGCCTTAGTGCTGTGCCGCCGAGGCTTCGTATACGATATTGCCTCCTACGAAGGTTTCCAGCACTTGGATCTTCGCGATATCCTCGGGCGGCACCTGGAGCGGATTGCGGTCGAGCACGATGAGGTCCGCGAACTTGCCGACCTCGATCGACCCGGTCGCCTCGTCCTCGTGAAGCTCATAGGCCGCATCGATCGTCGCGGCCCGGAGCACAGCCTCCCGCGACAACCCGGGATCGTTACCGAGCCGGCCCCGATACTCGGGGGGCGAACTGGGCGCGTTCGTGCGCGTCACGCCAACCTTGAGGGCAAACCATTCGTCCAGTTGGTCTACCGGCCAGTCGCTGCCGAAGGCGATGCGCGCCCCGGCCGCTGCCAGGAGCCCCGACGGTTCCAGAATCTTCATNNCCATCGAGCGCAGCATGGACGGCTCCGTCCCCGTCGGCGTGCATGTGGGGATCGATCCCGGCGCGACCGAGTTCCACCAGCACGGTCGCCAGAGCATCCGCGGAAAAGTAAACTGCAGGTCCTCGGCTGGGGCCGGGTACCCAATGCGGTTTCTCCGCCGTTCCGGCGTTCATCTGGTACGGCTCGCGCATCGCCCCTGTGAGCGCGGGAGCGGCGATCACTCCGTCGAGAAACAGCTTTGCATTTCGGACCGTAACGCCGGGGGCGCGCGCGATCGCGCCCTCGTCATATCGCTTCGCAAATGCGACCACCCGCGCCACAGCGCCGGGCAAATCGCCAGTCTCGTTGGGCTCGATCACGGGTGCAAAGTGCGCCCGCGCCGTCAGGCCTCCGGCGCGGCGCACGGCCGAAAACGCAGACATGGACTCGGACGGAGCAGCAGCGTCGAGGAAACTCGTGACGCCTTGACTGTTCATCGTCTTGAGTGCTGCCGTCGCGGCAGCTACGTACTCGGCGTCCGTTGGCTGCGGCAGCAGATCGGAGAACGCGGACTGCGCGCTATCTTCGAGTAACCCCGTCGGCTCGCCATGTTCGTCCCGCCAGATCTTGCCGCCGATTGGCTCCGGGGTGCTGGCCGTAACTTTGGCGAGTGCGAGGGCGCGTGTGTTGGCAAGTGCCGTGTGCCCAAATGAAGAGGTGACCAGAATCGGCCGGGTGGTTTTCAGAGCATCGAGGGTGGCGCGGCTCGTCTTCACGCCCGCCGGGCGCATGCTCTCCTGGAACCAGCTCACCACCTCGAGCCATGCGTTTGCATCTCCGGATGCCGCGTGGTCAAGGCAAGCCTGAATACGTTGCTGCATTTCGACAATCGTCAGCGACTCGTAGTTGAGACTGCATTTCAACAATTTCACACCGGCTTCGAGCGGATGCATGTGACCGTCGACGAGGCCGGGCATCAGAAACCGTCCCTTCAGGTCCACCAACACGGTGCCTGTGCCGACAAAAGGCGCAACGCCCTGGTTGCTGCCGGCGTAAACAATCCGCCCGTCGCGAATCGCCAGCGCCTCGGCGATTCCGTTCCGGGCATCGGCCATGAAGATGACCCCGTTACGGTAGACGCGGTCGGCGGGACTGGTTGACGAAGGGGCCGCAACGGCCGGAGCGGTCAGCCCCTGAGCCCGCACCTCCGGAGCCAGCGCAACGAGGACGAGCGCCACTGACAGGACGAGAAGCGCCCCCTTCGGCCTTGGGACACCGTACGACCACTCGGGCGCATGCGCACCCACTTTGCAAAGGGCCTTCATGAATGCAGTCTCCTGTCTGGCATCCAGGGCGAGGGGGAGTTCACCCATGCCTGGCTGTTGGGTCGCTACATCTTACGGACGCTGGATCCGCTCGTCAATGAATGGCGGGGGAAAGATACAGACAGGGGAAAACTGCTACACCATGCTGATCAGACACGATCCGGAGCGCATCGTAGCTGCAGCTACGCCATCGTAAGCATAACCATTCAGGCTGGACGCAAGCACTGTTCGAGCCAGAGACCGGGGACGTCGGTCAGTTCATAAACCGGGTCGCCCCCGTGATAAAAACCAACCTTCTTCACCGTCGTAGCCTTGTCGGCATAACCCAGTTGCTCCGGCTGGAGTTTGTGATGGTACTTCCACGTCTCCTTGAACTCCGTTAAGAAAGCGGAATCAGCAACCTTCACTTTCGTGCCTTCAGGGAAGGCTTCTTTATAGGGAACAGGCTTGCTTAAATTCATAAGTTTATTCCGGTTGTGGATCCGTCTTCTTAAAGTCGGCTGGATTGATTTGGGTCGGTTCCTGCAGTTGAAACTGCTGTGCGCTGCCGCTAGTTGTGGGGCCGTTTTCTGGAACCCCCAGATTCGAGCTTGGAGTGTCAAACTGATTGAGTTAGTGCCTTTGCCCTCTCCGATTTCGAGTATCGATTCCACTTGTCCACTTGTTGAACCTGACGGTATTTCACCCGGAGTTGTAACGTAGGTTCCAGCTCTTGGGGTGCCCGACTCCGAGATCGCCTGCATGCCGCCATCGCTAGTGAAATGGGTGACGGTGGTCGTTGCGACATCGGTCGTCGAGCTGGCGGCGGCTCCCGTCGAACTCATTGCCCCGCCTGCGGCAACTACCACCGGAGCAACGGTTCCTGCCACTGCTTGCGTCGTATTGCTGTACTGAGCTACCGGAACAGAGGGCACGAGCGCCATCCGGTGAAGACGCTTGAAATGCGCGATCCGACTGGCGGGTTCGGCGTCATCCGGGTCCTGACCACACCCGACGGACAGTACTTTGCCTACGGCACGCTGCGACAGCTCTCTGAACTCTACCTGCTGCAGGGACTAAACTGATACCCCACGTCAAGTTGGTACGGCCGCCATGCACGACGCCTGGCCATTACATGCGTTGAAACTGCGCTTCCACCATGCCAATTGTTAGGTCAGAACCTTAACCGGGGATTCTACAGTCGCGCGTTTCCGCAACTTCCTTCACGTCTAAGACAGAAACTGCAAGGACTTGGCGATCAGTTCCTCGGTTTCCTTGTAAGGGTCGCCGGAATTGTCGTACTCCATCGAAAGGTAGCCACGGAATGCGGTCCTCTTGAGGATTGCGAAAACATACGCCAGGTCCACCTGCACGTTGGCCCCTTTTTCGGTCGCCTCCGATAGTTTGACATGGCAGATGCCGTAAGCGTGGCTAAACATGGCCTCGACCCCCGCATAGGCATCTTCGGGAGCCTTATGCATCAGTGAATTTCCAAAATCGGGCAGGCCCCGCAGCCATGGGCTGTTCACCTTGTCAATCAGCTTCACCAGAAACACCGGGTCTTCCGTCACTCCGTCGTCGTTTTCCAGATGGATGACGACATTGCGCGTGGCGGCGTGTTCCACGATCCGGAGGAGCGTGTCAGTGGACCGGTCGAGATCGGGCGGTTGGTTGTCAGCCGGGGCGATGTGTGTGCGGATGCTGGGAGAGCCGAGAGTGGCGGCGGCATCAATCCACTGCTTGTTGTCGGCGACTGCCCGCTCGCGCTCGGCGCGGTCGGCGGCGTAGAAGCTGTGCTGTCCATCGAACGCGATGTTGACGACCGCAGATTTTGCCCTGTCGAGTGCCGCGCGGAAATCATCCAGATACTTCGGTTCGAGTGACCGGAAATGACTGCTCCAGGGTTCGATCTTGTTGATGTTAAATCGGGACTTTACGTGCGCGGCGAATTCGGTAAGCTCCATCTTCGGCGCAGTAGGGGAGGCCGAAGCGCTCACATACTCCGCCGGGAGAATGAAGTCGCGAAAGGGATAGGAGGCAACGGCCAGGCGGTCGCGTGGGTTGGCGGGAAAGCTGACGCTCGGTTGCGTCGGATGCGCCGTCGCGCCCAAGGAAGATAGTAGCGCGCCAGCGGTGAGCATTGCGGATTGGGACAGGAACTGCCGACGCGTTTTCATCCTGTGCCTCACTCTGACCTGGCCGGTTCTTTGTACCAGGTGGAATGTCAGTGTAACGCCTCTGTTGACCTTTGTCCGCAGTCGTCATCGAGGGGAACATGGGCAACGCGGAGCGCTTTCCATCGATCTGCCACGTCCTATTTCAGTATGGCCGGTGAGCCTCCGTCATCCCAGTCCAGGTATCTGTTCTGAAAGGAGCGGCTGGTAATCCTGCACCGTTGAACAGCGTGGCCATCGGATTCGACTGCCAGGCATAACGGACCTCTTTCGGGTTCGGAACCGAGGGCGATGAAACAACGACGGTCTTGCCTTTGATGTGCGCATCCGCCCAATACCACTTGTGGTCTGCTCCAGCGATTTCAAACTCTCCTAAAGTTCCGCCTTTCGCCACCAGGCCGCCATCCGTGTGTCCGAAGCACAGTCGAATCGAGTCGGGAAGACGTTTGACCGAAGCAAGAGTTGGTCCCGAATAAGGTGCTTTCTTGCCGTAGTGTCTTGCCAACGCGCAGAAGGCGAGGCGCTCGCCGACCGGCAGTTTGTCCTTGGGATGGATATTGTCGGGATCGCCTGTGTCGATGGTCACTGCCAGGCACGAGTTGCGAACGCGGGCGGCGGTGAGCGCCTGGGATTCTCGCGTTTCTGCCCAGGTGTCGTCGGCAGGTGTCTCACTGCGCTGCCGGAACGCTGGCAGGCTGACAATGTAGAAAGGGAAGTCGCCCTGCCCGAAGAGCCTTCGCCAGTCCGCAATCATAACGGGGAGAATTCTGCGATATTGGAATCCACGTTCTGAATTCTGCTCGCCCTGATACCACAAGGCGCCCGTAATCGAAAGTGGTGCAATGGGCGCCAGCATCCCTTCGTAAAGCACCGTGGGCATGACCGGCCAGTTCTCGTTGGCGATAGGCAAGGGCTGTGGCGGACGACAATCGACGCTCAGTTGACCTTTCCATCTGCCCGCCAGCGGAATGCTGGTCTTGTCTCCGAGCAAGAGGTGCAACTCTTCCGCTTTGCCGAGAAATCCTCCTTGCGGCTGCGTCTTCAAAACACGAATCGCCACAACGTTCCCGCCCGGTTTCAGCACGCCATCGGGAATCACGTAAACGCGGGGGTTCTCGACCCACGCACTGGCGCCCACTTGCTTCCCGTTGATGTACACCGTGTCCATTCGCTCAATCGAGCCAAGAAACACCAAAGCGTGCCCCTCCGGAACCGGGTCCGGCAGCACGATGTCTCTTCGGAACCAGACCAGCGCCGGAGTGTCGGGCACGCCCAATTCAGAGAAACCGCCCGGAATGGCGACGGCCTTCCAAGTCGAATCGTCCAGATCCGGAGCCGCCCAGTTTCGTTTCAGGCCGAGGTCATACCGGTCATACCAATGCATCACATAGTTCCCGTATTCAGGAGCGCCTGCCGCGGCCAGTCTCGCCAGTTCTGCCAACGGAATATCGAAGTCCTTGAGCGCGCCAAGCGCCTCGGCGCTCGTCCAGGCCTCGGCGGGAGTTCCACCAAGGGCATCCACGACCAAACCGATAGGAATATGGATCTCGTGTTGCACCTTGCGCGCAAAGTAGTACGCGACCGCCGACACCCGGTCTGCTGTCTCGGGCGACACCACCGTCCATATCCCTTCCGGAATATCCGTGTGGTGGTATGCCGCGCGAGGTGCAACCGAGAAGTAACGAATCTCCGGGTAGTTGGCGGCCTTGACTTCCTCTTCCCCATTCCGTGCAGCGTTGAGGCCGACCTGCATGTTCGATTGGCCGCCACACAGCCAGACATCTCCGACCAGCACATTGTGGAGTTCCACCGTTTGAAGACCTTTGATCTTGAGGGTGTAGGGTCCACCGGCACCCGGCAGGCGAATCTTCACCTGCCAGCGACGGTCGGCTCCCGCAACGCCGGATGCACCTTTGCCCGCAATCTCAACACGGACTCTGTCGCCCGGTTCTGACCATCCCCAGATGGTGTTCATTTTGCCGCGCTGCAACACCATGTTGTCGCCGAAGATCGGGCTGACGAATGGGAGCCGCTTGACTGCCACCTCAGGGGCACTCTGCGCCAAAGCAGTCCCTTGTTGCGCAAGCAGGAATGCAACCGCAATGACAACGATCAGACCGTACCGGTGAATCATGAGTGGGAGGACCTTGACTACTGGCAACTTGTCTGGAAGCAAAGATTCTGATTGAAATCTTTATACTGGTTGAGTTTAACCTGAGATGCTAAGTCCGGCCCCTTTGTTTTGGAAAATGCCGGTTTAGGGATACGGCGCTGGGTTGACCGACGCGCTATAAATTCAATCTCGCGGTTAATGGAGCGATAGGATGTTGTCGCATCGTTTACGTTTATCGGCTCGTTGGCTCGGCGCTATTGTCTTGTTGCTGTCCGCTTTTCCCCGTCTGCATGCCCAGAGCGCCACGACTCCTACTGCCTCGGAAGATCCAGCTACCATTGATCAGATATGGCAGAAGGCCAGCGGCAAGTATGACGCTGAACGCGCCGCACTTCTGAAAGAAGTCGATGATGTGAATCGCCAGGGCCCGTTCCAGCCGGACTGGGAATCACTTCAAAGATACGAAGTACCTGATTGGTACAAGGATGCAAAATTCGGCATTTTTATTCATTGGGGCGTCTATTCGGTCCCTGCCTTCAGCAACGAATGGTATCCGCGAAATATGTATGAGCCGGGATCCGACGCCTACAAGCACCACATTGCCACTTATGGTCCCCAGGACAAGTTTGGCTATAAGGACTTCGTCCCCATGTTCAAGGCAGAGCGTTACGATCCTGCTGCATGGGCCGAGTTATTCAAGAAGGCGGGAGCGAAGTACGTCGTGCCCGTCGCGGAGCATCACGATGGTTTTGCCATGTACGACAGTGGGTTGAGCGACTGGACCGCAGCCAAAATGGGGCCGCATCGCGATGTCATCGGGGATCTGGCCAAAGCCGTGCGGGCGGAAGGTCTGCATTTTGGAGTGTCTTCGCATCGAGTGGAACACGATTTCTTCATGGGCGCGGGCCGCAAGATCCAGTCTGACGTGAATGACCCGCAATACGCCGCCTTCTATGGTCCAGCACAAACCGGCGTGATCCAGTGGGGGACGCCCGTGGGCAACGATTTCACGTACGTCTCATCCGCGTGGACCAACGACTGGCTGGCGCGATCCGCGGAACTGGTTCAGAAGTATCATCCTGACATCGTGTACTTCGACTGGTGGATCGGGCAGGCGTCGATCCGGCGCGATCTCGCCCGCTTCGCTGCGTTCTATTACAACAGCTCCCGGAAATATGGCGATCATGTCGGAGTCATCAACTACAAGGATTACGCCATGCAGGAGCACTCTGCTGTCCTCGATATCGAACGCGGCCAACTCGGCGAGATTCGCCCTCTGCCTTGGCAGACCGATACGTCCGTGAGCAACAAGTCATGGGGCTACATCAAGGACGACACTTTCAAGTCACCGGAATTTGTGCTCGATCAACTCATCGATATCGTCAGCAAGAACGGCAACTTGTTGTTGAACATCGGGCCGCGCTCGGATGGCACAATCCCTGAACCGGTGCAGCGGGTGCTGCTTGATGTCGGTGCCTGGCTGACCATCAACGGAGACGCGATCTACGGTACTCGTCCGTGGAGGGTTTATGGCGAGGGTCCCACGAAGGTGGCGTCGGGATCGTTTCATGACTCCGAAATCGCTAACTACACAGCCGAGGATTTCCGTTTTACAACCAAGGCCGATGTACTTTACGCAATCGGACTTGCGTGGCCGACAAATGGAGAGGCCGTAATTCACTCGCTCGCGCAGACGGCAGGTGGCGAACCCGTGCAATCGGTCGCCCTGATAGGCAGTGATGCAAAACTCCGATTCGAACAGCGGGCCGACGGCCTGCACCTGCAACTTCCTGCCCAGGCTCCGGCTAAATATGCCTATGTGCTTCGTATGACGTTTGGCCGCGGCTTGCATTAGCGGTAGCATTGGCGACATATCGCCCAACCAGTTGCCTGACCCATCCACCGCCCGTTATCCTTCTGGCCATGCCCAGCACTCTTGTCGAATGCGTTCCTAATTTTTCCGAAGGCCGCGATAAGGCCAAAGTGGATGCCATCATCGATGCCATGAAAGGTCCCGGAGTTTATCTCTTGGATCAGGAGATGGATTCCGACCACAACCGCTGCGTCATCACGCTTGTCGGCGACCGCGATGCCATCCAGGAAGCCGCCATCCGGGGAGTCGGTAAATCCTCCGAATTGATCGATCTCACCAAACACCAGGGCGCGCATCCGCGCATGGGCGCGGCTGACGTCGTGCCCTTTATCCCGATTGACGGCGTCACCATCGAAGACTGCGTCGCCATGGCGCGCCACGTGGGAGCCGAGATATGGAAACGCTTCCAGATCCCGGTTTACCTTTATGAAGCCGCCGCGGCCACGCCCGAACGCCAGAATCTGGAGAATATCCGCCGCGGTCAATTCGAAGGCATCCGTGCCGACATTGCTTCCAATCCCGCCCGCAAGCCCGATTTCGGCGAAGCCCGCGTCCATCCTACGGCGGGCGCGACCGTAGTCGGAGCGCGCAAGGCCCTGGTGGCTTACAACGTTTTCCTGAATACCCCCGACGTAGATATAGCCAAGAAGATTGCCAAAGCCGTGCGCTTTTCAAGTGGTGGCCTGCGCTACGTCAAAGCCGCCGGATTTCTGGTGCGCGGCCTGGCCCAGGTCTCGATGAACCTCACCGACTTCGAGCAGACTCCTGTCCACCGCGTCTTCGAATTCGTCAAACGCGAAGCGGCCCGCTACGGCGTCACCCCACTCTCCAGCGAGATCGTCGGATTGATTCCCAAGAAAGCGTTGGAGCAAGCCGCGGAATGGTTCCTCCAGGTGGAGAATTTCGATTCCTCGTTAATCCTCGAAAACCGCCTGGCCGCAATCATGGGAGGCAAAATGGCTGTCGGCGGCCTGCGCGCCGGAGTCGAGCCCTTCATCGAACAACTGGCTGCGCCCACCGCTACTCCCGGAGGAGGCAGCGCCGCCGCCGCCAGCGGGGCCATGGCCGCCGGACTCGCAAGCATGGTTGCGTCCATGTCGCGGGGCAAGAAAGCATACATACAATACGAGGCTCAGCTAAGCGAAGCGATTGCCAGACTCGGCCAGCTTCGTGAAGAACTCAAGGCTGCAATCGATGCTGACGCTGAGTCTTACAACGTCGTCATGAAGGCCTACAAGTCAGCCAAAGAGCCTGCCAATGGCGACGACGCAATTCCCTCGGCGCTCAAGCAAGCGACCAGCGTCCCGCTGGGCGTCGCCGAAAAAGTTGTTGAGGTCGCGCAGATTGCGGCTACGCTGAAGCCAATCACCAATCCAAATATGAAGTCGGATCTAACCACCTCGATCGCCCTGGCAAAAGCTGCCCTCGAAGGCGCGCTTGCCAACGTCGAGATCAACCTTGATGCGCTGAAGAACGATTCGCCAAAGGACGAGGCATTTGTGACCGATACGCGGAAGCGCGCCGCGGCCCTGACAGGCTAGAACTGGTCTCATAAATCCCGCCATTACATCAAGTCCGATATAATCCACAGCTTCAGATGACCCTCGCATCCGGCACAAAATTGGGCCCCTACGACATCCAGTCCCTCCTGGGATCCGGAGGCATGGGCGAAGTGTATCGGGGGTGGGATTCCCGGCTGAATCGGGTTGTGGCGATCAAGGTTCTGCCGGCTTCGTACTCGGCCGATGCCGACCGGCTAAAGCGATTTATGCAGGAGGCGCGAGCGGCTGCAGCCCTGAATCATCCGAACATTCTTTCGATTTTCGATATTGGGGAGGAGCGTGGCGCTCCTTATATTGTCTCTGAGTTGCTCGAAGGGCAGACTTTGCGGGACCGCATCCGGAGCGGTCCGCTTTCCGGCCGCAAGGCGATTGACTACGCGTTGCAGGTGGCGCGGGGACTGGCGGCGGCGCACGAAAAGGGAATCGTGCATCGCGACCTGAAGCCGGAAAATTTGTTTTTGACCAATGACGACCGGGTGAAGATTCTCGACTTCGGCCTGGCCAAACTGACGCGTCCGGAAACGGATGCCGGCGCAGATGCGGCCACCGTACAGGTGAATACCGAACCCGGCCAGGTGATGGGAACCGCGGGCTACATGTCGCCGGAGCAGGTGCGGGGAAAGGCGGCGGACCATCGCTCCGATATTTTTTCGTTTGGGTCGATTCTCTACGAAATGCTTTCCGGGCAGCGCGCCTTTCGGGGAGAAACTCCCGCGGATACCATGAGCGCGATTCTGAAGGAAGAACCGGCCGAGCTTTCGGAAACGGCGCGCAATGTTCCGCCGGCACTGGAGCGGATCGTGCGCCATTGTCTGGAGAAAAGTCCGGCGCAGCGTTTTCAATCGACGGGAGATCTGGCGTTCAATCTGGAAGCGCTGACGGATAGTTCCGCGGTAACCTCGGCGCAAGGTTCGGTGGCGGGAAGAACGGGCGCGCTGGCGGAGTCACCGATTTCAGAGACGGCGATCACGCAACAAAGAGTAGTTGCGCCGCGCCGCAAACCACTCGGACTGGCCGTTGCGCTGGGACTGGCGGCATTGACGATGGCGATGGGCTGGTGGTTGGGCCGAAGCAGCAGCCGCGCACACCTGGCAGAGTACCAGCCAATTACATTCCGCACGGGTGCGATTGGCAATGCGCGCTTCACGCCGGACGGCAGTATTGTCTATAGCGCCTCGTGGGATGGAGGCGAAAACCAGTTATACATCGGGCGAGCCGATGACCATGGCGCGCGCGAACTGGGAGTGAAAGACGCGGAAATACTGTCAATCTCAAAGAGTGGAGAGCTGGCGGTGCGGCTGAACTCCGCGAACCTGGGCGGTTATGCGCGGACCGGCACGCTGGCGCGGGTTCCATTGAGCGGAGGAGCGCCGCGCGAAGTGCTGGACAATGTCCAGGACGCGGACTGGGCCGCGGACGGCGAGAATATGGCCGTCGTTCGTTATCTGCCGGAGAACGGACACTGGCGTTTGGAGTATCCGATTGGGAGGGTTCTGTTCGACGGCATTAATTGGATCAGCCATCCGAAGATATCCCCGGACGGGAAGTGGATCGCGTTTGCCGATCATCAGAACCCGACGGGTGACGACGAGGGAACGCTGGCCGTGATTGGCTCCGATGGCAAAGAAAATAACAAGGAGAAGATTCTTTCTTCGGGTTGGACCACTTTGCAGGGGGTCTCCTGGTCGCCGGCGGGGGATGAAATCTGGTTCACTGCTTCCAACAGCGGCAACGCCGGAAACCCGCATGCCGTAACGCTATCCGGCAAACTGCGAACCATCACGAACGTTCCCGGAGGAATGTGGCTCCAGGAAGTGCGGAACGGATTGGCGCTGGCCGTGACTCATCACCGGCGCATCGGCATTCGCGGCCTGCCGCCGGGTGGAAAAGACGAGCGTGAACTGGGTTGGTTCGGGTGGTCGATTCTGAGCGATCTGACCCCGGATGGCCGTAAAGTCTTGTTCGATGAGGAAGGCGATGGCGGCGGCCCGAATTACACGGTGTTTCTGCGCGATACCGACGGCTCGCCTCCGGTGCGGATTGGCGAGGGAGTTAGCTTGGCGGTCTCGCCCGATGCCAAGTGGGTGATCACGCAGCCGGCGAAGGGTGGGCCCCTCAGCCTGGTGCCGACCGGAGCAGGCGAAGCGAAGCAGTTGACCCACGACAACGTTAGCTACCAGAGAGTGCGGTGGCTGTCTGGCAACAGGCAATTGCTGGCGAGCGGCATCGAGGCCGGACACGGAGCCCGCGACTACTTGATTGAACTGACCAATGGCAATTCGAAGCCGATTACTCCAGAGGGCGTCGGCGGTGTAGAGCCCTCGCCGGACGGCCGCAGTACGGTGGTGCGGGGCCCGGACGGGAAGTTCGGCATTTGGCCACTGGATGGGAGTGGCCTGCGTCCGATTCCAGGGTTGGACGCGACGTACCGCGTGCGGGGCTGGTCGCCGGATGGAACATCGCTCTACGTCATCTCCACCCGGCAGCGCGAGAAGACACAAACTGTCTATCGTCTGAATACGGTCACCGGAACCATGGAGCCCTGGAAGACCTTAGGGGAACCCTTGGCGGCCGGAGCGGTGAGCGGTGGCGGGTCTTATCGGTCGGGCGAAGGGGGCGCGTATGTTTATCTCTACGTGCAGACGCTGTCACAAGTGTATGTGGTGCGGGGGATGAGGTAGAAGCGGGCAGGGAAGGACGTTGATCCCTATGAGATGTTCGGTCGGAGTGAGGGTAATCGCGATTCTGTCACTGCTCACATCGCTATTCACGCTAGCAATTTCTCCGCTCGCACAGAACGACGCGGAGGGCCCGGCAAATGAGAAAGCTCAGAAAACCTATAAGCAAGGCCTCGATTACCTGAAGCAACATAGGACCGATTCCGCGCTCGACAGCTTCAAGAAAGCGGATAAGCAGGACGACGGGCATTGCCTGGCATGCCAGAAGAAGATGATCAAGTACGGGATCGAACTGGCGGAGTGGAAGACGGCTGAAACCGCCGCGGAAGAGATCGTAAGCGAAGCTCAGGGCGCTAAGAATCTGGCGTTCGCGCACTATCAGCTCGGCATCGTACTGCGCGACGAAGGACTGGAAAAGCACAAGGATGAGACATTCGATCGGGCGCACGAGGAAATGACCAAGGCGCTTGCGGCGGCGCCAAATTTCCCCGACGCGATTTATGTCGATGGGCAGATCCTGGCGCACCTGAAACAAGACGATGCGGCCAAGAAACGGTTCGAGCAATTTGTAAAGATGAGACCCGAGGACGATCCGAATCGACAGCGCGCCTTGCGATACATCAACGAGCCGGAGTTGGCACGCGCCAGAATGGCGCCGCCGTTTTCGATCATGACAACCGATGGTCAACGTGTCTCTCTGGACGAACTGAAAGGCAAGGTGGTGCTGATCGATTTCTGGGCCACCTGGTGCGAACCTTGCCGGGAGGCCCTGCCCCACATGCGGGAGATCGCGAAAAAATTCGAGGGCCAGCCGCTGGTGGTGCTGAGCGTGAGCCTCGACGAGGATGAACAGAAATGGAAGGACTTCGTTGCGAATAACGGGATGACCTGGCGGCAATATCGCGACGGCGGGTTTAAGGGGCCCATCGCGACGTTGTTCGCGGTGCGCGCGATCCCTCAGACCTTCACCGTTGACGCGGATGGAGTGTTGCAGGATCAGCATGTCGGGGATGCATCGATTGAAGGCAAGCTGAAGAAGTTGGTAGCCCGCGCGCGAGACTTGCAGGCGGTGGAGCATCCCAAGCAATAGGGACTCCTCAATTGGGCGCAGCAGCGCGATTATGCCAGCGAGGGATTAGGGATCGGTTGGCGAGTTGAGTCTAGAATGACTGATATGAAGAAGTGTTTTTCGATGGTGAGCGCTGTAATCGTCCTGCTTGGGGTCGGCCTCGTTGGGCCAGCTGCGGCACAGGGTGACGATGGTCCAATGTCGGATTTGCGGTTTGTGGTGGTGCGCGATTACAACGGGAAACCAGTGCGGAATGCGGCGGTCGTGCTGCATCCGGTGGGTAAGAAGGGAAAGCAGGCAAAAGGTGGATTGGAGTTGAAGACGGACAACGAAGGGCGAACCAGTATTGACGGGATTCCGTATGGCCCGCTGCGGGTGCAGGTGCTGGCGCCAGGGTTCCAGACTTTCGGGGAAGACTACCAGATCGACAAGCCGGAATTGGAGATTACGGTGAAGCTGAAGCGTCCCGGCGGACAGTACTCGGTTTACGAAAATCACGGCGACGCGAAGCCGCCGGACGACAAGAAGCCGGCGGAACAGAAGCCGCAGTAGTCGGCGGTCGGGGACCGCTGAATCGTGGCGCGACGCATTGCTTCGCGCGAGGTGGTATATGAGAAAAAAGTGTTTCATGGCGCTGGCGGCGGCGATCGTGCTTGGGCTCGGCGCGTCGGGGTTCGCCTGGGCTCAGGATGATGAAGGTCCCATGTCGACCTTGTTGTTCGTGGTGGTGCGCGACTCCGATGGCAAGCCCGTGAGGAATGCAGAGGTGGTGCTGCATCCTGTGAAACGCAAAGGAANNCCGCTGCGGGTGCAGGTGCTCGCGCCGCACTTCCAGACTTTCGGAGAAGACTACGAGATCAACAAGGCGGAGATGGAGATTACCGTGAAACTGAAGCATCCCGGCGGGCAGTACTCGGTTTATGAAAATCACGGCGACGCGAAGGCGGACGATAAGAAACCGCAGTAGGCGCGTCTCGCGGCGCGATACCGGGGCTAAGACTTCGCCTGGCCCGGCGCGCAATTCCCGTGCTGGGCGCCGGGAGTGCAATGCATCGGCGGCAGGTGACAGGGAGGGCCGGGTGGCCTACAATTCGGGTGCCATGGGATTGCAGGAACTCACCGTCGAGCGCTATGAAGGAGTGGCGGACGATCAGCGGATTCTGCTGCTGCGCGGGCCGATCACGGTAGAAACCGCCCCGCAATTCGAGCGCGCGGTGTGGCATGAGAGCGCGGATACGATGATTCTGGATTTGTCCGATGTTCCTTACATTGATTCGGTGGGATTGGGGTCGCTGGTGAGGGCGTACGTTTCGCATCAGAAAATGGGACGGTGTCTGGTGCTGACCGGCATGAAGCCGCGGGTACGCAAGATTATGGAAATCACCAGGGTTAACGAATACTTCATGACATTCGGTACGACGTGGGAAGCGGTGGAAGCGCTGGCGAACACCGGGACGGCCTGAGCCACAGTGCAACCCCGATGGAGAGACGGGCGCCACGCCCGTCGAGCGGCGTTGGCCGCGTGGTTTCCTGAATCGAAAGCGTGGGCGGGCCATCTAAACGGCATGTTCGCGCAACTGCGCTGGCGCCTATGAATCTTCTTTACCGCTATTCGCAACAGTATTGGAAGTTGTTTGTGGTCGCTCTCCTCCTGGCCGCGACCAATCAGATTTTTTCGCTTCTCGACCCCCTCATTTTCCGTCATGTGATCGACAGTTACGCCACGAAATATCATCAGTACACGCAAGCCCAATTTGTGCGCGGGGCCGGCCTTTTGCTGCTGGCCGCGGTAGGCGTGGCGTTTGTGTCGCGGGTGGCGAAAAATTTCCAGGACTATTTTGTCAACGTGATTGTGCAGCGCCTGGGCGCAAAAATGTACTCGGACGGCATCCGGCATTCGCTGGATTTGCCCTACCAGGTGTTTGAAGACCAGCGCAGCGGCGAGACTCTGGGCAAGCTGCAAAAAGTCCGCAGCGATGTGGAGCGGTTCATTACGGCCGCCATCAATGTGCTCTTTATCTCGCTTGTGGGCATTGTTTTCGTAATGATCTACGCCTTCCGCGTCCACTGGTCCATCGCGCCGGCGTTTCTGATCACGGTTCCTCTGCTCGGCGTCATCAGTTCCGTCCTGAGCAAACGCATCAAGAAGATGCAGAAGACAATTGTTTCCGAGACCACCGCCCTGGCGGGCTCGACAACAGAGTCGCTGCGCAACATTGAGTTGGTCAAGAGTCTCGGCCTGGCCCATCAGGAAGTGGTGCGGCTCAACGGCATCACCGGCAAGATACTGAAGCTCGAATTGAAGAAAGTAAAATACTTGCGCAGCCTCAGTTTCATCCAGGGGACGGCGGTGAACGCTCTGCGTACCAGCATTCTGTTCCTGATGCTCTATCTGATCTTCCGCCAGGAGATTACCATCGGGCAGTTCTTCTCGCTGATGATTTACTCGTTTTTTATTTTTACGCCGTTGCAGGAGTTGGGGAACGTCATCAATATTTATCGGGAGACAGAAGTCTCACTGGCGAACTTTCAGCAGATACTGGACACGCCGCGCGACCCCAAGCCGGCCGATCCGGAACCGGTTGACGAACTCATGACGCTTCAATTTCAACGCGTCAGTTTCCAGCATCAGAGTTCTTCGGCGCTCGCGTTGGACGAGATCGGCTTCAGCGCGGCTCGCGGTGACACGATCGCGTTTGTGGGACCGTCCGGGGCCGGGAAGTCCACGCTGGTGAAGCTTCTCGTGGGCTTGTACGCTCCGAAGTCGGGCGAGATTCTTTACAACGGGATTCCATCGCATCGCGTTGATCTGGATCTGCTGCGGGAAAAGATCGGATTCGTTACCCAGGACACGCAGTTGTTCTCGGGGTCGATTCGCGANNCGCGCCGACCGCGGCTTGGACACGCTGATCGGCGAAGGTGGAGTGAAAGTATCGGGTGGCGAGAAACAGCGCCTTTCGATCGCTCGCGCACTCTTGCGGCATCCCCAGTTGCTGGTGTTCGACGAAGCGACTTCGTCGCTGGATTCGCTGACGGAGGAAGAAATCAGCCGCACGATTCGCGAGGTGGCTACGAATCAGGAAGCAATCACGATCCTGATTGCGCATCGGCTCTCGACCGTCATGCATGCCGACCGGATCTATGTGCTGGAGCGTGGACGCATCGTTGAATTTGGGCGGCACTCGGAGTTGCTTGACCAAAAAGGGCTGTACTACGCGATGTGGCGCCAGCAGGTTGGGGAACGCGAAGCGGTCGCGCAGGGCAAGTAACTGCTGGACCATTGTGAGTACACGGTGGAGAAACGGGCGCCTCGCCCGGCTTTTCCACTAGCCGGCCATCGACTCGATGGTTTGCACCGCGTTCGGCGGGAGCATGAGGTCGCGGCTGGCCAGATCCTGCTGCATGTGATCGGCGCTGCTGGTGCCGGTCAGTGGCAGAATTCCGATGGCGCGGGCGAAGCTGAACACGACCTGAGCGGGCGTGGCGTTGACGCTTGCAGCCAGATTGGCGATCAGAGGATGGTGCAGCACCTCCTGATTCGCAGTCAAAAGTGAAAATCCCTGGTAAATGATCTTGCGCTCGCCGCAGAACATCCTCACGGCGCGGTCCCAGCCGAGGCGGGCGTAGCAGCGGTTTTGCACAAATGCGGGAAGTTCGGCGCGGGTGGCTGCCATCTGCTGCAAATGGCGCAGAGAAACATTGCTCACCCCCAGAAGACGCACGCGTCCGGCATCCCGCTCTTTGCCCATCGCCTCCCAAATTTCAACATCGGCATCGGTCCAGTCGTAGTTAGAGGAAGGCCCGTGCAGTACGAAGCTGTCGACATGGTCGGTCGCGAGATGATCGAGCGAACTGGCCATCGACTGTGCTACCTGGACGGAGAGAGAAGCTGCGGGATCGTAGGGCAGGCGATGGTCCTGTCCGCCCTGATAGGTAAACTTTGTCTGCAGAAATAGATCGTCGCGCTTGACCAGCCCGGCGCGATACGCGGCGGCCAATCCTTGACCCACTCCTTCTTCGAAATAATGCCGGCGCTGGTTCGCCGTGTCGATGCCGCGAAAGCCCTTGCGGAGCGCGAGCTCGGTGAGCGCCGGGGTTCGATCTTCCTTCCAGGCCGTGCCGTAGAGAAAGTCGGGAACGGGTGAAACTGCTTGGGTTGGCATCAGGTTATTTCACGTGATCACGGGAAGATGGCTGATTCCTGCCGTGCCGAATATGCGGCGGTAGCGTTCGATCTCTTCCGGCGTGCCCAGTGCTTTGGCGAAGTTGTCTGAGAGTTTGACCGCGGGCTTGCCTTCGACCGTAGACACCTTGCAGATCAGGCTGATGGGGTCGAAGTCGCTGCCGCCAGCCGGATCGCAGCCGCGGAAATCGTTGGTCAGCAGAGTTCCCCAGCCTCCGCTGAAACGAATGCGGCGTCCCGGCGTCCACTTCTGTCGATCGAGGAAATCGGCGGCGCTGCGGAAGTCGCTGATGGTGACGCCGCTTCCCAGCGCGCCCCCAAAATAGGCGTGCAGGCCCAGAATGTCGTCGACGTCCAGGGCGTCGGAAGCGATGATCCGCTTGTCCCTCGGGTCTCGACCACGCGCCTTGAGCCATTGGATATATTCGTCGCCGGCGATGTAAGGATCTTTGCTGTCGATGCGCTGCCCTGTCCAATCGGCGGTCCAGTCGGGGGCGTTGGCGAGAAATTGCGTGGTCCCAAAGGTGTCTGGCAACATGATGCGGAGAGCCCCTTCATAAGTGTTCTGCCAAAGCTCCAGGACGCGGTACTGCGACGCTTTCAAGGCCTCATCGTCATCATTGGGCACGAGCGCCGCCAGGACCATGGGGATCTCATGAGCATTGGTTCCAATCGATTCCAGATCGTGCTTATGGGCGAGAAAGGCATTCGAGGTTCCGGTAAAAGCGCTGCCCAGATTGGCGGCCATGGCGTTGACCACGTATTCCTGCCACAGGAAGCTGTGCCGGCGGCGCGTTCCAAAATCGGCTACGGCCAGACCGGGGACGCCCCGCAGGCGCTCGATTTTATTCCAGAGTTTTGTCTTCGCGCGGGCGTACAGGATGTCGAGGCCGAACTCGCGCAGTTTCTTCAACCCCGCTCGCGTCTTGAGTTCGTCGAGGATGGAGAGCGCGTAGAGTTCCCACATGGTGGTCTCGGCCCACAGGCCGTCGAACGTGAGATCGAGCTGGCCATCGCTGACCGACAGTTCATAGTCCGACAATCGGAAATCGTGTTCCAGCCATTCCAGAAAAGCGGGTTCAAAAATCCCCCGCCGGCCATAGAACGTGTTGCCGGCCAGCCACACCAGTTCCGATCTGCGAAACCGCAGGCGGCGGGCGTGCTCCATCTGGTGCGTAAGCTCTTCGCGCGAAAACATGTCGGCGAGGCGCACAGAAGTCGAGCGATTCAACAGGGAGAACGAGACCCGAGTTGTCGGGTAATGCTTCCAGATGAACTGAAGCATCAGCAGCTTGTAGAAATCGGTATCGAGCAGCGACCGGATAACCGGGTCGAGTTCCCAGTTGTGGTTGTGCGCCCGCTCGGCGAAGTTCACGATCATCGCGTACTATCCTCTGTGACCGCCACCAGAAAATCAACCACGTTACCTGTGGGTGTGCCTTTTTTGCACGCTGGCTGACTTTCGGAAGGCAAACAAGGTACTATCGAGTTTCCGCATGAGACTGCCTCGGCCCGTCACTGCCGCACCCCGGACTTGCCCATCGTTATTTCTTGCGATCAGCCAAATCCAGGGCTGGGCGGTGTTCTCCGGCCGTGCTCTACGTGCCCTCGTGGTAGGGGTTCTCCCCGCAATGTTGCTTCTGCGATCGACCCGCGATGAGGTTTACAACATCCTGTGGGCGCTGGTGTTCGGTTTTGCCACGCTGAATATTTTGAGCCTCGGGGCGCGCCGTTTCGAGGAGCAAAAGACCGGCCTGAACTTCGGCGAGATTCTCGCCATCCTGGTTGTCCTGGTGTCGATCGTTCTGCTGGGTTGGGAGATGCTGTATCTGTTCCACATTCTGCCGATTCGCCTCACGCCGCGTTGACCTCGATTGCGGTATCATCGCGGTGTGGCGAAACGCGAATCTAATTTTGAAGTGACTTGCCCCTGCTGCGGCGCGGTCATGAAGATCGACGCGGCGACGCGCAGCATCATCGCGCACACCGCCCCGGTCAAGCCAAAAACCTTCAACGACATGGAAGAGGCCGCTCGCGCCATGAAAGAGCAGGACAGCCGCCGCGACTCGATCTTCCGCCAATCGATGGAAGCGCAAAAGCATGCCGCGGAACTGCTGGAGAAAAAATTCCAGGAGGCGGTGAAGAAGGCCAAGGAAACGCCAGACACGGGAAAGCCGATCCGGGATTTCGATCTGGACTGAAAACTTGCTGCTTTTTTACCGCAGAGACGCCGAGTACGCCGAAGAAAAGCAAAAGTTTAACAACCCCGGCACAAGCGCGGTTCGTATCAGGGCACGCCTTCAGGCGTGCCGTAAGTACCGGTTTTAAGAGCGCCTTCAGGCGCTGAGGACGGCGATTGGAGTTTGACCACAGGTTCTTGAATGACTGGACCTCTTGTCTTAGGACACCGCGGCGCGCGGGCCTTCCGCCAAATTCCTGAGAATACTTTAGCGTCGTTCGACCTCTGTTTGCAGCACGGCTGTGACGGGTTCGAATTCGATGTGCGCCGTTCCGCCGATGGCGAGGCTGTGATCTGCCACGACGCGACCATCGGCGCGATGAAGATCGAGAGCACGGCGTCGAAAAGCCTCGCTTTGCTGTTGCCCACGCTGGAGGATGTTCTCCATCAGTTTGCGCACCGTGCCTTTCTCGATATCGAGTTGAAGGTTGCGGGACTCGAGTCGCAGACGCTCGCGGAGCTGCGCCAGCATCCACCGAAAAAGGGATACGTCGTTTCGTCGTTCCTTCCCGAGGTGCTCACGGCGATCCATGATCTCGACTCAGCGATTCCGCTGGGATTTCTTTGCGAGACCGCAGACCAGCTTCGAACCTGGCGCGAAATGCCGGCGCAGTGGGTGATTCCGCTTTTCAAACTGGCGGATCGGGACTTGGTCGAAACGGTTCATGCGGCCGGGAAGAGAATTATGGTCTGGACCGTGAATCACGCCCAGCGCATGTGCGAGTTCGCGGCGTGGGGTGTGGATGCGATCATTTCGGATGAAACGGAACGAATCGCAGAAGTCATTGATGTGCCCTGATAGGACACTGACCGCAGCGGATCGGGAGGGTTCCAAGTAATAACAGAACTTGGTGCTCTATTCCGTGATGACGTGGTCCGCCCACTCTACTAACGACACGAAGATCGTGGGGTTTCCGAACTTGGCGGCAAAGTTGGCCAGATCCTCTTCCGTGACGCCACGAGCGCGAGAACAGGCGCCACAAGCGTAGATGGGAACTTTCCGGGCGGCGAGCTTGGTCAAGGACTCGACGATCGGCGGCCAGCCTACCGGAGTCACAGAATTCGCCACCGCCTTGCGCATCAGCGATACGGCTTCACCGAGCAAGAAAATCCGCACATCGTGTCCGGCTTCTGACAGGGCTAGTCCGTGAGAAAACGGGAAGGCGGCTTTGGTGGGATCGTCGGATCCCCAAGCGCTCTTCATCATGATCTTCAGGGATTTCTTTGAGGGTTGGGTTTGTGTCTGTGTCTGCATGACTCCCGCAGCGAGAAATGGGAGTGCAGCAATCTGGGACAGCCGAGTGAGAAATTCACGCCTTGCCACGCGATCCTCCAGTCATTTGACCTACAAGCGGAAGGGCCACATCTTACACGATTCTGAATCAATGATGACTTCTGTTTTCAGGGCTAGGCTTCGGCCAGTAGTCAGGGCCAACCTTCTGCCAAAACCAGGTTCGTTCTGCAATTTTCCGATGGATAGTTTGCCCCCGGCCAGAAAGCTCATTTACATTGGAAGGTCATGCCCACCACAGGCGAACGATTCGAGCGAGCGGTTCAGATCATGGCGCGGTTGCGGGCTCCGGGTGGATGCCCGTGGGATCGCGAACAGACCTTCGACACCATCAAGCCCTACACACTGGAAGAAACGTACGAAGTCCTCGAAGCCATCGACAACCGCGATTGGCCGGAACTGACCGGCGAATTGGGCGACCTGCTGTTACAGGTGCTCTTCTATTCGCAGATGGC
>PMBA01000363.1:2461-2584 GCA_003152795.1 Acidobacteriaceae bacterium | reverse complement strand
TCGAAACACAAGCAGCGTCAAGGATAAAGAAGCTACGAGCTGCGAGCTGGCACGGGTTGCTCGAAGCTGCAGCAGAACGATAGCAGGAAGGGTTAGAAAATCTATGGCTCGTATTGCAGGCGT
>PMBA01000363.1:0-2377 GCA_003152795.1 Acidobacteriaceae bacterium | reverse complement strand
AAGCGGCTCATCGAAATCGGATCGTATCGCGGATTCCGTCATCGCCGGAACCTGCCGGTTCGGGGGCAGCGCACGCACACCAACGCTCGTACCCGCAAGGGTCCGCGCAAGGGCACGGTCGCGCAGAAGAAGAAGACGGCAAAAGCGTAAGAGCAGTTGCCAGTTGTCAGTACCCAGTACCCAGTTATCTGGAGAACGGTTTTGCTGAGAACTGAGAACTGAGAACTGAGAACTCTAAAAAATGGCAAAACCAGTAGCAGCAGGCGGCGCCGCGGCGCCCGAGAAAAAGGGCAAGAAGAAGACGTTCAAGAAGAAAGAGCGCAAGCACGTTCCGCACGGACTGGTGCATGTGCAGGCTTCTTTCAACAACACCATCGTGACCATCACGGACATGACCGGCAATGTGCTGGCGTGGAAGAGTTCAGGGTCGCTGGGGTTTCGCGGGTCTCGTAAAGGGACTCCGTTTGCGGCACAGCAGGCCGCCTCGAACGCCGCCAGCATGGCGCGCGATCACGGGGTGCGCACGGTGGATGTGCGGGTGAGCGGTCCGGGATCGGGGCGGGAGTCGGCAGTGCGGGCGCTGGCCTCGGCGGGGATTGAAGTGCGGTCCATTAAGGACACGACGCCGATTCCGCATAACGGTTGCCGGCCGCCGAAACGGCGAAGAGTTTAGAAGGAAGTTCTCAGTTCCCGGTTCTCAGTTCTCAGTAAAATCTGTAGAACGCTGGAACTTGGGTTTTACTGGGAACTGAGAACTAGCAATCGGGACGAAAGGGTCGCCACCCCGTAAACCGATTTCCAAAAGGAGAAAAATGGCACGTTATACCGATGCAGTGTGTCGTCTTTGTCGCCGGGAGGGGATCAAGCTCTTCCTGAAGGGCACGAAGTGCTTCAGCGACAAATGTCCCATTGAGAAACGCAACTTCGCTCCCGGACAACACGGGAAAGACAAGAAGACCAAGGTTGTAGGCTACGGTCTGCAATTGCGCGAAAAGCAGAAAGCCAAGCGCATCTACTTCACCCAGGAAGGCCAGTTCCGGAATTACTTCGAGAAGGCGGTCAAGTTCAAGGGTGTGACGGGCGCGAAACTGCTCGAACAACTTGAGCGGCGACTGGACAACGTCGTCTACCGGCTGGGCTTCGGCATTTCTCGCCGGCAGGCGCGCCAGTTGGTGCGTCACGGACACGTGCAGGTGAATGGGAAGAAGGTCAACATCCCTTCGTACGAGGTGGTGGTGGGAGAAGAGATACAGATTCGGGAGAGCAGCCGCAAGGTGCCGATTCTGGAAATCGCGAAGGATTTCGCCAGTCATCAGCCGGCGCCGGCGTGGTTGGAGATCGATCGCGAGAACTACAAAGGGCGCGTGATTGCGCTGCCCAAACGCGAGGATATCCAGTTGCCGGTGAATGAGCAGCTGATAGTCGAGTTGTACAGTAAGTAAGTGCGCGTCGTTCGCTGTTCGTTTTTCGCCCTTCGCTAAAACCGGCGAAGGGCAAACGACGAACGGCGGATTCAGGCCCACTTTTTCGTGCCAGATCAGCCTTTCCTGCTTTGACCTGAGCTGGGCCGCTCAGTGAGCAGGATTGAGCCACATGGCCGAGAGGAGAAACACACGATGCTTTGGAGAGGTTTTCAGAAACCGAAACGACTGGCGAGCGACGTCAATTCGCTCACCGATAAATACGGGATGTTCTGGGCGCAGCCGTTTGAGCGCGGATTTGGCACGACCATTGGCAATGCGCTGCGGCGCGTGATGCTGAGTTCGATCGAAGGCGCGGCTGTTACCGCGGTGAAGATCGAAGGCGTACTGCACGAGTTCCAGTCGATCCCCGGTGTCGTCGAAGATGCGACCGACATCATCCTCAACATGAAGCAGGTGCCGTTCAAGCTCGCGGGAGATGGTCCGAAAGCGATTTACCTGCGCGCCGATCAACCCGGAGTCGTGACCAGCAGCATGATCGAAGCCGACGGCGACGTGGAAATTCTCGACAAGGAAATTTACATCGCGACGGTGAGTGAAGGCGGCAAGCTCGATATGGAAATGCGCCTGAAGCGCGGCCGCGGCTATGTTTCGGCAGACAAGAATTTCGAGGATGATCTGGGCATTGGATTTATCCCCATCGATTCCGTGCACACGCCGGTGCGCAAGTGCAATTACACCGTCGAAGCGGCGCGTTTGGGACAGATCACCGATTACGACAAGCTGACGGTCGAGGTCTGGACCAACGGTTCGATTACTCCGGGCGATGCGCTGGGACTCTCGGCAAAGTTGATCAAAGATCACATGAATATCTTTATCAACTTCGAAGAGGAGATTGAGACGGCGTCGGCGAGCGAAGAGCGGCGGCCCGAGATCAAGAACGAGAACCTGAACCG
>PMBA01000422.1 GCA_003152795.1 Acidobacteriaceae bacterium | reverse complement strand
GGAATTGATCGGATAACAACCGGAAGTAATATGGAGCAAGGCGGCATAAGGGGCCCACTCACTCGCAAAGAACGCGAATGAGTGGGGCACCCGCTTTGGTTCAGTTGGAAGCGAGCACGTCATCGTTGTAATTTACGAGCGCGCGTTTCGGTGTATCTTTCAATCCCTTCAGCGGGACTTTCTGATCGATCGTGGCATTGCCGATCATGCGGACGCGTCCCAAGTTTAAGATGCGGCCATCGGCAAGTTCCAGGTAGATGGGCACGATCATGCGGAACTTGTCATCCACGCCAGACTGCGTGACCTTGAGGCCAAGCAGAACCTCGCCGCTTGCGTCCTTGTCGAAAGTGTACTGGACCTGATAGGTGGGCAGCGCGGTGCCGTAGACGTACTCATTGAAGAACCAGTCGAGGCGACGATTGCGGTCGAGGTCCATTTCAGGAGTCATGTGTTGCTCCATCATGGCCTTGAAATCCTCGGTGGTGGCGGCCTTGCCGGAATAAGTCTTCACAAAGTCCTGCATGGCCGCCTTGAAATTCTGGTCGCCGGTCTGGCGGTCGAACATCATCATGCGGATCATGTGCAGAACGTAAGCCCCTTTGGGATAGATGAGGCGACGGGTAACGTTGAAACCGGTGCGTGAATTATCGGCCCGATATCCCATGGTGAGGGGGCCCACATCAATGGCACGGAAACCCTGGGCGTCGCGTTCCAGCAACAGTTCGCGCTCGTCGTTCCAGAACGCGATAAACTTTTTTGGATTTTTCTCGACAAAGGTAAGGTAGAGGGCTGCCGACATATCGGAGAACCCCTCGCTCATCCATTGGTCGCGGCTGGAGGCAAAGCCGACGGTGTGTCCCCACCACTGGTGGGCGACTTCATGCGCGGTGACTGCTTTCCAGTATCCGTGATCGGCGTAATCGAGCCTTAACTGATGGCGAACGGTGGTGTCGAAGTAGTAGCAGATCGGGATCCAGACGAGTTCCGGCCACGACTGGCCGAATGTGCAAGCTGTCTGTTGGGTAATCTGCATGTGTTTGAACAGGGAAGGGCCGAAATAATCGGTGTACAGCTGGACGGCCATTTCGCCCTCGGCGAGCGCTTTCTTGTTGAGGGAAACGGTGCTCATCGAACCGAGCGCACCGCCTCCGATGAGGGAGTTTCGTTCCAGCACGTTGGGAATAAAGTCCCCGTCGGCACCATGCTTTAGGCCCTCCACCCAGTCCGGAGAGGCCTCGTTGGCGTAAGACTGGATAAAGTATTCGGGTTTGGTAAGTTTGACTTCCTCTTCCTTGAACTTGCCGAAACTGAATCCGGCGACGGTCTGGGGGTTTTCGCTCTTCCAAACGGTCACATTCTGGCCGCCCTCATTGCTTTCGGAGACAAGTACGCCGGTCGCCGCCATCTTCATTCCCTTGGGGATACGAAAGGTCATGTCATAGAGGACGTATTCTCCAAAGGCGCTGCCTGGACTGTTGGGGTACCAATCATGGCGCGCGACCGGGAAATAGTTACCGGCGCCCTCATTGCTCACAGCCTCCTTTCCGCTGTAAGTCGTGGTGATGGTAAATTTCTCACCTGCGCTGAGAGCTTTGGGCAAGATAACGGCGAAATTGCCGTCGTCGTTCTTATCCTCCTGAATGAAGGCAAGGGCCTGGCCGTTCGCGGTCACATTCTGCACCCGTAAAGGGCGGAACAGGTCGAGGGCCAAAACCCGCAATCCGTTGCGTCGCGCAACAAAATCCGTGGTTGCTTTACCCGAGAGAAAGCCACTTTTCTCGAAGGTTGCATCCAGTTGTTGATGCTCAATGTGCATGAGCCTGCCAATACTGCCATGGGTGCGTCCGTCGGAAATATTGAACGATGCCCAGTCGCCCATTTTGTTCTCATCGTAGGTTCGGAAGGTGACTTGATCGGATCCATGGTCCGGATCAATCTCAAATATTTCCTTATCGTCGTAGCGTTTGCCATGAATGAACGCGACGAAAAGGCCACCGGGTTCCGGGCTCAGCACGTCCTGGAGAATACGCGCTTCCAGATTCTGCTTGAGCTTGTGGCGGGTCGTATTCTGGTTGTCTTTGAGCAATGCCGGACTGCAACCAGCGGATGCGGGGCTACCGCCTTTCTTGATGTCGTCATAAGTCGAATCCGTAAAGCGCAGGACCGCCTGAGTGAAGTTCTCGCTGAACTCGTCCTCTTTTGTGAGGAGCTTCAGACTCTTGCGCTCAGAGTCGACCGGCGGGTCGAGGACAAAGTTGCCGTCACCGGAGAACACTGCACCTGTAACTTTGCCCTGAACCGGCGTGACGAAGCACAGCGTGCCCGAGCGTAGATTGAACCTGCCGGCATCACGCTTCAAAGTAAAGTTAGTGACGCTGACGGCTTCGCCCGATAGCGTGAGATTGCGAAGTTGCTGGTAAGTGGGGTCGGAGTTAGGGGCAATGGCCGGAGTATCAGCCGAGTAAATAGGAAGACATAAGACTAGCAGGATGGTCGCGGCAGAAAAAATATGAGAAGCCATCGGAAGGAGCCTCCTGGGTGTAACAGCGGTTGAAGTATGCACGAATTATCGGTTTGCGCAAAGGACATAGATCACAAGATAGTGGAACAGACAGTGGAACAGATTCGGGGAAGCGGTTTCGTCCGGCAGAGG
>PMBA01000127.1 GCA_003152795.1 Acidobacteriaceae bacterium | reverse complement strand
CGGACCTGGGTCAAGTACGTCGAGAAAGGTGTCTTTCCCGACACGCGCCGCGTATTTCAGGTTACGCGCTGCAACCATTGCGAGAAACCTCCCTGTGTCACCATCTGTCCCGTGACCGCGATGTACCAGCGCAAAGACGGGATTGTCGATTTCAATTCCGAGCGCTGCATTGGCTGCAAAGCCTGCATGCAAGCCTGTCCGTACGATTCGATTTACATGGATCCGGACGATGGTACAGCCACCAAGTGCCATTTCTGCGCGCATCGCACCGAGGTCGGCCTGGAACCGGCTTGCGTGATCGTTTGTCCGGAACACGCAATCATTGCCGGAGACTTGAGCGACCCTGCCAGTGAGGCGGCACAACTGGTGGCGCGGGAACCGGTGCGCGTGCGCAAGCTCGAGCAGGGAACTCAGCCTAAGCTCTACTACATCGATGCCGACGAGAGTGCGATTGTGCCGACGGCAGCGCGCCATGAGTCCATTTACATGTGGTCGCAGCGGAATGCGGCTGTGCTTGGCGGCGGCGCTGTTTATCCGCCCGATAGCCCGTTGTTGCAGAAGGATACGCTGGCAGCCTATGACGTTTCCCATGCGCGTCCGTGGGGATGGCAAGTTCCCGCTTACTGCTGGACCAAATCCATTGGCTCCGGCGTGCTTGCGGTGCCGGCGCTTGCCATGGCACTTGGAAGATTGTCGGGCGACCGGGTGCGCGATATCGCGGTCGCCACCATCGCGCTCCTGTTCACCGCTTTGACCACGGTGTTGCTGGTGTGGGACCTCGATCACAAGGAACGATTCCTGCGGGTGGTGTTCACGCCGCAAAGTAAGTCGTGGCTGGCGCGGGGCGCGTTCATTCTGATCGCCTACAGCGGGCTGTGCGGCGTGTTCCTGTTGGCGGCGTTTGCGGGATTTTCGATCGCGTCCTCGGTCCTGCTGTGGCCGACGGTGCTGGTCGGTTTTTGCGCGGCGGCCTACACCGCGTTTCTCTTTGCACAGTGCGAAGGCCGCGACCTGTGGCAAACGCCGCTGTTGCCAGTGCACTTGATTGTGCAGGCATTGCTCTGTGGATCGGCGGTACTGGCGTTGCTTCCGCAGGCGATTGGCGGTTCCAAACAGGCGCTATCGTTTTCGGTTCTCACACTTGCCATCAGTTTGGGACTGCATTTGCTCATGGTGGTCGCCGAGGTGGCGATGCCGCACACCACCGACAACGCGCGCTACGGTGTTCGCCTGATGACCCATGGGCCGTTTGCGCGCGCATTCTGGGGCGGCGCTGTTTTACTGGGCGGAATTGTTCCGCTGTTGCTTTTGCTGATTGGTCCGTTGGTGTTGACCGCGCCTGACCGCATCGTTGTCGGAGGGGCTAGCGTTCTCGCGCTGGCGGGACTGCTGATTTTTGAATGGTGTTTTGTGATGGCGGGACAGAGCGTGCCGAACAGCTAGGTTGTGCGCAGGGACAGACGAGGGCGGCTGTCCCTACGCAGGCTTGGAAAGCAAATGGAGATTTCGCAATGACCGAATTCAAGCGCGACGGCAGCCATCTTTCCTATTGCCCGCCGGTCGAGAAGTGGGACGATTGGGTTGAGTACGATCCCGAAGCCTGGCCACGCCGTGTCGAAAAGCATTACCAGCTTGTTCCCACCATCTGCTTCAACTGCGAATCGGCGTGCGGACTTCTCGCTTATGTCGATAAGGAAACCGGACAAGTCGCAAAGTTTGAAGGCAACCCGAAGCATCCCGCCAGCCGCGGACGCCTCTGTGCGAAAGGCCCGGCGACGATCACGCAGATTCATGACCCCGATCGCATCCTTTATCCGATGAAGCGTTCCGGCCCGCGCGGCGGTGGAAAGTGGACACGGACGTCGTGGGACGAAGTGCTGGAAACATTCGGCGCGCGCATCCGCAAGGCCTTTCAGGAAAATCGTGGCGAAGAAGTCATGTACCACGTGGGCCGTCCGGGACACGACTTCATCATGGAGCGCACCTTGCAGGCCTGGGGTATCGACGGGCATAACTCGCACACGAATGTGTGCTCGTCTTCGGCGCGGCTTGGTTATTTGCTCTGGCACTACGCCGATCGTCCTTCTCCCGACCACGCCAACGCGCGCTTTATTTTGCTGCTCTCCGCGCATCTTGAATCCGGCCACTACTTCAATCCGCATGCGCAGCGCATTATCGAAGGAAAAATGGCGGGAGCAAAACTCGCCGTCATGGACCCGCGCCTCTCGAATACGGCCAGCATGGCGGATTACTGGATGCCGAGTTATCCAGGGACGGAGGCAGCGGTGCTGCTGGCGATGGTGCTAGTCATCCTTGGCGAGAATCGTTTTGACGCCGCGTTCGTGAAGCACTGGACCAACTGGGAAGAACTCGAAGTCGATGGATTTTGCGCCCAAGGCCACAGTTTCGAGGCGCTGATTGAAGCGCTGAAGCGGCACTACGCGAAATTCACGCCGGAGTTTGCGGAAAAGGAAAGCGGAGTGAAAGCGGAAGTCATCGTCAAGACGGCGCGCGAGATCGCAGCCGCCGGAACCCGCTTCGCATCGCATTTGTGGCGAGGCAGCGCATCCGGCAATCTCGGCGGATGGCAATCGGCGCGGGCATTGATGCTGCTGCACGTGCTGACGGGTTCGGTGGGAACTCCGGGCGGACACAATCTGAATGCGTGGAACAAATTTGTGCCGCGTCCGTTCAAGAACCCTCCCCCGCAGAAACGCTGGAACGAACTGCTCTATCCAAGAGAGTGGCCGCTGTGCACCCATGAAATGTCGCCCCTGCTCCCGCACTTCCTCAAGGAAGGCCGCGGCCGCATTGAGGCTTATTTCACCCGTGTCTTCAACCCTGTCTGGACTTATCCCGACGGATTTTCGTGGATCGAGATGTTGCGCGACGAAGAGAAAGTTGGCTTGCATGCCGCGTTGACGCCGACCTGGAGCGAGACGGCATGGTTTGCGGATTATGTTTTGCCCATGGGTTTCAGTTCCGAACGTCACGACCTGATGAGCCAGGAGTCATATGCAGGAAAGTGGATCGGCTTTCGCCAGCCCGTCTTGCGCGTTCTTCAGGAACGGCAAGGCAAGAAGTTCGATTACACCTATCAGGCGAATCCGGGAGAGGTGTGGGAAGAAGATGAATTCTGGATCAACCTCTCGTGGGCCATCGATCCCGATGGCTCGATGGGAATTCGGCAGTGGTTCGAATCTCCCTATCGCCCCGGACAGAAACTGACAGTCGACGAATACTACGGTTGGATGTTTGAAAATTCAGTTCCGGGATTGCCCGCAGCCGCTGCAAAGGAAGGATTGAAGCCGCTCGAATACATGCGCAAGTACGGCGCCTATGAAGTGACCACCGACGTCTACAAACTGAACGAGAAGCCGGTGGCGCCGGCCCATCTCACCGGATCGAAAGTCGAAGCGAACGGCGTAGTCACCAAAGAAGGCAAGGCGGTGGGCGTGATGGTCGATGGCCAGGCGGTTGTTGGCTACAACACTCCGTCGCGGAAACTGGAGTTGTTTTCGAAAACCATGGCCGACTGGAAGTGGCCTGAATTCGTCCTTCCGGAATACTATCGCAGCCACATTCATAAGTCAGCGCAAGTGGCGTCGGTGGCGAAAGCCGCGGACGATCTCGATCCGGATTTCGACAAGCGATACATGCCGCTGGTCGAATGGCCGAAGGATTCGAACGGCCCGGTGTACACGCTGCTGCCGATCTTTCGTTTGCCCCATCTGATTCACACGCGATCTGGGAACTCCAAGTTTCTATACGAGATGGCCCACAAGAATCCGCTGTGGCTGAACCCGGTCGACGCAGCCAGACTCGGCGACATTCGCACCGGCGACTTGCTCAAGGTACATACAGAAATTGGCTTCTTCGTATTGCATGCCTGGGTCACCGAGGGTCTCGCGCCGGGCGTGGTTGCCTGCTCTCACCATATGGGCCGGTGGCGCCTTAATAAAGAGGATCACATCGAACGCATGTCGAGCGCATGGGTCGACCTGAAAGAAGTCGGCAAAGGACAGTGGAAGATGCGTCAGCTTTCGGGCGTGGAGCCCTACGCAACATCCGATCCCGACACCCAGCGAGTCTGGTGGAGCGATGCCGGCGTGCATCAGAACCTTACGTTCCCGGTGCATCCCGATCCCATCACCGGCATGCACTGCTGGCACCAGATGGTGCGAGTGGAGCGGGCCGGAGCCGACGACCGCTACGGCGATATTTTCGTCGATACCAATCTTTCGTTTGCGGTTTATCAACGATGGAAGGCGCTGACTCGTCCCGCTCCGGGGCCCGGCGGACTGCGGCGTCCGCTGTGGATTCCGCGAGTACACCGTCCCGAGGAATCGGCGTTTTACATTCCAACGAAGAAAACCTGAGAACGAAGAAAACCTGAGTCTGAGGCTCGACGTTGTAAAATAACAGCATGCCTTTACAGCCTGGTGGTCCCACCTTTAACAAGAAGCGAACTCCGCCTCCGGACGAGACCTTTGAAGAGGCGGCCTATCTGAAGGCGCTCGGGGAAAAGCAGAAAGTCGTCAGCCTGAAGCTGGCCGACGGCGAAGTGGTTCGCGGCTGGATCGAGTACTACGACAAGAACATGGTGCGCGTCACACGCGAGGATGGTCCGAATCTTTTCATCTTCAAGCATGAGATTGTGTACATCGCGGAAGACAGCAAGAAGAAGTAAAGTGGACCAGTTCTCCGTTCCCGGTTCTCAGTTCCCCGTTCTCAGTACCTGACACCCGATCCTGAAAATGAAAGCCTGGGCTTCGTATGACATCCGCGCAATCCTTGGACCTGATTTCCCCGATGCAGGCTATGGCTCGTGAAGCGGGTAGCCTGCTGATGCGCTACTTCCGGCAGCACGTGAAGATTGAATACAAGGGCGACGTCGACCTGGTCACGGTGGCCGATCGCGAGTCGGAAGCGCTGATCCTGGAGCGGATTCGCCACCAGTTTCCGGCTCATGACGTGATGGGAGAAGAGGGATCGCGCATCGAAACCGGCAGCGATTATAAGTGGTACGTTGATCCACTCGATGGCACCACGAACTTTGCGCACGGCTATCCTGTGTTTTGCGTTTCGCTCGCGGTGGAGCGCCGGGGGAAGCGAATCGCGGGAGTGATCTACGATCCGACTCGCGATGAGATGTTCGTCGCCGAACTGGGCAGTGGCGCGCGGCTGAATGACAAGGCGATCCACGTGTCGGCTACACCGAATCTGGGCGAGTGCCTGGTTGCCACCGGCTTCCCCAGTCACAAGCGGCATAAGAACCCGAACATTTATTTCTATCACCAGATCACGTTGCGCACGCACGGAGTGAGGCGGGCGGGGTCGGCGGCGCTTGATCTGTGCAATGTGGCATCGGGCCGGTTTGACGGCTTCTGGGAATTTAACCTCAATCCGTGGGATACGGCGGCGGGCGTTCTGATTGTCGAAGAGGCTGGCGGCAAGGTCACGGATTTTTCCGGCGGCGATTTCCAGATCGCCAGCCGCGAGACGGTAGCCTCGAATGGGTTGATCCATGACGCGCTCTTGCACGAGTTCCAGGAGGTCTTCGCGGGCCGCGGGTTGGAGCCGTTGCCCAGCCCGGTCGCCTACGCGAATGATCGAAAAGTCTAAGGTTTAATGGAGCGCCCGTCGCTCCACCCGCGCTGCGCAGGCGTTACAATCAATCGCGTGATTTCGTCTCTCCTTGAACGCAAGATCGAGAAGCGTCCCGACAAGGTGCGGCTCCAGGGGCGCATTCTTTTTCTTACCGAAGACCCGGAGCTGATCAGGAAGCAACTCGCGGGCTGGGATCTGCCGTGGGACACGAGGAATCCAGCAGGCAATCCCAAACTCCGCGACGATATTTCCACCGACGAGATCACTCCCGCGCACTACTGTTTCTACTTTGATCGGACGCTCGGCGAGATCCCCTACGCTGGCTTACGATGCGGCGACACGTTGCCGATTGGGCGCGGCGATGTAAAACAAGGCGGCTTCGTCTGCTCGGTGAGCGGCAAGCGTCGCGGCAAAGGCTCCAGTCGCGAGCAGTCGCCTTACGCCGAGATGTGCGCCGGGATTCAGGTCGTCATCGGGGAGAATATTGAGCGCATCTACCAGCAGAATTGCCAGAATCTCGGGTTGCTGACTTCGACCAGCTTTTCCCTGATCGACCGGATTCGCGCTGGGGAAGAAATTGCGCTCAGCGAATTTACAGCCGGGGAAGATGAGATCACGAAGCAGGTGATCGAGTATGGCGGCCTGTTTCCCTTCAATGTAGCGCGCATGCAGGGGAGAGTCTTTTTGCCAATGTTAGAGGCAGCGGACAAGAGTGTCCGCTCGACGCGGGCTATGACCCTTGCGGAGAAGATCCTTGCCCGGCATATGGTTACTCCTGAGGGCACGGTTGGCGCGGCAGCGGTCAAGCCCGGCGACACCGGCTTTACTCGCGTCGACCTGCGTTTCAGCCATGAGTACGTCACGCCGATGGCATCCATTTTTTACGAGCAATACGTTGGCAAAGATGTTCCGGTAAACGATGCCTCGAGCATTCGCTTTTTCCGCGACCATCTCACCTTTCTCGACGAAGTGATCTCCGAAGAAAAGAAAAAAATGGGGCTGCTCGACCTAGCCACTCAACTCAAGGTGAAGCAGGAGGACTTCGCCAGGCAGCAGGGAATCAAGCTGCACGGCGAACTCACAGACCGGAAGGGCTCGGAAGGCATCTGCCACTCTGTAATGCTCGAGACCTATGCGCTTCCGGGACAGGTGAACGTTGGGTCCGATTCGCACACGCCGCACGTTGGCGCCATCGGATGCATCGCCTTCGGTATCGGAACGACCGACGTATTCAACTCCTGGATCACGAAAGATGTTCGCGTCAAGGTGCCGGAGTCGGTCAAGATCGTAATTCGGGGCAAGCGGCATCCAAACGTCACCGCGAAAGACTTCATCCTGAAGATTCTTTCGCTCGATTACGTGCGCAGCGGCCAAGCGCTCGCGAAAGTCATGGAGTATGCCGGCGAAGCGGTTGAGGCGCTTTCTGTGGACGAACGCGCTACCATGACAAACATGGCGGCCGAAATCGGAGGCTTTACTGGCATCGTGGCTCCGGACGAAAAGGTGGTCGAGTTCCTGATGGAGCACCGCGGCATGAAGCGCGCTGAAGCGGAACAGATGATCAAAGGCCTCCAGAGCGATCCCAATGCCGAATACGCCGAAGTGATCGAACTCGACGCGGCGGAGATCACACCCATGGTCGCGACTCCAGGCGACCCGGGCAACGGCAAATTCATCCGCGAACTCAGCGCTCGCGTGCCCATTGAAATCGCCTATGGCGGGACCTGCACGGCCGGGAAGAACGAAGACATGGACATGTATGCCGCCGTTCTCGCCGATGCGCTGAAAAAAGGTCGGCGAATTTCGAAGAACGTCGAGTTCTGGATCCAGTTTGGCTCCCAGGAAACACGCCAGTACTCGGAGCGCCGCGGCTACATCGACATTTTCGAGAAAGCCGGCGCACACGTGATCGAGCCTAGCTGTGGCGCGTGCATCAATGCCGGGCCCGGAGTATCGACGCGCCCGGACCAAATCGTGATCAGCGCGCAAAACCGGAACTTCCCCGGACGCAGCGGCCCGGGGCAGATGTACCTTGCGTCGCCGCTGACCGTGGCCGCGAGCGCGGTGGCTGGGTACATTGTGGCGTACGAACCAAGTCAGGAACGGGAATGCGCGGCCGTCTAAGCTTTGGAAATCATCTCTTTCAGCGCGTTCACGCATCGCCGCCTTACAGCAGCGGGGGCGTCAGGTTCGCTTGCGTTCGGCAGTGGGCTTTTCCAAATTGAAACTGGCCTCCCACCATGCTTTCCAATCACATACCGATGGCGGGTGTACACTGTACGCTAGGGTATATTCGAACGAACAATCCCAGACTAATGCGCGCCAGGGAAACCCGCCGTCCTGGCGCTGACGATTTCTCCCATCAGCCGAGCACTCAGCAAAGCGACGCTTTGCGGAATCGCGAAAAACGCCATGAAAATCCTGCTTTATAACCCCGACAACGGGGTCACGCGTAATTTCATGCCGCATCTGTGGATGTTCTTGCTCCAGGCCCTGACGCCACCGGGCCATGAGGTCCTGCTGGTGGATGGCAATGCCAGCCCCATGGATGAAGCGGGGATCGCGCAGTTTGTTCGCGATAACAATATTGGACTCGTCGGCATCGGCGCCATGACCCGAATGATTGCCAAGGCATATCGGATGGCGGATGCGGTTCGGGCCACGGGCGTTCCAGTGGTAATGGGTGGACCTCACGTGACAGAGATGGCTGACGAGGCTCTCGGCCGCGATGGCGGCCCACGCCACGCCGACGCCGTCGCTCTGGGCGAAGCCGATGCCACTTGGCCGCAGATTGTGAATGACGCTGCACGCAGTCAGCTTAAGGACATCTATGCGCCGGTGGACGCCTTTGGCCAGGAAAGCAAGCCATCGCTGAAGGACTACCCGGTGATTCCGTGGCAGTCGATCGATCTCAAGCAGTTCAATCTGGTGCCCAAGGCCGCGAGCTCCCTGCTCCAGAAAATCGGAGAAGGCTGGGGATCGTTTCGCATTATTCCCGTTGAATCCGGGCGGGGCTGTCCGTATGGCTGCGAGTTCTGCACCGTGACCGGGTTCTTCGGAGACTCAATTCGTTTCCGCACAAATGAGAGCGTGGTCAACGAACTGCTCCTGTTGAAGGCCCGCGCCCGCACTGAAAAGGGACAGATGGCGGTGTTCTTCATCGACGACAACTTCGCCATCAACATCAAGCGCACGAAATCGCTCTTGCGCGATATCATCGCCGCCGGCGCCCAGGTGCATTGGGTGGCGCAGATCAGCGCCAACCTGTTGCGCGACGAGGAACTGGTGGACCTGATCGCGGCTTCCGGAGGCAAGTGGATTTTCATCGGCATGGAGTCCATCGATCCGGCCAATCTGAAGGACGTGAACAAGGGATTCAACAAGCCGGGTGAGTACGCGGCCGTGCTGGAGCGACTGGCGGAACGCAACGTATACGCGATTACGTCGTTTATTTTTGGCATGGATAACGACACAGTCGGGGTCGCCGAACGAACCCTGGGGCAAGTTCGAACCTGGCCTCCCGGTCTGCCCATCTTTGGCCTGCTCACTCCATTGCCCGCAACTCCTCTGTACAAGCGCTTGGAGAAGGCCGGCCGCCTGACTCGGCCCAAGCACTGGAAGGAGTTTGTCCCCTTTGCGATGGCGCACACCCCGCTGAAGATGACCATCGAGGAAGCTCATGCCGAAGTTCAGCACGGCTGGGACGAGGCCTATAGTCCGGAGGCGCTGGCGCATGCGGTCGAATCGCTGAATGACCAGCCGCTCGGTTATCGCGTCAATATCTTCCTGGCGCGTATCTGTTTCCGCGGCATCTATTTCCCCATGATGGGGAAAATGGCGTGGCTGAAGGTGATTGCGCAAAATCGGCGAACCATCTTCAAACTTGTACGGGAGGGCTTCAAAGCCGGCGCCTGGCGCGGCGCTCCGGCGAGGATTCCCGCCAGCCCCGTGCCACAGGTGGAACCGGTCGAAGCCAGCGCACAAGTCGCGGAGGGGTGAGCCGAGCGCGCGGCTCGTTGCCTGCCCGTAAATTGGAGGCCGCGCAAGCGCCTTTCAACCTCGGAACGCTGCCGCTGATTGGGGCTGCCTGTACCGATAGCTGCGTTCTTGCTAGAATCGTGAGTTCAATTACACTCCCTGCGCCCAAAAGGAGCATGACATTCTATGGCCTACGTGATTGCCGAGCCCTGCATCGGAACCAAAGACACCGCCTGCGTTGACTCCTGCCCGGTGGATTGCATTCATCCCAAGAANNATCGACTGCGGCGCCTGCGTCCCGGTATGCCCGGTCTCGGCCATCTTCGCCCTCGACGACCTCCCGGAAAAGTGGAAAGAGTACACCGAGCGAAATGCGAAGTACTTCGGACGGTAGGGCAGCTTTCAGCCGTCAGCTATCAGCCGTCGGTAAAACCAGTCTGTTACCGGGAGCGATTGGTTCTCACTGAGAGCTGAAAGCTGAAAGCTGACGGCTGACGGCTGCTTCCATTACAATCATTCCTTAACCTGTTGACCTTCCATGGCGCTNNGGCAAGGTGAAAGGCGTGGCGCGCGCGGCCATGAAGTCCAGACGCCGCTTCGGAGGCGCTCTTGAGCCGCTCACCTATGTGCGGGCGTTTTACGACGACCGCGAGCGCCAGGAACTGGCGCGGCTCGACTCCTGCGAAGTGATCGAGTCTCCGATGGCCACCGAGGTGAGTTATCCGCGGGCCGCGGCGTTGGCGCATGTTGCCGAGTTGCTCGACGAGTTGATGCCCGACCGTGAGGCGAGCGACGCAGTGTTTCGTCTGAGCTTGGCGGTTTTGCAGCAACTGCGCGGCCCGGTGTTGTGGATGCCGCTCACGTACTTTGAGCTGTGGATGACGCGGCTCATGGGATTTCTGCCGGAGTTTTCGGAGTGCGTGGTCTGCGGACGCGTGCTCGACGGCCATCGGGCGTTCTACCACGCGCTCGCCGATGGCTTGATGTGCTTGGACGACAAGCGCGTGGCGTCGTCGGAACTCTCGCCGGAATCGAGAAGGATTGCGGAGCAGATGCTGCGGTCACGTGTTTCCGAGTTTGCGGAAATTGAATGGCCGAAAGCGGTATGTGCGGATTTGCGCAAGTTTCTTCTTCAGATTCTGGAGCGGCACATCGAGAAGAAGTTGGTGACGGCGGGAATGCTGGAGAAGATCTAGCTGCGAGCTACGAGCCGCGAGCTCGAGCGATCCTTGGTTTCGTTTGCTGCAGCTCGTGGCTGGAAGTTCGCGGTCGTGTAGCAGTTAAAAGCTCAATTGACTTCATCCAAATCCAATTCGCTGACCTTTCAGGAACTCATCCTGAAGCTGCAAGCCTTCTACGCTGAGCGTGGAGCCGTCGTCCAGCAACCCTACGACGTTGAAGTCGGCGCGGGGACCATGGCGCCGGAGACGTTCCTGCGCGTGCTGGGGCCGAATCCATACAAGGTTGCTTACGTCCAGCCTTCGCGGCGTCCGGCCGATGGGCGCTATGGCGAGAATCCCAACCGCTTGTTCAAGCATTTGCAGTTGCAGGTGATCCTGAAGCCGCCGCCGGAGAACGTGCAGGAGCTCTACCTCGAATCGCTCGGCGCGATCGGCATTGATCTGCGCCAGCACGACATCAAGTTCGANNAAGTTCGAAGAAGATAACTGGGAGTCTCCTACGCTCGGCGCTTGGGGCATCGGCTGGCAGGTCATGCTCGATGGTCTTGAGGTCACACAGTTCACCTACTTCCAGCAGTGTGGAGGCGTCGACCTCGATCCCATCTCCGCCGAACTCACCTACGGTCTGGAGCGGCTGTGTGCTTTCCTGCAAGACGTGGATTCGATCTACGACATCGTGTGGGCGCGCGACCCGGAGACGGGCAGGGAAGTGAAGTATGGCGACGTGCGCCTGGCCGACGAGCAGCAGTTCTCGGTCTACAACTTCGAGTTCGCGGATGTGGCGAGCGCCTGGAAACATTTCGAACTGTGCGAGGCGGAATGCAAGAAACTGATTGAGCGCTATGCTGTTTTGAGCAAGGAAAAGGACAAGAGCGAAAACGATGGCATTGAAGTTGTCCGCGAGAAGTCGAGGTTTCCTCTCCTGGGCGCTTATGACCTATGCCTGAAGTGCTCGCACTATTTCAATATCCTCGATGCCCGGGGAGCGATTTCAGTGACCGAACGCGTCGGCGTCATTGCGCGTGTGCGGACCTTAGCCGTGGGGATCGCCAAGGCTTGGATGGACCAGCAGCACCCGGCTGAAAAAAAAACGGAAGGCAATGACCGGGCGGCAAGGTCTGGAGGTAAGGAAAAGAAAGACAAGCTGGCTCCGGTGGGATGAAAGTGAGTTCCTCTGTGCCCCCTGTGCCCGAGTTTTGTGCCGATTGACACATTTCGTCAGTGACGGAGCTCACATTCACGCGTTGGTAATTCTGAGACCATAGACTGATTGACTGATGCCTGACTTTCTACTTGAAATCGGATGCGAAGAAATCCCGGCGAGGATGATTGATGCCGCCTCCCGCGAGCTCCGCGAACGCGTGAATACGCTGTTGCAGCGCGAGCGGCTCGAACCCGCCGGATCGATTTCGCATCTCGACACGCCGCGCCGCTTGGCCGTTCTCGCTTCCGGCATTCCTGCTTCTCAGCCCGATCTCACCGAACAGGTGACCGGCCCGTCCGCGCAGATCGCATATAAGGACGGGCAGCCGACGGCGGCGGCGCACGCCTTTGCCAAAAAGGTCGGCGTGGACGTCGGCAAGCTCGAGAAAGTCAGTACTCCCAAGGGTGAATACCTGGCGGCTACGGTCACGCGCAAAGGCCGCACCGCCGCCGAGATCCTCGCCGAGACTCTTCCCAAAGAAATTTCCACGCTCTACTGGCCGAAGAATATGTACTGGCGCAAGCGCGGGGAACTCTTCGTTCGTCCGGTGCGCTGGCTGGTGGCGATGCTCGATGAGCAGGTCGTCCCGCTGGAATTGTTCGGCATCTCCGCCGGCAAGACTTCCCGCGGACACCGCATTATCGGGCCCGAGGCCGTTGCCGTCTCCAAGCCCAGCGCCTACGTCGAAGCGCTGCGGGGTGCTAGGGTCCTCGGCGCAGCCGAGCGCGAGCAGGCGATCCGCAAAGCGCTCGACGCTGCCACGCGCACCATTCCTGGCGCGCGCTGGCGCGAAGACAAGCCGCTCGTTGCCACCGTCGTCAACCTGACGGAGTTTCCTTCCGCGATCCTCGGCGGTTTCGATCCCGAGTTTCTCGACTTGCCCGAAGAAGTGCTGGTCACGGTAATGCGCGACCACCAGAAGTATTTCGCCATCGAAGATGCGAACGGGAAATTGCTGCCCCACTTCCTGGCGGTGCTCAACACCGCGGCCGATTCGGATGGATTGATCCTCCATGGCAACGAACGCGTTTTACGCGCCCGTTTCAACGATGCCCGATTCTTCTGGCAGACCGACCAAAAGCAAACTCTCCGCCAGCGCGTCGAGCTGTTGCGCAACGTCACCTTCCAGAAGGACCTTGGCAGCTACTACGACAAGACGATGCGCGTGCAGCACATGGCCAGTTGGCTTGCCGAAACGGTTCGACAGCATGGCATGCCGGTTCGCCCCGGTGTTGTCCACAAAGCGGCGCTGCTTTCGAAAACCGATCTGACCACGGAACTCGTCAAGGAATTCACCGAACTGCAGGGAATTGTCGGCGGTCTTTACGCCCGCGTGCAGCAACTCGATGAAGACTTGAAGCCCGACGTGCAACGGGAAGTTTCGCGGGCCATCTACGATCACTACAAGCCCGAGTCCATGGAAGACGGCGCTCCCGCAACGGTCGAGGGCGCGGTTCTCTCCATTGCCGATAAGGCCGACTCGATTGCCGGAATGTTTGCGCTGGGTCTCATTCCCAGCGGATCGAAGGATCCTTTCGCGCTGCGCCGCCAGGCCAACGGCATCGTCAAGACGATCGCCGAACATAAACTCCCCTTCCGTCTTTCCGAAATCATGGCCGACGCACGCGTCCGCTACAAGGGCTCCGAGGCGGAGAAGAAATTCTCCAACCCTGCCTACGCCGATTCAGCGCGCAGCTTTTTCCGCGAGCGCCTCGAATTTTACCTGAAGGATGCGCGTGGCTTTGCCTATGACGTCGTCAGTGCCGTCCTCGCGGTAGACTCCGACGACGTGGTAGATGCTGCCGCCCGCGCCGAGGCCGTCAGCAAAGTGCGCGGCTCCGCCGATTTCGAATCCATTTCCAGCGCCTTCAAGCGTATGAAGAATATTCTGCGTCAAGCCGCTGAAAAAACAACAGTTATTGCACCGCGCGTCGATCCATCAAGCTTGCAGGAAGAGTCCGAAAAGCAGCTGGCCGCCCTGATCCCGCAGAGCGTCGTAACCGTCGAGAGACTGCGTGCGGCCCGTGATTATGAAGCCGCGTTGCTCGAGATCGCGAAGCTCCGCCCCGCCATTGACAAATTCTTCGACAAGGTCATGGTGATGGTTGACGATGAAAATCTCCGCTCCAATCGCCTGGCTCTGTTGCAGACGGTGGTTAAAGAATTCTCCACGATTGCCGATTTTTCCGAGATCGTGACCGAAGGCAAGGAATCTACGAAATAGAAGAGGACTTAATCTATGGCTACAACCACTCTCCCCGATACCGAAATCATCGAAGCAAAGCCCGTGGGATCGAAATCCGCGGCCACAAAATATGTGTACTTCTTCGGCGGCGGCAAGGCCGATGGCAACGGCAAGATGAAAGACGTTCTCGGAGGCAAAGGCGCGGGCCTCGCCGAGATGACCAACGCCGGCCTCCCCGTGCCTCCCGGCTTCACCATCCAGACCGAGGCCTGTCGCGAGTACATGCGCCACAACGCGGTCTCGAAAGACGTCGACCGCCAGATGGAAGAAGCCCTGGCCAAGCTCGAGACTCTTCAGGGCCAGAAACTCGGCAAAGGCGAGAACCCGCTGCTCGTAAGCGTGCGTTCCGGCGCGAAGTTCTCCATGCCTGGCANNATGGACACGATCCTCAACCTCGGCCTGAACGATCAAAGTGTCGAGGCCCTGGCCCGCCGCACCGGCAATCCGCGCTTTGCCTATGACTCCTATCGCCGCCTGATTCAGATGTTCGGCAGCGTCGTGCTCGATATCGAGAAAGCGGTATTTGAAGAAATTTTCGACGCCAAGAAGAAACAGAAGAAAACGAAATTCGACACCGGCCTCGACGCCAAGGCGCTGCAGGAAGTCATCGCGGAGTACAAGAAGGCCGTCAAGAAGCACGCCAAACGCGACTTCCCGCAGGATGCGAACGAACAACTGGTCATGTCGCGCGATGCCGTCTTCCGCTCCTGGCAGAACGATCGCGCCAAGCACTATCGCCGCATCAACAACATCGACGACATGCTCGGCACCGCNNCAGGCCATGGTCTTCGGCAACCTCGGCGAAACCAGCGGCACCGGCGTCGGATTCACCCGCAATCCGGCCAACGGAACTAAAGAATTCTATGGAGAATTCCTGCTCAACGCGCAAGGCGAAGACGTTGTGTCGGGCGTCCGTACACCGGTTCCAATCCTCGAACTGGAGAAGATCATGCCTGATGTCTATAACCAGCTCCGCGACATCACCACGCGCCTGGAAAAACATTACAAAGACATGCAGGACTTCGAGTTCACCATTCAGGACCGCAAGCTCTACATGCTGCAAACCCGCAACGGCAAGCGCACCGGACTGGCCGCGGTTCGCGTGGCTTTGCAGATGGTGGACGAAGGACTGATCACGAAGGAAGAAGCCATCTTCCGCGTCGATCCCAATCAGTTGTATGACTTTCTGGTTCCACGCCTCGACGAAAAGGGAAGCAAGGTCGAAGTGCTCGCGAAGGGCCTGCCTGCGTCTCCGGGAGCGGCGGTTGGACAGATTGTTTTTTCCGCCGACGAAGCGGTCGAAAAAGCCGGACCCGAAAAAAATGTCCATGTCATTCTTGTGCGTGCCGAAACCACGCCCGAAGACATCCACGGCATGGAGGTCGCCAAGGGCATTCTGACCTCGCG
>PMBA01000195.1:12956-21427 GCA_003152795.1 Acidobacteriaceae bacterium | reverse complement strand
GCCGGACAGCAGACCGATGCCTACGTCGCCGCCTTCACCCTGCCCGACTGGCTCAACTACATCGTTGCCGGCGGCACCGCTTCCATCACATTCATCTCCATCTATACCCGGTTTCTGGCGGAAAAGCGCGAGCAGGATGCGCAGAAAACGTTCTCGATCATCATTACCGTCATGACCACCGTCCTGGTCGCCGGCACGATCATCGCCGAGATCTTCACGCCGCAGTTCGCCGGCTGGATGTTCCACGGTTTCACGCCGCAGCAACTGCAACTCTGCGTTCATCTCACCCGCATCCTGCTGCCGGCGCAGATTTTCTTTTATGTTGGCGGAGTCGTTTCGGCGGTCTTGCTCTCGCACCGCCTGTTCCTGCTGCCGGCATTCGGGCCGCTGATCTACAACGTGTTCATCATCGGCGGTGGAGTTGTCGCGGGACACCGCATGGGAATCGCCTCCCTCGCTGTCGGCGCGCTTGCCGGCAGCATTGCCGGGCCATTTCTGATCAACGCGCTGGGAGCCGCCAAAATCGGCACCGGATACCACCCTTCATTCGACGTAAAGAATCCCGCATTCCGCGAGTGGGTGCGGCTCTCCATCCCCCTGATGCTGGGCGTCTCTCTGGTCACCGCCGACGACTGGATCCTCCGCTACTTTGCCTCCAGCGGCATCGGCGACATCGCGCGCCTCAACTATGCCAAGCGGCTCTTCGCCGTTCCCATCGCCATTCTCGGACAGGCGGTCGGCCAGGCCTCGCTCCCGTTTTTCTCGCGCTTGTTTGGAGAAAAAAAGTTCGCGGAATTCGCCGCCATCGTGAATGGTTCCGTCTATCGCATCACCGCCGCTTCCCTGCTGATGACCGGATGGATGATGGCCATTGCCGTCCCGCTCATCGATCTCGTCTATCGCCGCGGCCACTTCACCTTTGCCGATTCCGAATCCACCGCTCTCTACTTTTTCTGGTTTTCGCTCTCCCTGGCCCTGTGGTCCAGCCAGGCGCTGTATGCCCGCGCCTTTTACGCCTCCGGCAATACCCTCACTCCCATGATCGCCACCAGCCTCATCACTCTCGCCTCCCTGCCCGTATATGCGCTTTTGTTTCGGACGCTCTCGGTCACCGGGCTGGCCCTCGCCTCTGACGTCGGCATCGCCGCCAACGCCATCGCCATCGCCCTGCTCCTGAATATGCGCGGCATGGTGCCGCTGGCCGGCTTGAACTGGAAGGAATTAGGCAAGGCGGCGCTGGTGGGCGCCGTTTCCGGCGGATTGAGTTATGAAGTCATGCGTTCCATCGCGCTCGATGGCAGCCGCCGCGCGGATCTCCTCGCGCTCGCGCTCGGCTCCTTAACCTGGGCCGCAGCCGTCGCCGCAGGACTCTGGTTGTTGCGTTCGGAGTTGCCGGCGGATCTGCGGCGGAAGAGATCCGCTACTCTCCCCAGCCTCGCCGAGGCCCAAGCCGCCGAAACGATGGCGACGGGAAAACAGCCGTAAGATGTCGTTCGCTGTTCGCTCTTCGCTCTTCGNNAAAGAAAACGGGCCCGATTGGACCCGTTTCACGATCCTGCTTTGCGCCGCTATGAAAGAAGCGAATAGCGAACGACGAACAGCCAACAGCGTTCTTAGGCTCGTGCCGCAATCGCCGGTTCCGACGCCGACGCCGCCACACTCTTGCCGATTTCTTCCGGCTTCGAATCTGTCTTTGACCCTGCGCCCGCTTTACGGATGTCGATGCCGCCCTTNNTTGAAGAAGGCGCCGTCTTCAATCGAGATGCGCGCCGCCACCACGTCACCGGTCAGCGAACCGTCGCTGCGGATGTCCACCCGATCGCTGGCGGTCAGGTTGCCCCGAACTTTGCCGAGCACCACGATTTCCCGCGCGCTGATGTTGGCTGCGACCACGCCATTGCGGCCGATAGTGACGCGATTGCCGGAGAGGTTGATCGATCCCTCCACCCGCCCGTCAATATATAAAGACTCCGAACCAGTCACTTCCCCTTTAATCACCAGCGACTTGCCAATCGTGGCTTGGTCCGAAGTGGTNNCGGCCAGGTGTCGCAGGTTGATTCGTGGGCTTCCACATTGTCGTCGAAATCCTTTCCTTTTATTAAGGGATTCTGAATCATCGCCGCATTTTGCGGGCCAAACTGAATTGTACTCCTCAGTAAACCCCCTGCCCTGTGGAAATCCAGCTTTCTTACCGATTTTCATAGTTCCCCTCGTGGTTCCCCCGCGAAACCGCTCGCCCATCCCCGCGACCAAATATGTAAGGCCTGCCCCCCAGCGGTAATTCTTCTATCGCGACACTTCTGCCCCGATCCTTCTATCCGATACTATCTATCCGATACTATGGAGCCGTGGGACATAGCCAAACGGTGTGCCACCTCTGACGAGGAATCATGCCTTCAATTCCGACCACTTCCGCCGCCATGCTCCGGCCCCAGCCCGGAGAATTCGCTCCTTACTACGACCGCTACATCTCCCTCGTACCCGGCAACGACGTTCTCGCTGCGCTGGCCGCCCTGGAAGACCAGCGCCGCCAGATGCTTCTCCTGCTCTCCGGACGCTCCGAGGCCGACGGCGATCTTCGCTACGCCCCCGACAAGTGGAGCCTGAAGGAAGTTCTTGGCCACATCAACGACACCGAACGCATCATGAGCTACCGCGCGCTCCGCATCTCGCGCGGCGACCAGACTCCCATTGAAGGTTTCGAGCAGGACGACTACGTCCGCAATGGCCCGTTCGCGCGCACACCGTTGGCGGACTTGATCGAGGACTATATCGCCGTCCGACGAGCCACCGTCTCCCTGTTTCGCGATCTGGACGAGGCCGCATGGACTCGCCGCGGCGTGGCCGCGAACAACGAGGTGACGGTGCGCGCCCTCGCATTCATCATCGCCGGCCACGAACTGCATCATCGGCGAATACTGGAAGAAAAATATTTGCGATGATTTTAGTTCTCAGTTCCCGGTTCTCAGTTCTCAGCGACTGAGCCAAAGACTGAGAACTGAGAACCGGGAACTGAGAACTGATGCTTTCCGATTCCGCCATCCTTCGCCACATCGCCCGCCAGCCCAAGAAAACGGCGAGCCATAAGCAGCTCTTGCGCGAACTCGGCGTGAAAGGCGAAGCCCGCCGGGAACTGACTGACCGCCTCCACGCACTCGTCGGGAAAGGCGAGTTGCTGCAAGTCGACTCCGAGCGCTACGCCATTCCGCAGGCCACCAAGGGACGAAATATGCTGGTTGGCCGCCTGACCATGCATCGCGACGGCTTCGGCTTCGTGATTCCCGAAGTCACTTCGCTCGATCCCAGTCTGAAGGCCCGCCTGGCCGGCGATGTCTTCATTCCTCCCCACGCTACCGCGTCCTCCATGCACGGCGACCGGGTGTTGGTCGAAGTCTCCGCCGTTCGCCCCGATGGCCGCGCCGAAGGCCGCATCATCCGCTCCCTGTCGCGCGCCCATCCCACTGTCGTCGGCATCTTCCACTACGGACACCGCCACAACTTCGTCAAGCCCATCGACGAAAAAGTGAATCAGGAAATCGTCATCCCGCCGGGCATGGAGATCCCGCAGNNGCCGCAAAAGAAGAAATCCCGGGACCGAGTCATCGGAGACGAAGCCGCGGTCCACACCGACTGGCAGGATCTGGAAGGCGTAGTAGTCGATGTAGAAATCACCGACTGGCCCAGCGCCACACAGCAGCCGCGGGGCCGCGTCATCGAAATTCTCGGCGAAGAAAGCGACTTCGGAGTCGACGTCGAGATCATGATCCGGAAGTTCCACATCCCTCACCGCTTCCCCCCCGAGGTGATCGAAGAAGCGCAAGCCATCGCAGCGGAAATTCCCGCCGGCCTGCTGCGTCATCGCCGCGACTACCGCGAGCTTCCCATCGTCACCATCGACGGCGAAACCGCGCGCGATTTCGACGACGCCATCCACGTCCGGCAACTCGAAAACGGCAACTACGAACTGCAGGTCCACATCGCCGACGTCGCCCAATATGTAACCCCCAACTCGCCGCTCGATCAGGAAGCCCGCCTGCGCGGCACCAGCGTCTATTTCCCCGACCGCGCCGTTCCCATGCTGCCACTGGAACTCTCGACTGACATTTGCAGCCTGCGCCCGCAAGTCGACCGCCTGGTGCTTTCCTGCACCATGGAGATCGACCATCAAGGCGAAATCGCCGCTTACGAAATCGACGAAGGCGTGATTTGTTCCGCTGAGAGAATGACCTACACCGCCGTAAATGCCGTCATCGAAGGCGACGCCGCTGCGCGCCAGCAATATGCTGCGCAGGTCGAGCACTTCGAACGCATGCGCGATCTGGCCCTGATCCTGAACCGCAAGCGCAAACGCCGGGGATCGATCGATTTCGATCTTCCCGAAGCGGTCATCGAGTTTGACGAATTCGGCATGATGAAGAGCATCACCAGATCGGAGCGCAACGTTGCCCATCGCCTCATCGAAGAATTCATGCTCTCGGCGAACGAGTGCGTCGCGCACTATCTGGAAAATAAACGCATCGCCTCGCTCTACCGCATCCACGAAAAGCCCGACGCCAAGCGCGTCTATGACTTCGAAGTGATCGCCGCCACTTTTGGATACTCGCTGGGAGTGGGTGCGTTACCCATTCAGCGCGTGCAACTGAAAGCCGATCGCCGCGACGCCCGCGGCACCGGCAAGCGCGTCCGCGAAATCGAAGTGCCCAAAGAAGTTCACATCACCCCGCGCATGTATCAGAANNCCGAAGAAAATCGCGGACACTTCGCCTTAGCCGCCACCACCTACACCCATTTCACTTCGCCCATTCGCCGCTATCCCGACCTGATCGTGCACCGCATCCTGAAACAAGTTCTGCGCGGCTCAGCCGAAAAGATGGACGGAGAAGTCCCGGTAGGAACCTCGCAATCCCCACACATTGATCATCACTCAAATATTTGTCATCCTGACCCTGAGCAAGCCGAAGGGGAAGGACCTGCTTTTCGCTCGCACAAGAAAGAAGGCCAGGAGGGCCCGCCGCCGTCGCCCTGGTCCAAGCGCCGCGACCGCGACGCCCATCAGCACGCGCTCGAACCTCTCGGCGGTCCCATCGCGCTTGAAGAACTCCACAGCATTGCCGACGAATCCAGCCAAGNNCACATCGGAGAAGACTTCGACGGCCTCATCATCAGCGTGACCAAGTTCGGCTTCTTCGTGGAACTAACCGACCTCTTCGTCGAGGGCCTGGTGCCCCTCAACACGCTCGACAGCGGCGATAGGAATGACCGCTACACCTACCACGAAGACACGCGCCAGATCATCGGCCAGCGCTCACGCAAGACCTATAGCCTGGGTGACCGCATACGCGTGCTGGTTGACCGCATTGATCCGGTCGAGAAAAAGATCCAGTTCGCCGTTGTCGAAGAACAGCCCAAGCCGATCGGAAAGAGCCGGAGGAAGTGATCGTGTGGTGACGGGGCGGAGCCTGCCCTGAGCGGAGCCAAAGGGCCCCGTCCAGCCGAGCGCAGCTCGGCGTTGCCACCAGCACGGGCACTCTCTGAGATAATTCCTGGTCTCCAAAACTGCAGTTGCCGTAAGATCACTTCCGAAGCCTGGGAGGTGCACGTGTACACCCGCGAGAATACTTCCAAGAGTCCTCACCATTCGTTCTTCTCAAGATGGAAAGTCACGGCCGCGCTGCTCGTGGTAACACTATTGTCGATGCGGCCCGCATGGGCTGGTGACCTTGAGAAGCAGGTCAAGTTCGACTACCTGGAGAAAGTTCTGACGCTCCGTCATTTCTACTCCGGCGAACATCTTAAGTTCCACTCAGACGGCACCCTGCAAGGGGACGCTCCGGTCGGTCTCTGGACTCTTGATGGGCAAATCGAAGTGGAGGATGTCCATCTGCGCGGCGCGTGGCTGGTGATGAAAGGCCGTCGAATTCACCGGACCTTCGACGCCCAAAGCAACCTGCAGGACCAGTTGTCGACCGTCGAAAATGGCCGTGACAAGTTGCAAAAAGACCTGGAAAAAGCGCTGCGCCGCCTCAAGGTTGAGATCGAGATCGAACTCCCCAACGACACGCCCAGCCAAAAGGACATCGAAGCGGCGATCCACGCCGTCTTTCTGTCCCCATCGGAGTTTATGTCGGACATCGTTCCCAGTTACTGGCACGACTACCTCGCCAAGCGAGAAGGCAGACCGCAAACCCCGCCCCAGCCGAAGAAGGACACCCTTCTTGCCATCAAGCCCGGCGGCGGTGTTTCAGCACCTCACGTCCACTTCAGTCCTGAGCCGGAATTTTCCGAGGAAGCGCGAAAGGCGAGGTACCAGGGTACGACTGTCGTAAGCCTGATTGTCGATTCTTCCGGAGCGCCCAGGGACCTGCAAATCGTTAGACCGCTCGGCTTGGGCCTGGATGAAAAGGCCATCGCAGCCGTAAGCACCTGGAAATTTGACCCGGCGAGAAGAGACGGCCAGCCCGTGGCAGTCACAATCATGGTCGAAGTGATGTTTCACCTTTACTAGCGTATGGCCGTTTTGCCCTGTCGGCTTCTGTAAAATCTCGTACCGAAGCCATCCTGTATAGAATTGATATCTAGGCTAAGGAGGCAAGACCATGCCAACACCGAGCAAACCCAAGCCCGAGCAAACTCCAGCCCAAGCCGCCGAGCATGTTGCCAGTGCTCACAAGATTCTGAAGGATCTGCAGCCGAAGGTCGGAAACCATCCCGAACTCGGCGAAGCCATAACCAAACTGGAGATGGCGCTCAACATCCTGGCGATAAAGACCGGCGGCCTGCTGTAGCTGCGCGCACGCAGAATTCACTTGAGGCCGAAACCCCGTCGGTGGAGTCCCATGAGATTCTCGATCACAACGCGGCTCGTTGTCTTGCTGTTCTGCTATGCGGCGTTGGGAGCCCCAAGATCCGCTGCCCAGTCTCAAACCTTCCATGTGCAAGGAACCGTCACTGATTTTAACGAGGGTGTAATCCCCGAAGCCAAAGTCTCGTTCCACAGTGATCAGATGACTAAGGCAGTGACTACTAATGCCGAGGGCGTCTACGAAGCAGATCTCGACCTAGGGGTCTATTCCATGACGGTGCAGAGCCCACACTTCCATCTCTTCCACCGACCGGCCTTTCGAGTTACGTCGCCGATGCGAATTACGTTCAACGCGACCTTGCTTGTTGCAGGGAGTTGCGACGTCACAGTTTCCAATAGCTCAGGTACCCCACCTACCCAGGATGAATTAGATGGGGCGGTACGCCTATTCTGTGCGCGGGAAGAGTCTTTCCCTGTTCCTTCCGCAGACGGCGTTCCTTTCGAGCTTTACGTGCACTACGGCAACAGGACAGCAGTCAATGGCAGTTACGCCTACACGAGCCAGAAGCTTCTGGCACCTCAAGTCTTCGTGGCGTACAACCTCTTCTCGCTCCTTGCAGACAATGTCGTCTACGATGCGGCGCACCGGACACTAGAGGCAAGCGGCCATGTGGTTGTCATACGAGAAACGGCGGCAGCCGAACGCGCTGACTCGATAAGTCTCAAGGTCGAAAACGGCGAGGCAATTCCGTTGCGCTAGGAATAACTATCGGACTGGCGGCGGCCTGCTAGAATTCTCCGTCACCACTCTTGGCGCCTGCCTAGGAAGTCGTCTCCATGCCCGATAATCCCACTCCCCGCACGCGCGTAGTGCGCGAACCGCAGCGCGCGGTGTACGACCGCGACGCCGTCAACCAGATCCTCGACGAAGCCTTCCTCTGCCACGTCGGCTTCGTCGCCAGCGGACAGCCCTTCGTCATCCCCACTTCCTACGGCCGCGACGGAGACGTGCTCTACATTCACGGCTCGGCCGCCAGCCGCATGTTGCGCAACCTCGACCAGGGCGTTCCGGTCTGCATCACGGTCACGCTGCTCGATGGATTGGTCCTCGCCCGCTCCGTCTTCAATCACTCGATGAATTACCGCTCGGTCATAATCCTGGGCACGGCAATGCTGGTGGACGATCCGGCAGAAAAACTCGCCGCCCTCCGCGCGCTGAGCGAGCACATCCTCCCCAATCGCTGGGACGACTCGCGCCCGCCCAACGAAAAAGAGCTCAAGGCAACGTCGGTCCTGCGCCTTCCGATCAATGAGTTTTCCGCGAAAGTGCGCGTCGGGCCGCCGGTGGACGACGAAGAGGATTATGCGTTCCCGACCTGGGCAGGAGTGATTCCGCTGGAGATGAATTCAGGCGCGCCCATCCCCGATGACCGCTGCACCCAGGAGCTGCCCGTCTACCTGAAAAATTACTCCCGCAAGAAACCACTCGCGTAGGGGCGGGTGCCCTCACCCGCCCAGCCGGACGAAGTCCGGCAGAAACTCACGGCAGCAGCAGCAGCTTCCCCGTCGTCTTCCGTCCTTCCAGGTCGCGGTGCGCCTGCTGTACTTCGGCCAGCGGATACAGGTGCTCGATCCGCAACTTGAGCTTCCCGTCGCGAATCATGCCAAA
>PMBA01000195.1:11904-12839 GCA_003152795.1 Acidobacteriaceae bacterium | reverse complement strand
CGGTCAGCCGTTTCGTCTCCACCTCAAAATCCGCCTGCGTGTAGAGAATGACTTCGTCCGCTCCCGCCGCCCGCGCCAGCTTGGCTTTTTCTTCGGTCGATACCGTCGCAATCACCCGCACCCCAAGGTTGTGCGCCATCTGCACCAGCAGCAACCCGACGCCACCGGCAGCGGCATGAACCAGCGCCGTCTCGCCCTTCTTCAGCGGATACGTGTCATGAGAAAGGTAGTGCGCCGTCATGCCCTGTAGCATGGCGGCCGCAGCCTCGCGCTCTCCCACGCCCGCCGGAATCTTCACCAACCGGTCCGCCGCCACCGCGGCGTACTCGGCATAGCTCCCCAGCGCCATGGTGTAAGCCACGCGATCCCCGACCGCCACCTCCCGGACATCGGAACCCACCGCCGAAACCACGCCCGCCGCTTCCTGCCCCAGCACCAGCGGCAGCGCCGCCTTGTAACGGCCTTCGCGGTTATAGACGTCAATAAAGTTGATGCCGGCCGCGGCGATCTTCACCACGGCTTCGTTCGCTTTCGGCTGCGGAACCGGTAAATCGACCAGTTCCATCACTTCCGGACCGCCGGTTTGCTTGATCTGTATGGCTTTCATATATGGTTTCGATGAATCCGGCCCCGCGAAAGACTCGTTGCCATCGCCTGCTAGCATGGAGTAACATCGCCAGCCGTCCCCAAAGTAACGGGTTTCAGGGTCTTCTGGAGCGTTGACCCAACGAATTTTGCGATAGTACCATCTAATCAGAGACGCTGGCTTGCGCCCGGGGGCGGTTGCGGTAAGTTTCTCAAAATATGAGATCTTCTTCACACCCGTATCTGGCGATCGTTCTCTCCGCCGTATTGGCCGCCACCCTGGCCGCGACCCTCGCTTGCCAGAGCGCCCAGAAATCTACTTTCATGCCTCCCGCTCAGGCCCAGGCTCC
>PMBA01000195.1:0-11872 GCA_003152795.1 Acidobacteriaceae bacterium | reverse complement strand
CTCGAAGCCGCGAAACAGAATTTCGACTCCGCCTTCAACCAGCTGCTGGGCAGCGGATTCGACCTCCGCTCCAGTTCCGACGACCGCCTGGAGCGCGAACTCGACCGCATCCTCGACGGCATCAACAGCCTTGAACTGGCCGCCCTGCAGCAGGGCGACGGCTTTGCCGAGCAGAAGTCTGAACCCGCGCCCATCGACGAAGCCAACGAGGCCACCATCCCGGTCGATCAGAACATCAAGGCCAAAGCTGAAGCCGAGATCAAATTCACCCAGTCCGATCTGCCGCTGGCCATGACCGACCAGGTCGCCGGCTACATCAACTACTTCTCCAGCCGNNTGTGGCAGTTCATGGGCAGCCGCGCCCAAGGTTACGGGCTCGAACGCAGCTGGTGGGTCGATGACCGCCAGGATCCCGAAAAAGCCACCCGCGCCGCCGCTCGGCATCTCAAAGACCTCTACAACGAATTTGGAGACTGGTACCTCGCCATGGCCGCCTACAACTCCGGCCCCGGCACCGTCCAGAGCGCCGTCAAGCGCACCGGATACGCCGATTTCTGGGAACTCTACCGCCGCAACGTGCTGCCCAAGGAGACCCGCAACTACGTCCCCATCATCGTCGCCGTTACCATCATGGCCAAGAATCCCGCGCAATACGGACTGGATTCGGTGGTGAAGGAAAAACCCGTTCCCTATGACACGGTAAAGATCGACTATCCCATCGATCTGAGGCTAGCCGCCGAGTGCGTCGATGCCGCCGCCGAAGAGCTGTCGGACCTGAACCCCAGCCTGCTTCGGATGACCACTCCCAAAGATCATGAGTTCGAACTGCACCTGCCCGCCGGCACTGCCGACAAGTTCCAGACCGCGGTCGCCTCGATTCCCGCCGACAAACGCGTCTGGTGGCGTTATCACAAAGCGCAAGCCGGAGAAACCCTGGCCTCGATCGCGCGCACCTATCACACAACTGCAAACGCGATCGCCGAAGCCAACGACCTGGACGACGCACCAAACAACGGCGCGCTCGCGCCCGAAACCCGTCTGATCATCCCGATCGCTCCCGGCAAACAGGCCGACACCAGCACCTACGCCCATGTCACCACCCGCTACAAAGTGCGCAAAGGAGACACGGTCGAGTCGGTAGCCGAGAACTTCGGAGTCTCCGCCAAAATGGTTCGCGGATGGAACCACCTGAAAGGCAGCAGCCTGGCCGGAAGAAAGGTCTTGTATCTCCACCTTCCCGTGACTCGCGGAGCGGGCGAAACCCAGGTAGCAAGCAGACATTCCGCCGGAGCAAAACATCACGCCGGAACCCAGACCGCAAAGTCAACGCCCAGCACCGTTCTCCATCACAAGGTCAAGCCCGGCGAAACTCTCTATTCCATCGCCACCTCGTACAACACCACAGTTCAAGCCCTGAAGCACGACAACCGCAATATCGCAGCGTTGCGGCCAGGGATGATTCTGGTAGTCCGCGACGCCCACTAGATGCTTAATTAAACCCGTCACCCTGAAATTAAACCTGTCACCCTGAGCGGAGTAGCCGCTTCGCGAAGCGAAGCAGCTACGTAGTCGAAGGGCCCCTACCCCCACATCCAACCCTGCCAGCGGAGTGTCAAGGCCAGAGTGCCCCGCCGTTCGCGCTCCAAGCAAGCGCGCCGAAAACTGACAACTGGCAACTGGCAGCTGGCAACTGGTGTCTCACCCCATCAGCAATCCGCCATTCACGTTCAGCACATGGCCCGTGATGTAGGAAGCTTCCTCCGAAGCCAAAAAACACACCGCGCTCGCAACGTCTTCCGGCAAGCCCACTCGTCCGAGCGGAATCGACTTCACCGCATTCTGCTTGAATTCTTCGCTGAGCACTGCCGTCATGCTGGTCTCAATAAATCCCGGAGCGACCGCGTTGCACGTGATATTGCGCGATGCCACTTCGCGCGCCATCGCCATCGTCAGCCCGATCAGCCCCGCTTTCGACGCCGCGTAGTTCGCCTGTCCCGCTTGCCCCATCTGCCCGAAGACGCTGGTGATGTTGATGATTCGTCCCCAGCGCTGCTTGAGCATCGAACCAATGACCTGCTGGATGCACAGATACGCGGAAGTCAGATTCGTGGTCAGCACCGCGTCCCAATCGGCGCGCTTCATGCGCATCAGCAATTGGTCGCGCGTGATGCCAGCGTTGTTTACCAGGATGTCGATCTTGCCGAATTGCGCAATCGCCGACTTGATCCCGGACTTCACCTGCTCTTCGTCCGAGACGTCCATAACGAAAGCTGCCGACTTGCCGCCCGCAGCCGCAATCTCGGCAACCAGTTCCTCCAGTTTCTGCGGATTGCGTGCAGCCACCGCAACGCCCGCGCCCTCGCGCGCCAGCGCCAGCGCGCAGGCACGGCCGATGCCCTGCGACGCTCCCGTAACCAGCGCGACTCGACCCTCGAGTTTCATGCGTGCTCCTTTGGAGTTGGAAACTGAGATTATAAATGGAGGCTTCAGGTTTCAAGGTTTCAGAGTTTCAAAGACGACCCTCAGACTCTGAAACCTTGAAACTTTGAAACCTTGGCACGTCGTCTCTCCGGTTTCCTTTGTACGCGCGGGTCTGACCCACTACACTTGGACGGATAAAGCCATGCGGAAGAGCCTGACATTGATGCTTCGCCACGCTATGTATAACCTGCGCGGCGGCTTCCTGATTCGCCCGCTCACCATCGCGCTGACGCTCGGTTGCGCAGGCGCATTCCTGTCGTGGCTGGAAGAGGAGTTTCCGGCCACCAGCGCTTGGGTGCCAACTGTCTTATTCCCCTCGCACGCCGACCCGCAAGTCGCGCAGGTCATTCTGGCTGGCATTGCCGCCTCCATTATGACGGTGGTGTCGATCGTGTTCGCCATCCTGCTGATGACGCTCACCCTGGCATCAATGCAGTTCTCGCCGCGCATCATCGTCAGCTTCTCCCGCGACCGCGTGACGCAATGGACGCTCGGCATCTTCCTCGGCACTTTCCTGTACTGCATGGCGGCTCTGCCAGCGGCGCGCGCGCTGCCTCACCCCTTCGCGCCGGTCGCGACCGTTCTGGGCGCGATGGTGCTGGCGCTGATCTGCGTCGGGCTGCTGCTCTTCTTCATTCACCACATCTCGCAGGCCATCAGTGTCAATCACATCGTCGACCGAATCGCGGAAGAAACGGAAGCCATGATCGATGAGATTATGCCCTGGCCGCACCGACTGGACCACCACGTGAAGGATGCGGAACCGCTGCGACCCAACCCAAGCGAAGTAGCCATCTTGAGCGACGCCTCCGGCTACATCCGCTTCGTCGATACGCGACGCCTGGTCGGTTTGGCGAAGTACTATCACGTCACGATCCGCGTTCTGCGGCGAGTGGGCCACTTCGTGCCGGAGGGAATTCCGCTGATGATGGTCTCCAAGGGAAACCGTCTGCCGCCCGAAGGAACCGCCGAACTGCTGGCCGCGTTCGACTTGGGCCCGACCCGAACGTTGCAGCAGGATGTGGAGTTTGGCGTCCTGCAGATCGTCGACGTGGCGTTGAAGGCGATCTCGCCCGCGGTCAACGACCCCACCACTGCGATCAACTGCATCGATCAGTTGAGCCGCATCCTGATCCGCTTCGCGTCGCGAGAGCCACCGGAGGATCTGCTCTACGATCCGCCAGGCATTGTTCGCGCCAGCATTGGATCGATCCACTTCGGGCGCCTGCTGGAGGCGGCCCTGGAGCAGATCCGCATGTATTCGAAGACGGACGTGGCCGTCAGCTTGCGATTGCTGCGAGCCCTCGGAGACATCGCCGCCTCAACGTCCGATCCGGAGTTCCGCCGAATACTCGTCGAGCAAGGAATGCGGACAGTAGCAGGCTGCGCCGAAAGGCTCGGCGGAGAGGAACTGCGAGAGTTGCGCGCCCGCCAGGCCGCGCTGGAGAGCTTCACCGCGATCGCGCAGGCGTAGGTGATACCAGGCAGCAGGTCCCAGCCAACTGGACGGGCGAGCACGGCCGCTGCTCCATTTTGGGCTAGCCTGCTTGCGATGCTGGCCGCGTCAGCGGTTTCGCCCCGAGAATCTTTTCAATCTTCTCGACCAGCGTCCGCTTCGAATAAGGTTTCGCCAGAAAATAGGTGCGCGACTCGGGGGCTTCCGTCTCGTATTCGGGGTTGAAGTAGCCCGATGTCACCAGAACCACAACGTCCGGGGAATGCTCCCGCAGATCCTGCCCTAGCTGCTGTCCGGTGCGACCCGGAAGCACCATGTCCGTCATCACCAGGTCAATTTCCCCGGCGCACTCTCCGTAAACTTTCATCGCATCTAGCGCATCCTGGGCCGGGAGAACTTCGAAACCCGCGCTCTTCAAAATGCCGCACGTCGCCTCGCGCACAAAAGGCTCGTCCTCAACCAGTAAAATGGTGCGCCGACGTGGCCGATCGTTTGCAATGGCATGGGGCTGAAAAGTCATACATCTCCGATTCACTTCATGGATAACTCATCTCCCAGCAATCGCATGGCCTCGCCGCCTCGCAACCTCGGCGCGGCCTGCACTTGCCTCTCTATCTTCGTAAATTAAGGTGGGATATGGCGGGGTATCTACTTCAACGTCGTAAGAATCGTCAGCTTCGGATCGAGCAGAACCTTGCGCGCTCCGCTGGGCGCGACCAGTCGAAACGCAGTCTCCCGGCCATCCGCCAGCACTTCGCCGAGAAAAACCTGTGCGCTACTCGCCGTCGTCGCATAGACGGGAACCGCCGTCACCAGATCATCAGGCACGTTCTTTTGTACGATCACACCCGAAACCGTGGTCACGCCAGCTTTCTCCGAGATACGAATGTCGCGCGCTTCCAACTCCGGAATCGCCGTGCCTTCGATCCAACCATCCAGAAACCAGTCCAGATTGGGACGTTTCTCGTACCAAAGTGGGCGCGGCAGGTCCTCCTGGAAAACTTGCAGCAGTTCCTGCGTGCTGATGCTCTTCCCGGCATAGCGCTCCCTGATTTTGCGGAGTGCGCGAAAGAACGGCTCGTCAGGATTGGACCCTTTTCGGGAACGGGTTGCCGGTGCGGACTCGCGCAGCGTTGCATCGCGAAGCATGGAACGCAGCATGTGAAACAGCCACGTCCCTCTTTCGTAGCTGATCGACGTGTATCCCCCGGGAAAGTGGGACGACTCCAGGCGCTGCCCCAGCGTCACCGGGCCAGCGTCGCGCAGCCACTCTCCATCCTTGTTCTTGCTGAGAAGATCGCGGCGGTATTTTTCGAGAACCTGCCGGAATTGGGCAGGGCTCTGTTGTTCGAGCATGAGGAGCGACGCATAGTTCGCCAACCCTTCCGAAATCCACTGATCGCGATAACTCTTCCACAGGACCAGATCGCCCCACCACTGGTGAGCCGTCTCGTGGACCAGAACCTGGCTGTCGATGACGCGAGCCACCGGATCAAGACTGAGATCCGTCTGCTCCTGCGGGCTGAGAAAGGCGTAGCTCGACAGNNACTGCCTGCACATCGCGAGCCGGCGATGGAGGCGAGGGCGTCACGACCATCGGCGTCATCGATCGGGACGGAGAAATACCGGGAAATGGAGGCTGCTCAATCGCGTCCGGTTGCGCCTTGGGGAATGATTTCTCAACTCCCTTAGTGCCGTATGCCTCCACCAGAACCTGTCCCGCCCTGGCCTCCGCCCGAACGTACTTGCCGAGGTTGAACCCAGCCACAGGAATCGGGTGCTCCGAGTTCCAGCGCGAGACTTTCTCGCCAGCGGATGCCTGGATCGTTTCGGCTGCTTCGCCGGCCGCTCGCACGATCTGTTTTCCGGTCGCCACCAGGGTCCAGTTCGCCGGATAGTGAAACTCCATGTCGAACTGGGCCGGGCTCAACCCGAAATTCGGATACCAGGTGCCGCGCTCGCCCACATAGAGCAATCCGTTGCCCGCCTCCGACAGAACGTCGCCAGCATAGTGGAAGCGCAGTTTCAATTCCTGCCCGGGCGCGAGCGGGGCGGAAAACACCAGCGCCACCAGATCATTTCCTTTGCGCTGAAGCTGGGTTCCTTCGAGCGCCTGGTTTTGGAGGAAGTCCACCGGGGCGCCATCCGCCTCGACCGCATCAATCTTCAGATAGCGCGACAACTCAAACAACAGCGTCCTTTCTCCGCCGCTGCGAATTCGAATATTCATCTCTGTCGATGCCTGCAACCTGGTCGGAGGCTCGACCGATGCCTGAATCCGGAAGTCGGTAATCGAAGCGTCTCCAGCCGCCGGAGCAGTTGCCGGGCGTCCCGCGGGCGCAAACGAGGTCCAGATATCGAAGTACGACACGCCATCTTTCACCTTTGGCTGCCCGGCCCACAACGGTTCGGCGCCCGCCGCATCCCAGAACACCTCAAAACCACCCAGCTTCTTGCCCAGCAAATGAGCGTGCAGCAAAGGAGGGAATTTTCTGTCCGGCTCGCTCTTACCATTCGCCGGGAGGAAATGACTGAAGTCCAGGAGCAAACGCAGGGCATCGAATTCCGTCAGGATACGGCTTGTGTCGCTCCATTTTTTAATGAAGTCCGCACTCTCCGGCGCCGGCGAAAGAAAAGGCAGCAAGAGCGCGGCCGTATCGTCGTTGAAGCGCAGATATCCCGAGGTAAACTGCTCCTCGAGAATCGCCATTCCTGTGAAAAGCGCCAGGGACGCGCGTTCTCCCCGATTCGGAGGCCGCAGCCGTATCTCGCCTTCACCTTCGAAAAGCGCGCCCGTAATCCGCCCGCAAATGTCTTCCGTAAATGCCAGGGTGCCGTCATCGAAATCAAGATGGAGATTCGGCCGGTCAATCGAGGCCTCGCGCACACGGTACACACGCTGGGGATCGAGTTCCACGGAACGAATCCTGGTGTAGAGGCCACTCGTGGTTTGCGGACACTGCGAGCTCGATCCGGTCGCCTGCGCCCCGGCTGTGGCGGCCACGAGACACCATGCCAACGCGATCATGCGGTGCGACCGAACCAGCGCCAGATTCATAAACAGTTCTCGGTTCTCAGTTCCCGGTTCTCAGAAACCGCAGGACCATCCGATTCCCAGTTAAGAACTGGGAACTACTGCCGGAGCCGCCCCAGTTCCAGCACCTTGGTCACCTTACCGCCCGTCTGCCTGGTTGCTAGAATCAGTCGAGTGCGAGCCTTCGTCCTCATTTTAGTGCTTCTGCAGACGCTACCGTCGGCCGCCGACGTCATCCATCTTAAGAATGGACGAACCATCTGGGCCGATCAGGTCCGCGAGAGTAAAGACCGCGTCGAATACGACCTTGGCGAAGATACTTACGCCATTCCAAAATCCTCGGTTGAGCGCATCGATGCCGGCGGCATTGCGCCCGCACACTCCGGAGCGTCCGCCGGAGTGCCGGGCAACAGTGGTGCACCCGACATTACCCCGCCCGCGCCGTCGTTCAACCACGAAGCCGATGTTGCCGAAAAGGTCATCCACGACGGCAAAGTCGATACCGACGCGCTGGCCAGGCTGGCACAGTCCGCCAATCCTGAACTCGCTGCCACCGGCTACTTCCTCGCCGGCAAACACGAATCCGATCACGGCAATTTCCAGCAGGCCAAGCGCTATTACGAATCCGCGCTCGGTTTCCAGCCGGATAATTCCACTTTGCTGATCTACTACGCCGCCGCGCTGATGCGCACCGGGCATGCCTCAGAAGCGCTGGCCTACGCGCAACACGCGGCCAGCATTGCGCCCGACTCGCCCGATGCCATCGCCATGCTGGGCTTCGTGCAATTCGCCAGCGATCATACGCTCAACGCCATTCGTTCCTGGAAGAAATCGCTCGGCCTGCGTCCCGACGCCGTGGTCAGCCAATATCTCGCCCGGGCCGAGCGCGAATCGAGCGCCGAGTCCGATTTCTCGCAGCGCGAAAGCAGCCACTTCAACCTCCACTTCGAAGGCAAGGACACATCCGAAACCTTCCGCCGCGACCTGCTCGCCACCCTTGACTCCGAGTACGACGACCTGGTGCGCGATCTGGGCTACTCGCCCCGCAACAACATCGTGGTGACGCTCTACACCCAGCAGACGTTCTTCGACGTTACGCGCGCCCCCTCGTGGAGCGGCGCGATCAACGATGGCAAGCTGCGCATTCCGATCAGCGGCGTCCCGAGCGTCACTCCCGAACTCGCCCGCGTCCTCAAGCATGAACTGACGCACTCCTTCGTGTCGCAGATGTCGAGCAACCGCTGCCCGACATGGCTAAACGAAGGCATCGCACAAATGGAGGAAGGCAAGTCGTCCGCTTCCTACGGGCGCCAACTGGCACAACTGTTCGGCGCTGGAAATGAGATTCCCTTCAATATGCTCGAAGGCAGCTTCATGAGCTTCTCCACCCCCGAAGCCACCGTCGCGTACGCCGAATCTCTAGCCGCCACCGAGTACATTCGCGACGCTTATGGCATGAGCGAAATCGCGCGCATCCTGGAACGCCTTTCGCAAGGCAGTTCCACCGAAGCCGCATTGCGTGCCACCGTCCACTCCGACTACCGCCAACTCCGCGACGAAATCACGAGCAAGCTGAAAGAAAGATACGGCGAATAGGCCGTGTGGCGCGGACACTCGTGACCACCTGCGGCCTTGTCGGTATGAGGCGGGGGGCACCACGAATTTCGGGGTTTCCCCGCAGTTTTAAAGGCTCTTTCGCTGCTGAGCGCAGCCGACGGGCCGCAACGCGACTCTTCGACTGGCGAAAGGCTTGAAACCACGGGGTACACGGGGGCGCACGGGGGAAACCTGGATTTTCCTGGGACGACGGGCTTGACCGGCTATCGCTATCGTTGATCTGTATCGCTGGTTTTTATTGTGCCGGAATCTGGAAGTCCACGCCACGATCGTCGTTGGCCCGCTGGGTAGCAGGGAGATCAATGTCGGCGAGGAGAATCTTGCGGGTGCGTCCGTCGGAGAAGTCGAAGAGCGTATCTCCAACAATCGCGTAGTTGAACACGTCGGAATGGTGGCCGTCTTTGAAAACCAGCACGGTCGAGGGCTGGGCAGCCACAGGCGCGGCGTCAGTTCTTGGAGCGGGATCACCGTATTCGGCGCGTTTGGCGTGCGCATTGCCGGTGCGAACGTCAGGGGCGCGGACATAGTCGTCCGCTGAATCGTCGTCGTCCGCTTCCTGGACGTAGGGAACGGCGTATGGAATGTAGACTGGCTCGACGCCGAAATAGGCTTGTTCCCCGTGGTGGCGGTGACGCCCGGAGGACAGCGGTGGATTTGGGTTTACCGGCAAGAAGAAGCTGTAACCCCAGTTACCGAAAGCAGGCCGACTATTGCCGTAACCGTTTGGCCCAAGCGACGTAACGCTGGCTCGAACACCGGGATTGGGGTTATCGTGCCCGCCGAAACCAAGTGAAGTGACCGAGGCCGGCACACCGTTAATCTGGGCCTGGGTCGGCACACAGGCGGCAACGGAAAAGACCAGCACGAAGGAAAGCAGAAAACAGTACCGCGAACCGGCCAGCATGAGAGCCTCCCCCTGGGCAGGGCACAACAGCTTGAGGATCTAACCTATTAGAACTCGCCGCCACGTCGGAAGTTGCACGAAAAAATCTGAGCTGGGGTCCCAAATCTACCGGGCTAGGCCGCGGTGAGGGGTGCGGGGGAAGTGATCCGGCGCAATTCCAGCATCCGGTGGCGGACATAGCCATCCTCGGTCAAATGGGCGGAAGCAATGGCTTTGCGGCTGCTGGCAACCATCTGGTCGAGCGGCCGGCGTTGAGGAAACTGCGGATCGAGTTCCCGGCAAAATTCACAAGGCCGGCTGGAGCGAGTGTCAAATCGATAGATGACGGCGGGATCAATATGTTCCACGAAGAGCAACTCCTGGGGAGGCGAGCACGGATTCGCCCGGTTGTGAGGCAGAGTCACAGCATTCCGCCTCGGTTATTTCATTGACTGTTTGACGACGCCTTTGTACTACAAGAGAAAGAACCTGACAAGGCCCTCCTGGCAGGAGCAAATTTCCTGCTTTCGCAGCCGGTCAAGAGCACCGGGAGCGCGAAAATCGCGGCTTTCACATGTGGTGACAGCTGCGACGCCGGTCCCTGATTTCTGGCATGATAAGGGACGGTCCTGATTCTGGAGATCCTTGTTTGGAGATGGCGTGAAGCGCGCTGATACCAACGCGAGTACCGTGTTCTTTTTCGACGTGGACAATACGCTGCTCGACAACGATCGCGTGGCGGAAGATCTGAAGCTGTACCTCATCGGCAAAGTGGGCGAGACGAGCCAGCGGCGCTATTGGGAAATCTTCGAGCAGTTGCGCACAGAGCTGGGATATGCGGACTATTTGGGCGCGCTCCAGCGTTATCGCGTGGAGCGGCCACGCGATCCCAAACTGCTTGCGGTCTCGCACTTCATGATCAATTATCCCTTTGCCAACCGGCTCTTTCCAGAATCACTGGATGCGGTCGGGTACGCGCAGCGGCTGGGACGGACGGCGATCCTGAGCGACGGTGATGTGGTTTTCCAGCCGCGCAAGATCGACCGGTCGGGCCTCTATGAGATTTTCGAAGGGCGCGTCCTCATCTACATCCACAAGGAACTCGAACTGGACGATGCGGAGAAGAAGTATCCGGCGGCGCACTACGTGATGGTGGACGACAAGGTGCGTATCCTGGCGGCGATCAAGGAGCATTGGGGCGGGCGGGTGACCACGGTTTTTCCGCGCCAGGGACACTACGCGCTGGATGCAGCGCTGGTCGCGGAGTATCCGGAGCCGGATATTACGCTGGAGCGGGTTGGGGAATTGCAGAAATATTCGCTGAAACAGATTCTGGCAGCTGCAGGAAAGTGAGATCCTACTCGCTTTCTTCTTCCTGCGACGCGCCGGCCTGGACGAGAGCTTCCAATTCCCGCTTCAGACTGGAGCGGCTGGCGTCGGGCAATTCCATGAAACGAAAAGGCTGGAGACATCCCTTGGTGGCCCACATGGGGAACATCATCTGCGCCCGGCAACGGACGCTGGTGGAGCCCAGATGGAACAGGACAGTCACCTGAATGCCTTCGTCAAGCGGTTGTTGGAACGAGACCAGTCCTCCGTTGACGGAGAGCTGATTCATGCGGGCGCGGATCTGACGCCCGTTTTCGAGCAGCAGCAGGACGAGGATTGAGCCGCCGAGTTTGACGCGGGAATCCCGGTGTCCTTTTTGCGCAATGGTGGACATTCTGCATCAATTTTGCACCAGGCGGCGGCAGCCGGGCAGATTACGAAAGTCAGCCCCTCGACATTGGTCGCAGGCTTTCGGCTTGGCGCGGCTGCACCGCGTATGCGAGAATGCTCCACCGTTTGGAGGGAGACTCACGATGAAACGAATGGCGGTAGCGGCTTTGGCGGTTTGCATGACGATCGCAGGTTTTACGCAGACTGGTTTTGCGCAAAAAGGAAAGAAGGCCACGACCGGAGGCGGGGCAGTCGACAAGGCCTACCTGCAGAAGATTTGGGATGGCTGGTCAACGCTCAATGCGGCGGGACAGAAGCAGTACTACGCGCAGGGCCCACATGTGTTTTTCGACATTGCGCCGCTTAAGTATGGCAGTTGGGACGAATACCAATCCGGGGTGGGCAAGGTGCTCGAGGACTTCAAGGCCGCCCGCTGCACGGTGAATGACGACGCGCAGATCCACAAAAGCGGCGATGCTTACTGGGTCACGGCAACCGTTGCATTCGAGATGACTCACAAGTCGGGCAAGATCGATATGGGCAACTTTCGGTGGACGGCCGTGTTCGAGAAGCAGGATGGGAAGTGGCTGATCGCGCACGAGCACGTTTCGGAGCCGCTGCCGTAGTGGAATGATCGTCTGGGGACGGGGCTCTGCCCCGTCCAAGCCGAGCGCAGTTCGGC
>PMBA01000263.1 GCA_003152795.1 Acidobacteriaceae bacterium | reverse complement strand
AATTGGTAGCAGCGGGTACGAACGAAATAATCCACGTCGCCCGGCTTGGTCATGCCGACCGAGGGATGGATGAGCAGATTCGCCGCGACTTGCTTGGCGGCCCGCATGGTTAGTTCGACGTGAGCTCGATGCATGGGATTCCGCGTCTGGAAGGCCACGATGCTGGTCCAGCCCAGACGGCCGAATTCGGCGCGCAGGTCGGCGGGAGTCAGCCGGAGCGACCGGAAATCATAGTGGGACGGCGGCTGGAACTCTTCGATTTTTCCGCCCACGTACCAGGGATTCGATTTGTTGATGGCGTAATCGGCGCCCGGATGCGCGGCGCTGGTGGAACCGAAAACCGACTGCGCTTCCGCTTTGCGATCTGGCTGCCAAACGTCTTCCACGCTGAGCACGGCCAGCATCACGCCTTCCGGATCGCGCAGCGCGACCTTGCTCGATCCCGGCGTCAGTTTTTTGGCGAATTCCTCGCTCACGTCGAGCGTGATCGGCATGGGCCACAGGGTTCCGTTCGCCAGACGCATATTGTGGCAGACGCCCTCGTAATCCGCCCGGTTCATAAACCCGCGCAGCGGCGAGAAGCCGCCGCTCATCAGCAGTTCAAGATCGCAAAGCTGTCGGGCGCTCAGGTCCCACGAAGGCCAATCCTTCGAGTGCGCTTTTAACTCTGCGGCGCGCGCCGCCGGCACTTGCAGCTGAACTAGTTCTCCCCCGTGGGGGGCGATAAGGTGACTCGTCGTTGCGCTCAAAACAGTATTCCTCCGGTATGTTCTAACCAAAAATTTATGCTGAAATCAAAATCACTTGAGGGCTCTATCTAACCTCGCCCCATTTGCCATGGCGCGTCAAGCGATAAGCTGGGGTGAAGGTAACCGCCGGAACATGAGCGGAACCGCGGTCACAAGCCTGGCCCGGTTCTTGAACTCGGCCTGAAACCACCTAAAAGCAATGGGACAAGGGGAAAGAGCAATCTGCCTTCCGAAAGCCAGCCTGTGTTCTACTTGTAAACTATTAAAAACAATGGCTGAAGACAATTTTACCTCAAAATCGCCCGGTCCACAGCAAGGGTGTGAAACAGATTGCAACTTTGTCCATATGCATGGGAAAGAAATATGAGCCACCGCGCGGCCAAATCTTCAATCGATTTTCCGGGCGCTCACCAGGTACTGGCTCAGGGTCCAGCCCAGCAGTCGGGACTTGGAAAGACGCTCCATCCACGAGAACAGGCGGAACTCCGCCCGTGGCCAGACTTGCCCGAGTGGAAACAGGAGGAATCCCGAGTAGGCGCTGAGCTCCGGATTGAGACCATGCTGCCGGAGCAGTGCCGGAACCTGCCATGGGATGCAACGATTCCAGCGCCGGCCCACCGCTTGGCCGGAACTGCGTTTGCCCGTGAGCCTTTTTATCGCTCTCCACAAAGGGACCGCCGTCATGTTGAACAGAGTGATAGAGCAACGATCCAGGCTAATACGGGTTGGCAGGGAGATAATCGCGACGCCTCCAGGACGCAGAATGCGCCGGATTTCCTCCAGGCAGCGGTCGTACGCGGACAGATATTCGAACACGCCCAGGCAGACGACGTGGTCGAAGCTGGCGTCCGGGAAAGGCAGAGCTTCGGCATCCGCGCGGCAAAGATGCACGCCATCCGATGCGCCGAAACGCTGCTGCGCAAGTCGCAGCATTTCCGTAGAATAATCGAGCCCGACTATCTGAAAGCCGCGAGCCCGCAGCGGCTCAAACTCGGCGCCCGCCGCGCATCCGATATCCAGGATCAGTCCCCGCTCTCGAGCCAGCATCTCCAGAACAATCTTGAGCTGCGCCTGAAACCACGGCGACTGTCCCCGTTCGGCGGCGTAGTACGAAGCCATGCGATCGAAGACGCCGCTCACTTCGGTTTTCGCGAATTGTGAGTCTCCACTTGGCATCAGGCGCCGTCGCTGTCTCCGAGAGTGAAATGCCATTTTTGCGATGTCGCGGGTAAGTTGATTTCTTTTGCGTCAGGGGCTCTAAAGACGAGGTGAAGATATTGTTTCCGGCGAAAAGGAAAGGCGCACCGCAACACCTCCTGAGCGGCGGATAGCTCGGATCGATGCTCGGAGCCATGCCCGGACGCTTGCAGCGTCCAGGTGCTGATCAACTCGATGCCACCCTTCAGCAAGCTGCCCATGCCCGTTGCCAGCAGCGCCCGAACGGCTTCCGCGTCGCAGCTCTCCGTGAACAGATCGACCACCGCCCCGCTGGGGGCTGTCCTCTCTGCCGAGGTTACCAGGAAGCCCACCGCCTCGCCTTTTCTACGCGCCAGCCACATCTTGTAAGGTGTCGGACAATCGGAGAAGCGCCAGTTCAAGTAACTGCTGTCCCGCACCAGGGCAAAGTCGTAGCCGGCCGCGGCTCTCTGCCAGAGCTGATCGATCTCTTCTCCAAATCGCTCCATTGGTACTACGGTTACGCCGTTTCCAGGGGAACGCGGAATGCAATGGCTCTTGAGGAGCCAGTCCATGCCTGAAAGCCGGAGCAGGCTGGCTGGGATCCCCGTCTTGCGCGAAAGCGTCTGGCTTGGAATTACAAAGCGACGCGCATCCACCCTTTGCGTCTCTTGAAAGGAAAGCTTGCCGGCGAGAATAGGGAAAGAGACGTCGTTCGGCCGAACATAGACCAGCTCCGAACCGCGAGCGCCGGCCTCGCGGCAAACCAATTCGATGAGTTGCGAAAACAGCCCCATCTTCCGGTAGTTTTCATCGGTCAGGAAGTCGCCGAGTTCGTAGCCGAGGACTGTCTTTCCCGATAGCCAGATGCGCTTGGGCGTGGCCGCCACAACACTCACAACCGATCCCCCGGCGGTAGCGATGCCTACGATCGCGTCGCCCAGCGGATTTTCAAAATACTTCCAGCGGAAAAAATCCTGTGCCGTTCCCTCTGGAAATCTTTCTCCAAACGATTCTCCGCCCAGCGGAACCAGGAACGGTGCGATCTGGGCGAGGTCCGCTCGCTCTGCCAATCGCACTGCCGGAATGACGGTGGCTCGGGTCATGTTTTGGCTCACGCGCCGGGATGGACTTCGCCCCCAGCACCCGGTCGGAACACGAACGTTCGTTCAATGTGCCACAGGAACTCCGACTCTTTGCGGGGAATGTATGTTCGCGGAATCGCCAGGGGACGGGCGTCGGCCCGCACCGCGCCCGGAGTCGTGGTTACCGCAGTCGCATAGCCCAACTCTTCCGTCATCTTCAACGTTGCTTCATTCCATTGCGGGTTGAGAGCGGGATGGGGGTAGGAAAAATGCTTCACCGCTTCCCCCAGTTCCTTTTCCAGTTTGCGCTTGGAGTCGGCCAGTTCGCTGCGTGCCTCGGTCAGGGAGACATGCGCCACGTTCGGATGCGTCATCGTATGCGAGCCCACTGCGTGCCCGGATTTGACCAGCGTCCGCGCATCGTCCCAGGTCATCATCAGGTCGCCTTCATGGGGGAACGGTACAGGATCGAGAGAACGCGTCGCATACTCCACCAGTTCTTCCCGCGCCGGCGCGCTCGCTTGGGCGCAGACCTCGGCCGTGTTCAGAAAAGCCGCGTCGCGCGCCTGCGAGTTGCTCAGGTCGTGAATCGTGCCCGTGGCAGGATCGCTCCACTTCGGATTTCGCGAGGTCCAGAATGCATGCCGCAGCAGGCAATACCACGGTGCCTTCGAACGGTCGACCGAATCGACCAGAACATAGAATGTCCCCGGCACGCCGAAACGGTTCAGAATCGGAGCCGCGAACCGAACGTTGTCCTTGTAGCCATCATCGAAAGTAATGGCCACCGCCCTTTGTGGAAGACTCTTCTCACCTTTCAGAAAGAGGGCAACATCATTCATGGTTACGGCATTAAATCGTCTGGCGATCAACTCCATGTGCCGCTCAAAGATGGGGGTTGCGTGAATGGAGTCGCATCCGATCGTGGTAGCGTACTGCTCAGGCCGATCCTGAATCGAGTGATAGCGCAGAATGACCGCGGCAGGGGCGGACAGTCTGTGCGCCATCCGAAGCGCCCCGCTGGCTACGAATATCTTCTTCGCAGCGTTCCTGGCTGCCTTCCGAACATTCATACCGCGCTGTCCCGTGAAGACCGGGCTCCAGCCGGCTTCGCGAGAGTGCTTTGACCTGCTCTCGTGCCTTCGGCCTTGTGGATACTAAACAGTGCGGCCAATCCGTAAGGCTCCAGGTCGATTTCGTCGAGGCACTTCTTCTTGGCCAAATCGTAAAGAGAGATGTGGGTGAACTTGTTGCGAGTCTCGAATCCCTGCTTCGCCCACAGCAGATTCTCTTTGAAACGTGTGGAGCGAATGCGAGTGAATCCAACCCAGACTTTATCCTTCCCCACCACCGCCACCCCACGGCACCAGCCCAGTACCATGTGTTGCTCGTTGTCGATTGCGGCTAAGTCGAAGATCTCTTCCACTTTGAGGGTATGCCGGTTGGCGACTACCAGGTGCCCGTCGACGGTGGTGAAGTAGATCCAGTCACCCTCCACGTGGCCGTCGTGCGGCCTTTGCACTCCGATGTCAATGCGTCTCCCGGGGCGCGTCAGGCTGATCGCATCTCTTTGTTCGAAGCGTGTGACCCACACCTCATCGTCAAGTTGGAACACGTGATTAGGATGAGATTTATGGGGCTTGGTTTCGGGGACTTTACGGTAGTCGATATCGCGGGAAAATCGTTTCCAGGTATCTTCCCCAATCGCGCTCCATTCGCGCAGCAGTTTTCCCTGCGGAGTTACTTCCACTACCATGTCCAACCCCGTGTCCGCGATCAGGATGTTGCCCTCGGCGGTCGGCCGCACGTGGTGAATATCGTTGAAGCAGGGAAGGGAGATGTAGTGCAGAAGTTCGAAGCCCGGCACCTGGTATACCAGAACTTCCGTCGGGGTACATACGTAGAGCTTGTCGTTCGCCAAGGTGCCGGACTTAAACAAGATTGACGGCGATTCCGCGGGACAGGCATCTGCAGGCGAGTCGTATTCCACCATGACTCCAGAACCCTTGGCGCCAGGGTTCACTTTGACGATCAGGGCCTTCTTGCAGGAGTTCCACTCTTCCAGTTGCTTAAACAAGCTGCTGCGCAAAGCTCCACCGACAACGTACAGTTCGCTCATCCTTGGCTCCCAGGGTGCGACACGGCGCCCGGCCCAGAAATCGGTCCAACACCACCGAGGAGCAGTCTTCCTTTGGAAGGCTGGCCGGCGGACCTTTGCAAATCATCAGAGACAATGGGCAAACCCCATTTTACCCTTTCGTCCGCCGGGGATAAAAAACGATCGTAACCCATTCCCAAACCTGGCCAACATGAAGATCTATCTCGATCCTTACTGCTCATTCTGGTATTCCACCGCGATCACCGCCTGCGGCGGTTGCTCGGGAACCGGCGGCTGTTTCAGCCCGGCAATCTCAGCCACATGAAACGCCCGGTGCGTGCGATAGGCCCAGAGCAGCCCAACCCCGTAGATCGAACTCACCGCCAGCGTCTCGCTCGCCAACTGGACGAGGTTGCGGGGATAAAAGAATCGGTTGGCAAGCCAGAGCGCGCCAACCAGCGGAAGGGTCAGCAGAATAGGCAGGGTGTAAGCCTCGCGTAGAAAAGTTCCGATGGGCACGCCGATTTGCTTTTTCAAGTGGCGTGGCAGGAACACGAGACAGGTAAAACTGAGCGGGATCGCGGTCCCCAGGGCATCGCCCACAATCCCCAGCGATGGCACGAGCGCGATGCTGAGGATGAGATTGGCGATACCCTCGATCACTGTGATCGCCGCCCAGGTCTGATGTTTTCCGAGTCCGAACAATATGCGCCCGGATGCGGCCTGCGACAGCATGAGCGCGAAAGGAACGATCATCACCACCAGTACCGGGTAGCTGTGCGGAACATAGCGCGCCCCAACCCAGATTCGAATGATGTGCTTGCCGAAGAGAATGAGGATAGCGGTGATGGGCAGAATCAGAAACGCGCACACGCGATTGCCGGCAATATAAATCTTGCGCACCCGATCCAGGTTGCCCGTGGCTTCCGACTGGCTCGACATCGGTACAAAAACCTGGGCCAGGCTGGAGACAAATTCCTGGGCGTAGTCTACGATCCGGGCGCCGATGTTGAACCATGTCACTGCAACCGTCGACATCATCGTGCCCAGCACCAGTTCGTCGGTGCGAAAGCGCAGTCGCGAGGCGACCAGTACCAGGAACGTGGTGCCCCCGTAGTTCGCCATGTGGCGGAATGAAGCGCGATCCACATGGTCAAGACCCAGCGGCACGGGGCACAATCGGAATACGATGATGCCGCGGAGAATCGAGGAAATGATCGGGAGGCTAACCGTGAGCAGGGCGACGGTGAGCAGACCGTATCCCCGGTTCAGGAAATAAACGATCAAGGCTGCGCGGGCCAGGGTGGCGCCGATACTCGTCCAGTTCAGGATATAGAAGCGCTGCAGCCCTTCCAGCATGCCTCCGAAAACCCCAAGCGGAAAGCCCAGACTCACCGAGGCCCCCACCATCAACAGCAGTAGCCGCGTCTCGGAGTGCATTCCGGGCGGAATCTTGAAGAAGCGCTCCACCGACGAACTCAGGACCGCGGTCAACACCATACTCACCACACCGATGCAGGTGTAGCTGAAAAGAGCGGTATTGACGAACTGCGTGAGTTTTTCGCGATCGCCAGTCGCCGTGTACTTGGAAACGTAGCGAATGATGGAGGAGCGGATGCCGAGGTCGAACAGGCCGTAGTAACCGGTCACGGAGAAGATCAGCACCCAGACTCCGAAAGCCGCATCACCCAGGTGATGCAGGATGAACGGCGAAAGGAAAATGCCGACCAATACGTTGATGGCGAGCGCGGACCAACTGGAGCCGACGTTCTTCAGAATCTGTCGTTTCTCAAGCTTCAGCATGAGTGAGGGCCGCCAAACTGCCGTCCGGTGCGCCTGATGATAGTTACTTTCGCTCCTATTGATGTTCCTTCCGGGGAAATTCCTTTTCCGCCGGCACGAGCTAGATGTGAAAGATATTGGAAATCACGCCAATGCCGTGCGGTTCGGTTTCGATCTCTTCCACGCGAGTTCCACTCTGCAGATCGAAGAGCGAAACATGGCTGTGGCGTTGGGGCCGCGTCGGATGCCGCACCCAACTCACGTGCTCTCGAAACTTGGTCGGACGAATCCGCGTGAAACCAACCCACGCAAAACGATCGTCCAGCGAATGCAGTCCACGGCAAAAGCCCAGCGACTCTTCCGGCGAGCCGGCCATCTTCTGCAAATCGTGCACCCGCTCGATCTTCAGCGTTCTCGGGTCGACAATCACGATATGCCCGTCGACCGTCGTGAAATGCAGAAAGTCGTTGAACAGATGGCCCTCGTGCGGACGTTGAATGGCGATGTCGATCTTGCGCGTGGGATCGTCGAGGCTGATGGCCTCGCGCTGATGCGACCGTGTGACCCAGATTTCATCTCCCAACTCGAACACATAATTGGCATGAGCCCGGTGCGGCTTGGTGGTCGGAACCTTGCGGTAATCGGTGTTCCTGGGAAAAATACTCCATGTGTCCTGGCCCATCACGTCCCATTCCCGCAACAACTTCCCCTCAAGTGAGACTTCCGCCACGATGTCCAGTCCGGTAACCGCCGCCAGCAGCGTGCCCCGCCGCTGGCTGTAGTAGACGTGATGGATGTCGTTAAAAATGGGAAGTGAAATGTAATTTGCCACCCGAAAAGACGGCAGGTCATAAATAATGATTTCCGTCGCCGTGCAGGTGTAGAGCTTATTGCCGGACGCGTACGCGTACTTGAACAGAATGGCGGGCATTTCGTCCGCCGTGACTTCTTTGGGAGATTCGTATTCGACCACCCTGCGCGACGTCTTGGTCACGGGATCGATCTCCACCAGCAACGCCCGCTTGCAGGACTCCCACTCCTCGAGCTTCTGAAAAACGCTGCTCCTGAATAGCCCTCCGCTAACATAGAACTTGTTCATTGGGTCGTTTGCATTCATANNCGTTGTTCGCTGGTCCCTTTGAAAATGCCAACTACGCTTCCGCGTCGGAATCCTCGCCGCCACCTCGTTCCAGTCCTAGAGCGCGGGAAAAGATAATGTTATCAGTGGTCTGTGAAGGCCTCGCCAACTGGGTTCGACTCGGTGACCCTAAGGTAACAATCCAGCCCCCCGGTTTCGGAAACTCAATCATAAGCTATTGATTTGGCCGTTTATGTTGTTGGCAAGTCTTTGCTGGGGGGCAGGCTTTCAGCGATTACCAGCCGTGTTTCATCGCCTTGGCAAACTTCTGCCCCGGCAGGGTGTTCAGCACGTCGTCCTTGGTGAGCCATGCGCGCCGCGCCTGGGTAACGCCGTAGTGCAGTTTTTCCATGTGCGAAGTGTGGTGCGAATCGGTGTTGATGACGATTTTTACGCCGTGCTGTTTCGCTAACCGAAGATGAACGTCGCTGAGGTCGAGCCGATCCGGGTAAGAGTTCAGTTCCATCGCGACCCTATGCTTCGCCGCTGCTTTGAGAACCGCGTCGAGATCGAATTGGTAAGCGTCGCGCCGGAGCAGCAGCCGTCCGGTGGGGTGCCCGATCAGCGAAGTGTTGGGATTGGCAATCGCCTTCAGCAACCGGTCGGTCATGGCCGC
>PMBA01000368.1 GCA_003152795.1 Acidobacteriaceae bacterium | reverse complement strand
CTTTGCGCCTGCAGGATCTTGAAGATGAGGTCCTGTTTGCGGAGTCCGCTGGCGCCCGGCAGTTCCAGAGATCGGGCGATCTTGGTCAGCTCGGTAATGTTCTTTTCTTTCAGTTCTGCGATGGTCATATTTACCTGCGTGGATTATTTTCTTCGGGAGGGATTTTCTTTTTCTCTCGCGGGGATGGATTGCTTTGCCGCCGTGCGGGCACACGGCGGAGCTGCTTATGCAGCTCGCCGTTGTGCTTCGGCAAAGTTCTCGGGTTCGCTCAGGATGTCATGACGTTCCGCATCGGCGATTTTGTCAAATACATCGTTCATGGTTTCCTGTATGCGGGTGTTCGGCTTATGGAACCTGCGCGTCGCCTTCGAGGCAAGCTGGCAGAGCATATACCGGTTCCGCAAAGTATGTAGAGCGTCAAATACACGATCGGATCGCATTTTCGTTCGTTCTCCTCACAAAAGGGATCACTTGGGCCACCATCCCCATCGTCGACTGGGTGATCGGCGAATACGAGCTAGCCAAGCTGCAATTCAGGCCAGGGTGCAACCGGGATTTGCCAGAATTACCCAAGATAGATGCCCCGCCCTACCCGAAAGTTGCTCAATTCTTTAGGAGTTGCCACAACGCGGGCGGAGGTTCGTCAGGACCGTCGGAAAGCTTGCTCGTATGTCCAGAGAACGCCTAAGTATAACAAACCGCTGGGCACGGTCAAGAAGAATTTGCAACGANNCTTCAGCGATACCGCAAGTCTTTCCTGATCAGTCGCGTCCGGATCGTTCGCGCCCCTTTTTGGGGGCTGGGCGTTCGGCCCGCTTCAACGCCTACTTCAGCGCGTTCAGCCGCGCCGCCAGGCGCGATTTATAGCGCGAAGCCGTGTTTTCGTGCAGAACGCCCTTCTGAATCGCCTTGTCGAGCGCCGACACGGTCTCTCGGTACGTCTGGCCTGCGGCCGTCTTGTCGCCCTTTTCCAGGCTCTCGCGCAGGCTCCGCAGAGCGGTGCGCAGTTGCGACGCATTGGCCCGGTTGCGGGCGGTTCGTTTCGTGGTCTGACGGGCGCGTTTCAGCGCCGAAAAATGATTTGCCATGCGNNGGTCAAATACCTGGCAGAGAAACTCGGGGTTCACCGGTTATCGTTTCCCCCGTGTTCCGGAGCCTGCCCTGAGCGAAGTCGAAGGGTGCCCTCTGTGGTAAAGCACCTGGCTCCGGTTGCATGGAACAGATGCCCCGCGAAACAGGTTTCTATGAATCCTCTTGAACGCCTGAAGGTTCTCGTCAACTCCTCGACCCCAATCGTCGTCATGGAGACGGTCGAGGAAATGCGTGCCCTTGCGCTGGTGCGCGCCGCCTGCTCCGATCTGAGTATGGCCGTCTTCGAGTGGACCATCGCCGACGGCCTCGTCCGCTCCGGCAGCGGCGCCCCCGCTCCCCAGCCCGTTGCTTATCCGCGTACGGAGCTTCGTCCGGGCACGCCCCCGCAAGCGAACTCCGATGCCGGCGCCAGTCCGAGGACCGCCATGTACAACACCACCGACCCGGTGCAGGCGCTCGCCAACCTCGAGACCATGACCATCGAGGCTGTGTTCGTGCTGAAGGATTTCCATCGCCACATGGATAATCCGGTCGTCGTGCGCCGCCTGCGCGACGTAGGGCAGAAGTTCTCCGCCAACCGAAGAACCCTTGTGCTCACCGCCCCCGCCATCGAGATGCCACCTGAGTTGGCCAGCCTGGTCGAGTTTCTCGATCTGCCGCTGCCCGACCGCGACCGCCTGCGCGAGATTATCCGCGAAACCTACACCCGCCTCGCTGCTTCCCACACCCTGAAACTCCAGCTCGACGCCGACGGCGTGGACGCCATGGCCGCGAATCTGCGCGGCTTGACCGAAGAAGCCGCCGAGCGCGCCATCTCCCAGACCTTGGTGGGACGCCTCGCGCTTTCCCCCGCGTGCATCACCGACGTCCTCGACGCCAAGAAAGCTTTGCTCAAGCGTTCTGAAATGCTCGAGTTCGTAGACTCAACCGACACCATGGCGAGCGTCGGCGGCCTCGACAATCTGAAGCGCTGGCTCCAGCAGCGCCGCGGCGCATGGGACGACCACGCCCTGGCGTTCGGCCTCGATCCGCCCAAGGGCGTCATCATTCTAGGTGTACAAGGCTGCGGCAAGAGTCTCTGCGCCCGCGCCGTTGCCGGAGAATGGAAACTTCCGCTCGTGAAATTCGACACCGCCGCCGTCTACGACAAATTCATCGGCGAAACCGAAAAGCGCATCCAGAAAGTCTTCCGCGTAGCCGAGGGCCTCGCCCCCTGCGTCCTGTGGATCGACGAACTGGAAAAAGTTTTCGCCGGAAGTGGCCCCGATTCCGCCAGCGCCGACGCCGGCGTTTCCTCGCGCCTGCTGGCGTCGTTTCTCTCCTGGATGCAGGAACGCAAGCCCGCCGTCTTCGTAGCCGCCACCTGCAACAACGTNNTTTTCCATCCAGCTGGCCAGGCGCAAACGCAATCCCGCCGCCTACGATCTCGACCAGGCCGCCGCCGCAGCCCAGGGCTTTTCCGGAGCCGAAATCGAATCCGCCGTCCAAACCGCCCTCTACGCCGCCTTCGCCCGCAAACAGGAATTGACCACCGAAGACCTGCTCACCGCCCTCTCCTCCACCGTGCCGTTGTCGGTCACACGCGCCGAGGAAATTGCCGACCTGCGCGCCTGGGCCAAAGACCGCGCGGTGTGGGCATCGTTGCCGGAAGCAAAGAAAGAAGAAAAATAAAAGTAGCGCCGGCGTCCCCGCGGAAAGACTCCAGCCCAGCTAAGCCCGGTCGCAAGCGCAATCGCCTGTGGGTGTTGGAAGAGTCACTGTGATTCGCAAGCGGAGTGGCAGCAAAAACGTGGTAAAAGGAAGAAATCCTGTTTACATCAGCTGCGCTCTGCCAAGCTAGCTTTTCGGCCCGGAAGGTTTCTTGCCTATGCCGCAAATCCACCCTTTGCCGGAATCCACAATTACCTGAACATCCGAGTAACCGGCATCTGCGAAGAGTTGCCGATGCTCATTCACACTCAGGAATTTCATACCCGATAACGGCAGGTATTGTTCGGCAAGATTTGCAGTGACGGTGTTTGCTCCTTTGTATCGCTCGTCGCCACGGGCAGATGTTACCACGCTCCTTCCCATTGACTCCCCCGCCCGCCCGCGCTACGCTGTTCTCAAATGGTTGGTCACCGCCCCGTAACCGGGGTGCGCAATCCGGTCCGCTCTACTTCTATCTCCAGTTCCTCGCGTGCAAAAAGCGCCGGCACGGGTTTGCCTCAGTCCGGCGGTAAACCACATCCCAAATCGAACCGTGAGCCCAGTCCGGCTGCTGGAGGCGCCGCAATCCCATCCTAAAAAAGCATGAAAAAAAATATTGAACTCACCCCTGACATCGAGACCCTGTTCGGCACCCGCGATGAAAATCTCCACGTGCTCGAAGACGGCCTGAACATCAATATCGATCTGCGCTCGGATCGCATTGAACTGGAAGGCGCGCCCCGCGACGTGGCCCGCGCCGAGCAATTGTTCGCCGATTACGAGCATCTGCGGAAGTCCGGCCACCAGTTCGTCAACGGCGACCTGAGCAGCATGTTGCGCGTGGTTGTGGGCGATCCAAATGTCACTCTGCGCGGCCTCGCCGAAGCCGGACGCCAGCGTTCCTTTGGACGCCGCACCGTCCAGCCCAAAAGCCCCAATCAGCGCCGCTACCTCGAGGCCATCGAAAAGCACGATATGGTCTTCGGCGTTGGCCCCGCCGGCACCGGCAAAACCTATCTCGCCGTCGCCATGGCCATCTCGGCCCTGCTGAACAAGCAGGTCAATCGCATCATTCTGGCGCGGCCCGCCGTCGAAGCCGGCGAACGTCTCGGCTTTCTCCCCGGCACCTTGCAGGAGAAGATCGATCCCTACCTGCGGCCCTTGTATGACGCGCTCTTTGACATGATGGAACCGGAGCGCGTCGAACGTTACCTGGAAAAAAATGTCATCGAGATCGCGCCCATCGCCTTCATGCGCGGACGCACCCTGAACGATTCGTTCGTCATTCTCGACGAAGCGCAGAATACGACCTCGGAGCAGATGAAGATGTTCGTGACCCGCCTGGGATTTGGTTCCAAGGCGGTCATCACCGGCGACGTCACCCAGATCGACCTGCCCAACGCCCGCCGCAGCGGCTTGATCGAAGCGGTCGACATTCTGCAGGGCGTAAACGGGCTGGCGTTCGTGCACTTCGACGAAAGCGATGTGGTGCGTCATCACCTGGTGCAGCGCATCATCCGCGCCTACGACGAGCACAAGAACCGCCTGGCCGAGCAGCAGTTGCCATTGCTCGAAACCAGAACGATCGAGCCGAAACCGGTAGCGCCTCCGGCACCGCCCGAAGAGCCGCGCCTGCGCAACTAGGGATCGTGTGGCGCGGACACTCCTGTCCGCGAAATGTTGGCGGCAGATTCAAAGCCCGCGAACAACAGTGTCCGCGCCACACCGCAGGGAGCCTCGCCGCTACCCTCTTTTTCGCTTGGTCTGGGTTTTCCAGCAGGCTGCGCGAGAAACGCGGGCCTCGTATCACGATATCGCTTTAGCGATGCCGCAAGTCTTCGAAATAGCCCCTTCAGGGGCTGTGTGTGGAGAGAACTAAACTTGGTCATCTTTGAAAAGCGCGTCGCGGGTCTGACCGAGCTGGCCCTCGCTCGTTTCGTAGCCCGCGCCCGCCGCGCCGCGGGATTGCACGGCGCCGTCAACGTGCTGCTGACCTCGAGCTCCGCGATGAAGTCCTTGAATCGCCGTTTCCGCCGGAAAGACAAGCCCACGGACGTGTTGACGTTTCCCGCCGAGCCCGGCGCCCAAAAACAACTCGCGGGCGAAATCGCCATTTCCGCCGAGATCGCCGCCGAAAATGCGCGCGAACTCGGACACTCCCCGGCCGAAGAAGTTAAAATTCTCGTGTTGCACGGCGTCCTGCATCTGCGCGGCTACGATCATGAGTGCGACAATGGACAGATGGCCAGGCGCGAAAAACAGCTCCGCGCAAAACTCCACCTGCCGCTGGGACTGATCGAGAGAACAGCGATGGAGACAGCGAAGGTCCAGAGCGCAGCCCCCCGGCGCGCCCGGAGGAAGCACCAGCAATGATCGGCGTCGGCATTGCTCTCGCGCTCCTGTTCGGCCTGCTGACGTTGGTCTCCTACGTCGACCGTCTCTACCAGGAGATCGGCAAGTTCCTCTCGCGCGATTTTCAGGACAACATCGACGCCTTCGAGCAGATCGTCGAGCCCCGATTCGGGGTGACGCGCCAGCGCGCATCGCTTTCCATGGCCATCCTTGCCCAGCTCGTCACCGCGGCCATTGCCATGATCGTCGGCTTCACCGTGTTTCGCGACCGCGCCTGGAGCATCTACGAAGTCCTCGAAGCCACCCTCAGCCTGGTGCTGATCATCATCGTTTTTAATCGCCTCCTGCCGTTCGTCTTTTTTTCGCGAACCCGGGGACGCTGGCTCGCCGATTGGACGCTCCTTTTGCGCGTGCTCATCTATCTGGTTCTGCCCGTAACCCTGGTGCTTGGATTCTGCCAGTCCGTCACCTCGCTCACCCGCGAGCATGCCGACGCGCAACCGGAAACTTCCTCCGAAGCCGTCGACGCTTTGATCGAAGCGGGACAGGAAGAAGGCATCATCCAGGAAGGCGATCGCGACCTGATCCAGTCGGTCGTCGAGTTCAGCGGCAAGACAGTGCGCGAGGCCATGAAGCCCAGGCCGGAGATGGTGGCCGTCCCGTCCGATTACACCGTCGAGAAGATTGTGGAGTTACTCAAAGCCAGGCCGCTCTCGCGCATCCCCGTCTACGAAGGTTCCATTCACCATATCAAAGGCATTCTCCACACCCAGGATGTGTTGCAGGTCCCCGACTCCGAGGCGCACACCCGCACCGTCGCTACATTGATGAGGAAAGATGTTTACTTCGTCCCCGAAAGCAAGTTAGTAAGTGACCTGCTGCGCGAGATGCAGCGCAGTAACATCCGCATGGCAATCGTAGTGGATGAATACGGAGGCGTAGCCGGCCTGGTAACCATTGAAGACCTGGTAGAAGAAATCGTGGGCGAAATCGGCGACGAGCACGAGAAAGCCCAAGTCGTCCAGGAAAACGCCCACTCCTACATCGTCCCCGGCAACATGGACGTAGACCGCCTCGATGAACTCTTCGGCATGCGCCCCGAAGGCCACGAATCGTCCACCATAGCCGGCCTGGTCAGCGAACTCGCCGGACGCATTCCCAAGCAAGGCGAAGTCATCGAAGACGAAGGCCTGAAGTTCGAAGTCCTCGACTCCACCGATCGCCGTGTAGAGCGCGTAAGAATCACCACCGCCGAGCCCAAGCAGATGAAGTTGATTTGAGAAGAAGCGAGTGCCCCACTCATTCGCGTTCTTTGCGAATGAGTGGGTTCCTCTGTTCCGCGTTCGTTAAGCAACCGAGTTACCGTTCCCCAGCCAGCGACAAAGACAGAGATTCACCGTCCGTCGTATTCGTGCCCCAGACCACGCTATTGGCGGTGCTCCAGACCACGCTGAACCCGCTGTCGGAACTCGTGCCCCACACCACCGACGTACCCCAAACCACCGAGCTGCCCGCTACATTTGTGCCCCATACCACCGATGTTCCCCAAACTACCGACGTTCCCCAAACCACCGAGCTGCCCGCTATCTGCGAGTTACCGTTGGACAGAGTTACTGCCTTGGTTTTGGCGTTGTAAGCTGCGGACGGAGATAGCGCCGCTCCCACCGTTGCCGGCGCCAGATCCTTGTTGGCCAATGCGGCCGCAACGTCCAGGTATCCGGCTCCGACCGTGAACAGATCGTAGAAGGACGTGTAGGTCTGTCCAGTCGTAGGATCGACGGCCACGCTGGAAGTTGGGAAGCTCTTATATGCCGTCTTCATCAGCCGGGCCTTGACCTGGTCCGGAGTCAATGACGGGTGCGCTTGCAGCAACAGGGCCACCGCCCCGGCCGCTGCCGGAGTCGCCATGCTGGTCCCGCTCAGGATGAAATAGTCGTTCGAATTGCCCGGAACCATATTGCCCGGGTACCTCGTGGCCAGGGTGCTGGTCAAGTCGGCCAAAGACGGCACCATGTTGCCCGGAGCGACGACGTCGGGCTTCACCACATGGTCATAAGTGGTTGGCCCTTTTGAGCTGTAGCTGGCAATCCGGTCGTCGGTGCGCGAATCCGTGTTCATGGTTTTCATCGCGCCCACCGTCAGCACCAGCGGATCGTTGCCCGGCGCGGCGATGGTTCCGTAGCCGCTGCTCCCCTTTACACTCACGCGGCCATAATTGCCCGCTGCCGCGACCACCACGATGCCCGCCTTCCACGCCGATTCCACTGCCTGGCAGAGAGGATCCTTGGCATAGGGAACGAAAACTCCGCGCCCCAGCGACAGGTTGATCACCCTGATGTTGTAGGTTTTCTTCAGAGCGATCGCCCTCTGAATGGCAGCGATTACCTGGCTGTCTTTGCCCGAGCCCGTCCCATCCAGCGCGCGCAGGTCGATCAGGTTTGCGTCCCTGGCAACACCGGCAAACTGGCCGCCCGACATGGTGCCCGTGCCAGCGATGATTCCTGCCACGTGCGTGCCGTGGCCGTAGGTGTCATACACCAGCGAGCCCGACGGGTTGTATTCGTTCGCCCCCGTAAAATCCTGGTGATAGAGCACCCGGTTAAAGGTGCCGGCCATATTCCACCAATCAACGTGGTTCGGGTTGATGCCGCTGTCAATCACGGCCACGCCAATCCCGGTTCCGTTGTATCCCTCATTCCAGGCGGTGCTGACGTTCATCGCGTCGTTCGTGTAATCGTCCATCCCTTTCACCGGATGATCCATGCTCACGAACTCCACCTCCGGATCGTTTTCCAAAGCCGCCAGCGCATTGACTGGGACTGAGAAGGCCGCCCCCTTGATCAGGTCCAGTTTCGCCCCCATCCGTCCGCCGTTGCTCTGCACACGCGCCAGGGTCGCACTCTTCGGCGCCTGTTTGTATTGCACGATCACTTCGACGTTCTTGTTCCCGCCCAAGCCCTGCCGCGCCCGCGAAAGCTCCCGGTTCAGTTCCGAAGCGATCCGAGGCGATAGCTGCGTTCGCTGTCCCGATTCGGCCGCGTCCCATCCCTGGGCAAACCCCATCTCCGCAACCAGCATCAGCGCTAGAGTCGCGATCCACCTGCCCCACGCCCGATTGCGCCGTTCTCCCCGATTTGCCCGTTTTCCCGTAGCTTTCCGTTCCATGACTCCACTGCCTTTCGCTGTAGTCCTCTGGAGGCTCGCTTTGCACGCGCGCCTCCCTTCCACCAAACATAGCTGCACGGGGTACTCCAATCGGGCCTCCGCTAACTCATAGATTGCATGGAACTCCCCTGGGTTAGTCGACTGCGCTTTCGGGACAACGTGTCCTCCACCCGCGGTTCTGGGCCATTTTGTCCCGTCCGCGGGTCGCATCAGGGAATGCAGCGCCCTGCGAATTATCACGGGCTGCCGGGTGCCCCGTCTCGCAGTTTTTGGGACGCGCCACGGGCAGCCCTCATCTTCTGCATCCGAGTCCGGTCCAACTTCTCCTTTTTTCATCACAAACGTCCGGTTCATCCGTTACAGACAAGTACTCCACCCTGCGCGACAATAGAGGTCTGATTGGGGCAGCAAGAGGTGCGCCTGTCGACCAGGACGGCCCTCAAAGCTGCCCCAAACCCATTTTCAGCGCTCTTTGACAACATAAG
>PMBA01000469.1 GCA_003152795.1 Acidobacteriaceae bacterium | reverse complement strand
ACTGGATCATCGAAGCCATCGTCGAGAACCTCGACATCTAGCTCTCCTTATTATAAAAAGTAGAGGCGATCCGCTAGCCCGTCACCATCGTCACCTCCAACACCAGCGGACTTCCCGTGGCCAAAATTGCCGAGGGTTTTTCCCACGACTTCCGGCGCTCCTGGTTCGGCACTCACTTCTTTAATCCGCCCCGCTATATGCGCCTGCTGGAACTGATCCCTACGCCCGATGCCGACCCCGCGCTGATCGCGGCCGTCACCCACTTCTGCGACGCCCAACTGGGCAAGGGCGTCGTCCTCGCGAAAGATACTCCCAACTTCATCGCCAATCGCATCGGCACCTTTTCCGTGCTCAACGTAATGCGCCTCATGCAGGAAATGGACCTGACCGTCGAAGAAATCGACGCTCTCACCGGCCAAACCGTGGGCTGGCCGCGTTCGGCCACCTTCCGCACCATCGATCTTGTCGGCCTCGACATCCTAGGTCACGTCGTCTCCAACATGACTCAGAACGTGCACGACGAGCGCAGCGAATTGCAGATTCCCGCCTTCTTCCGCCAGATGCTAGAACGCAAATGGCTGGGCGACAAAACCCACGGCGGCTTCTACAAAAAAAATGTAGGGCGGGCGCCCTCGCCCGCCACCCCCGGCAAAGAAGCCGAGCGCCTTGCCCTCGACTGGAAAACGCTGGAATATCATCCCCGGCAAAAGCCCAAATTCGCCGCCCTCGACATGGCGAAGAACGTCGAAGACACCGGAGCCCGCATCCGCATGTTGCTCGGCCTCGACGGCGGCCCGCCCCAAAAGCCCGACAAGGCCAGCACCTTCCTCTGGGCCGCCCTCTCCGACTTGTGGACCTATTCCGCCAATCGCATTCCCGAAATCTCCGATTCCATCGTGGAAATCGACCGCGCCATGCACCTCGGCTTCAACTGGGAGCTCGGCCCCTTCCAACTCTGGGACGCGGCCGGCGTCGAACCAACCGTAGCCCGCATGAAAAAAGAAGGCCGGCCGGTCGCGGCCAACGTGGAAAAACTCCTAACTTCTGGAAAAAAGAGTTGGTATGAGGACGACGCCAAAGCTCCCTCGGGCAAGCGTTACTGGGAACTGAGAACCGAGAACTGGGAACTGGTTCAAGTTCCCGCCGGTGTCTGGTCGGTCGCCGTCGCCAAAAAGTCCAACGGCGTGGTCAAGAAAAATTCCGGAGCCTCCCTGATCGACCTGGGCGACGGCGTCGGCTGCATCGAGTTCCACTCCAAAATGAACGCCCTCGGCGCCGACATCATTTCGCTCATCCTCCAGACCCTGAAGCCGGGCGGATCGGGCGACGCCTTCGACGCCTTCGTCATCACCAACGACGCCCAGAATTTCTCCGTNNCTCGCCATCCGCCAGTTTCAGGGCATGACCCAGGCCATCAAGTTTTCGCCCAAGCCCGTCGTCATCGCTCCCTTCGGACTCGCTCTCGGAGGCGGCTGCGAAGTCTCGCTGCACGCCGCCGCGCGCCAGCCCCACGCCGAGCTCTACATGGGCCTGGTCGAAGTCGGAGTCGGCCTGCTCCCCGGAGGCGGTGGCTGCAAGGAAATGCTGCTGCGCGCCGTCGACAGCGCCGCTTCCATCCGTCCCGATGGCCGAGGCGAATCGGTCGAACTGATGGAAGCGATGAAGAAAGCCTTCGAAACCATCGCCACCGCCAAAGTCGCCACCTCGGCCGCCGAAGCCCGCGGACTGGGATTCCTGTCGAACTCCGACCGCATCACCATGAACCGCGAACGCGTTCTCTCCGACGCCAAAGCGCGCGCCCTGGAACTGCTGAGCGCCGGCTATGAACCGCCCGTGATGCGCACCAACATCCCCGCTCCCGGCGAGAACATCTTCGCCACTCTAAAAATGGGCGCCTACATGATGCGCCANNCAATACCTCCTCGACCTGGAGCGCGAAGCCTTCAAGTCCCTGTGCGGAGAAAAAAAGACACAAGAAAGAATCCAGTTCACCCTGAAAACCGGCAAAACCCTAAGAAATTAGAAGCCCGTGGAGAGACGCATGGTGCGCCAGGTTCGCGCCCGTCTTTTGGGCGCTAACCTGGGAGGCGCAATGCTTGGGTGGGCTGATTCGACAATGGTGGCGGGCTGGATTGGGAGAGGTAGACACAGGTAGACGTTGGGAGGGGGAAAAGCGGGTGGCCACATTACAGGGAGAAGCAACTGTCAACGTTCAAACAGTCAGCCCCGGCTATACCTCCCATAATGTGGCCCACCCGACACGCCCGCTTGTTATGGATCGAGACTCGGAGAAGTGGCCCACCCGCCGGAGAACGTTACTGCTGTATAAGTGACGACGCTCTTAGCGATAACAAAGTGCCCGGGATTCGCAAGAATCCCGGGCATTTTCGCGTCTGGGACCCGGTTCCAAGACTCCGCTAATTCACCGTCTGCGTCAGCGCAGCCGAACTGCCGCTGAAATCCACGCTGCCGTTGTACGTCGCGGTGATGGCGTTATCGCCCACCGGCAGGGTCTGGGTCGTGTACAACGCAGTGCCTCCGCTCAACGCCAGAGTCCGTAGGACTTTCGTTCCCAGCCTGAAGGTCACGGTTCCAGTCGGCGTGCCCGAATAGCGGGGATAAACCACCGCCGTGAACGTGACGCTTTGTCCCGACCCTGACGGGTTCGCCGACGAAACGAGCGTAGTCGTGCTTGCGGACTTGCTGACTACTTGCTTTAGGCCTTTCGATGTACTGGCAGCGAAGTTCGAGTCCCCGCCATACACCGCCGTGATCACATCCGTGCCCACAGCCAGCGCCGAAGTCAAGAAGCTCGCCGTGCCGCCGCTCAGATTTCCCGTTCCCAGCGCGGTTGTGCCCTGTTTGAAGGTGACCGTCTCTCCATCCGGCGGTGCGCCGATCGCNNCGAAGACGTAAGCGTCACCGTCGTCGTCGCTATCACATATTGATTCACCGCCGCGGAAGTGCTGCCACTGTAGTTCGTGTCCCCTCCATAGACCGCCGTGATTCTGTTCGAACCCGCCGGCAATGCCGTCGTGCTGTACTTCGCAGTGCCGCTGCTGAGACCAACGGTCGACAGTTCCGCCGAGCCGTTATAGAAAGTGACCTTGCCGGTCGGGGTTCCCGCTCCGGACTGCGGAGAAACCGTAGCCGTGAACAACACCGGCTTGCCCGACACCGATGGATTGACCGAAGACGTGAGCACAGTCCAGGTGGCAGTGACCGCCGGGTTCTGCACTAATTGCGAGAGCGGCGCCGACGTGCTGCCAGTGAAATTCGCGTTACCGCTGTAAACCGCACTGATCGAATGCACGCCCGCCTTGAGCGCGGATGTGGTCAGGCTCGCCGCGTTGCCAGACACCGCAACGGTTGCCAAAGCCGCATTTCCGTTCTTGAATGTCACCGTCCCGGTAACTTCTCCTCCAACCTGTGGGTAGATGGTCGCGGTAAAGGCCACCGCTTGTCCGGAAATTGAGGGATTCTGTGACGACCACAACGCAGTGGCCGTTGCTTGCACAGTCGGCAGGCCCGTACCTTGCAGTGTGACGTTCTGGCTGGCACTGAACCCGGAGAGGTTGAGCGTGTTATCGGCGAATCTTTGGGTCGCCGTGAGACTGCCTGTACTCTGCGGCTCGAAGCTGATGCTCATAAGGCAAGAGGTTCCCGGCGTCAACTGGAAGCTGGGAATGCAACTTGCCTGCGAACCCGAGTTCGCCACCTGGAAAAAATCCGCCCCAAGCCACCCGGAAGGGTAACCTTCCAAGGGCTGGTTGCCAATGTTTTGGACCGTCACCGCTTGCGGGCTGTCACTGCTGGTGCTGCCTACCGGAGTGGACGCAAAGGTCAACGTTGGCGGTTGCGAGCGTTGCAACTTAACCACCCGGCTGTTGCCTGAATCCGCGATGAAGACATCGCCCGCTCCATCCAACGCCACACCCTTCGGGCTTCTCAGTCCGCTGCCCACCGTGATCTGGGCGCCATACATCCCATTGCCAAGATACGGGACCTCCACCACCCGGTTGTTGCCGGCATCCGCAATGAAAAGATCGCCCGCTGCATCTACCGCCACGCCGGTCGGGCTATTCAGTCCGCTGACCGGCACCGTGATCTGGGCGCCGCCGCCCGCCGGAACCTCCACCACCCGGCTGTTGCCCGTGTCCGCAATGAAGACGTTGCCCGTTCCATCCACCGCCACGCCGGACGGGCTATTCAGCCCGCTGCCCACCGTGATTTGGGCGCCACCACCGGCCGGAACCTCCACCACCCGGTTGTTACCTGTGTCCGCGATGAAGAGATCGCCCGCTCCATCCACCGCCACGCCGGCCGGGCTATTCAGTCCGCTGACCGGCACCGGGTTCAGGCAGTAGAGGCAATACGTCGGAACCTCCGCTACGCGGCTGTTGCCCGTGTCCGCGATGAAGACATCACCCGCTCCATCCACCGCCACACCGGTCGGGTAATTCAACCCCCAGCCGAGCGTGGTCTGGGCGCCGTCGGCCTGAACCATCAATACCCAGTTGTTGCCCGTGTCCGCGATTAGAATATCGCCCGCTCCATCCACCGCCACGCCCCGCGGCGTGCTCAGTCCGTTGGCCGGTACCGTGCTCTGCACGCTCGGCGCAAACGCGATCACCGGCCCTTCGCCAACACCGTAGATCATGTTGGTGACCGGCAAGTAGCTCCAGTTGCCGGTGAATTGCACCGCACCCATGCGCACTCCCGGCGCCAGCGGAGCGAAAGTTACGTTCACGATGCAGGTGGTTGCCGCATTGTAGTAACCAACGCAATTGTTGTCGCTGGTGGTGAAGTCGAGACCGGGCGCGCCTTCTGTGACAACCTGGGTTGCGAAAACGGTTGTGTACGCCGCGACATTATAGGTCAACGGGAGTGTCTGGCTACAGGGCGCCGGAGTGGTCTGTCCTTCTGGACAAACATTCGTGCTGCCGAAATTGATCGCCACATTGCCCGCTACGCGCTGAATCTCCACCACCCGGTTGGAGTAGTCCGTAATGAAGAGATCGCCCGCTCCATCCGCCGCCACGCCCTGCCCGCCGTTTAGTCCGCTGCTCACCGTGATCTGGGGGCCATATATCCCATTGCCAAGGTACGGGACCTCCACCACCCGGCTGTTGCCCGCAGCCGCGATGAAGACATCGCCTGCTCCATCCGCCGCCACGCCGGCCAGGCCATGCAGTCCGCTGACCGGTACCGTGATCTGCGCGCCTCCACCCGCCGGCAGCTCGACCACCCGGTTGTTGCCGGCATCCGCAATGAAAAGATCGCCCCCTGTATCCACCGCCACACCGATCGGGCTACTCAGTCCGCTGCCCACCGTGGTCTGCGCGCCTCCACCCGCCGGCAGCTCGACCACCCGGTTGTTACCGGTATCCGCGATGAAGACATCGCCCGCTCCATCCACCGCCACGCCGAACGGGGTATTCAGTCCGCTGCCCACCGTGGTCTGCGCGCCTCCACCCGCCGGCAGCTCGACCACCCGGCTGTTGCCGGCATCCGCAATGAAAAGATCGCCCCCTGTATCCACCGCCACACCGATCGGGCTACTCAGTCCGCTGACCGGCACCGTGATTTGGGCGCCGCCACCCGCCGGAACCTCCACCACCCGGTTGTTGCCCGTGTCCGCGATGAAGATATCGCCCGCTCCATCCACCGCCACACCGTTCGGGCTATTCAGTCCGCTGACCGGCAAAGTGATCTGGATGCCCGATAGGGTTACTTGCGCCTGAGCCGGGCCAGAAATCGCTCCCAGAAAAAGAAGAACGGCTAAGAGAACATATAACGACGCGTGACCTTTCGCAGACATATCATTCCTCCGGAGAGAATTGGAAACTGGCCTGGCGCTCGCGAGGGCGCGATTCGCTGCAAATCGTGGGGAAAGACCAAACTGCAAGTTTTTGCAGTAGACGGCTGCGAACGCAGGGGCCAGACAAGGCTGGAATATTCCTGGGAGAACCCTGCGTCAAGGAGACCCGTCACAGTTGCGTGTGACCTCAGCGCCGCCGCCATCGCCAGCACCAGCAGATGGTATTCGATGCCCTCGCCTTTCTGTGTGCGCATCCAGTTCACAAAAAAATCCATTGTGCAGGTGAACCATGAAGATCGCTTCGACCATCAGGCCCGCAAACCCCAGAGACGCGATCCGCTCCAGCAATCCCACAATCAGGCGGGTGGCCAACGTCTCGGCATGACCTGCTCCCGTGTGTCCGCACGAATCTGAGTATGATTCGTCGAAGCTGATCGGTCCCCTTTTTCTGTGACACTTTCAAGGTGAGTTTCCGACGGTTTGTGAGCCTGTCAAATCGCCCTTCAAAGCGATTTGACGGGCGCACTCACTCGGCGTTCGTTCTCCTTGTGATCAGGGTCGACCAGACTCGCCGACTGAGGGCCGGTCAGTCGGAATGAGAGGATGCGCGCGGTTGTGCCTCATGGAAAACGAGGTACGAGCAACGCATGAGTGCGTACCGCAGGCCGTCGAATTAAAAGAGCTCCACGAGTGCCGCATGGCCCGAAGCAGAAGCGAGTCGAGCATCCCTTGTGACTAACGCAGCTCCGAGTTTCTCGGCAAGCACGATGTAGGCGGCATCATAGGCAGAAAAGTTGCGACGGAGTTGCCAAATGCGGGGCAGGAGCACGAGATGAGGATACCGGGTAATACGAAGATCCAGCAGATCGCGGACCGCCTCGTCAGCGCGACGTGCAGAGATCACTCCTTGCAGTGCTAGACGCCTCAGTACCTGCGTGACCTCAAGGTCAAGGAGGTGAGGCGTGTGCAGGGTTTCGTTACGCGAATAAATTCGCTTCTCGATGCTCTGCCCCGCGGATGTCTGAAGAAGCCAGTCAACTGCGGCAGACGCATCCAGGACGATCATCGCGCCTCGCGCTCTTCTCGCACCAGGTGAGCGGTATCGATCTGCGCTGAAACCGGCTTCCGTTTGTGCAGTCGCTCCCGCAATTCCGTGAGCGTCGGCCTCTCGGCGATTTCCTTGATTTCAGCTAACAGATAGTCCGAAAGCGACATACCTGCCATCGCAGCTCGAGCTTTCAGGCCGCGGTGCAGCGCATCGGGTACATTACGAAGCTGAATCATTTTTGACATGCTGACAGCATACTTTCATGTCATGCACATGTCAACAAGATCGGCAACTGGCCCCCATCTCCGCCACGCATGTAGCTTGGGTGCGCCACTCCTCGCGTTTGAGAAGTGGCCCCGCCCTAACTCCCCGATCTAATCCGCAATCGCCCGGTCCAGCGAACACGCGCCGCCTCCGCGCAACAACAGCGCCGCCGCCATCGCCAGCACCAGCAGATGGTATTCGATGCCCTCGCCTTTCTGTGTGCCCATCCAGTTCATAAAAAATCCATTGTGCAGGTGAACCATGAAGATCGCCCCGACCATCAGGCCCGCGATCCCCAGAGACGCGATCCGCGTCAGCAATCCCACAATCAGCCCCAGGCCGCCAAAGAACTCAGTGCAGATGACCAGCAACGCCAGAGCAGCGGGCATTCCCATCTGCGCAAACGCTCCCATGGTGCCGTGAAAACCAAAGCCTCCAAACCAGCCCAGCATCTTCTGCGCCCCATGCGCGAAGAACACCACTCCCAGAATCACTCGCAAGATTGTAATGCTCACGTCGTTGCTCGTTCCCATCAGCCGCTTCACCATTGCTTCCTCCTGGCGGAACCTGCCGCCGTGCGCTTCGAATTCGTTTCACAAATTGTCGTTATAACAACATTTTACTTCGATTCCCTTCCCTCCCCCCAGGATTCATTTTCCACCTGCCGCTTCCCTTCGCGGGCTTTTCCTTCGCCTTCCTCCCTGCCCTTCCTGTTTAACTCTCCCCGCCGCGCCCCGACGAATAGTCCGACCCCCGAAGCGGCGTATAATTTCAAAACTAGACTTCGCGAAGGATGGTACAACCAAAATGTCCGCAGGCAAGAACGGTTCCAGCAACGGAGCGAACGGCAATGGTTTGGATGCGGTCCTGAAACCGCGGGCAGAGTGGCTGGCGAAGCGCAAGGCCGAAAACACCGACGGCAACTTCTCCCAGATGCATTACGCCCGCCGCGCCGTCATTACCGAGGAGATGCAATACATCGCTCACCGCGAGAAGATCGCGCCGGAACTGGTCCGCGACGAGGTCGCCCGCGGCCGCATGATCATCCCCGCCAACATCAACCACAGAAACCTGGAACCGATGGCGATCGGGATCGAATCGAAGTGCAAGATCAACGCCAACATCGGCAACTCCGC
>PMBA01000404.1:819-8690 GCA_003152795.1 Acidobacteriaceae bacterium | reverse complement strand
TCGAGATCATGAAATTCTTTTCGAATCTATTCTGCAGCCAGCTCATGAGGCCTCGTTCCCTAATCAATTCTTACAAGAATACTCCCGCACGCTGCATCTGGGCGTGATACAGGTCACAGCCCAACCGACAAATCGCAGTCTAGCAGCAGACGGGCCAGTGTCAATCGGCACACGCAGATCGCGCGCCACTAACCAAATCTCCGCCGCCACGTCTAAACCGGCACGGAGGCATTATGACGCAGGGACAGAAACAACGAAGACTGCCAATCTCGCGGGCCATCTTGTTAGGCGCAGTGTCGGCAATCTGCTTAAGTTCGGTCGTCGCGCAGGCCTCGGACCGGCAGGGCAGGCTGACCGAGGAGTTTCACAAGGTCTACCCGCTTGCCGCTCAGGGCCGCATTCAAATCGACAATCTCAACGGCCCGGTCCACATCACCGGCTGGGACCGCGACGAAGTCAAAGTGGACGCGGTGAAAAGCGCCTGGACGAAGGAGCGTCTCGATGAAGCCAGAATCGAGATTCGCTCCGAACCGAGCGAACTCTCGATCCGCACTGAGTATCCCGGTCACGATCACACTTTCAATTTTGGCAGCCGCGACGAGCGTGGTAACCCCGCCAGCGTGGAGTACACGATCACCGTCCCCCGGCAGGCGCGGCTCGACGAGATCAAACTGGTCAATGGCCGCCTCGACGTGCAGGATGTGGCGGGAGAAGTCCACGCTTCCTGTGTCAATGGCCGGATTCAGGCGCGCAATCTGCAAGGCGTGGTGGAACTTGAAACGATCAATGGCGAACTCGATGCCAGCGTCGACCAGTTGCCTTCGTCGGAGCTGAAACTGTCGTCGGTAAACGGCAGGCTGCGGATCACCTTGCCCTCGGACGCGAGGGCGGAGCTCAAAGCCAGCACCATCTCGGGAAACATTTCCGATGACTTCGGCTTGCCGGTCATACGCCACCAGTTTGTGGGCCGGAGTTTGCACGGGCAACTGGGCGGCGGCGGAACGCTGGTGAAGCTCTCGAATGTGAACGGCGAGATTGAGATTCGACACGCCAGCGACAATCGTCCGCTGAGTCCGGCGCAAAGCCTGGAACGCGAGCGCGGGCGCGACAGCGAGGATGAAAAGAACGACGACGATGACGACGAGATATAGCGGGCGGCGGTTCGAGGGCAGCGCATGGCTGTGGACGTGAAGTCCGCCAGCCGAACGGGCGATGGAGGGCACTTCTGGGAATATCTTGATCTATATAATGTCCATCGATATACTAATAAATAGACACGCCGCTGCACCCTCCCCCGGGCGCGTCTTGGAAGTAAACTGAAGCCCGAGCGGGCAACTGCTGCTAGAATCTCTCAGCGCCCGTGGGGGCGACTCTGATCGGCTCCAGCAGCCGTGAGTGTTTGGGGAATCCCGCTTGTTTCAACGAATTTGTCCGGCCATTTTTCTATTCGCGTCCATCATCGTGGCGGGCGCGCAGGCGCCCAGCGCCCCAGGCAAGCCGCTTCCGCCCGGACCCGCGCAAGCCAAGGTGAAGGCCGCCTGCACTTCGTGCCATAACACCAGCCGCATCACCGAGCAGCACCTGACCCGCCAGCAATGGTCCGCCCAACTCGAAAAAATGGAGGGTCTGGGCGCTGTGATCGCCGACTCCGATCGCGACGCCTTGCTGAGTTATCTGACCAGGAACTTCGGTCCTCAAAAAGGCGCAGCCAAGCCGGCCAAGAAGTCGGGAAGCGACGCCGACTAACAAGTCGGAGACTCCTGTCCGCGCCGCACTACTCGTCTTTTTTCTGTGCGCTCTCAGTGGGTTCCGCGGCGAGAGACTTTTCCGGACGCAGCAGCGGGAACAGAATCACATCCCGGATCGTGTGCGAATCGGTGATCAGCATCGCCAGCCGGTCGACGCCCAATCCCACGCCGCCCGCCGGAGGCATGCCATAACTCAGCGCGTTGATATAGTTTTCGTCCATCTGGTGGGCCTCGTCGTCTCCACGCTCGCGTTCCTTTAATTGCGCCTCGAACCTCTGGCGCTGGTCTTCGGGATCGTTGAGTTCGCTGAAGCCGTTGGCGATTTCCATTTGCCCGGCAAACATCTCGAAGCGCTCGGTCCAGTCGGGTTCGTCGGGCTTCTGCTTGGACAGCGGCGAAACGGCGGTGGGGAATTCATAGATGATCGTCGGCTGCATCAAGTGTTCTTCCGCCACTGCCTCGAAGATAGCGGCGATTGTCTTGCCCACCGGCGCCGCCGCGTCGTACTTCAAACTGGTTCCCGTGCTTCGCACGCGCCCCACCAGCGCCTCGACCGACTCGCGCGCCGCGAAGTCGCTGCGCTCGGGCCTGGCGCCAGCTTTCTCGGGCCAGAAGCGCACGATCGCCTCGCGCATTGTCATCCGCCGCCAGTTGGCGTGCGACCAGTCAATCTCATGCTCGCCCCACTTCGTCGTAGTCCCGCCTGTAACATCTTTCACCGCCTGTTCGATTGACCCCTGCGTGGTTTCCAGAATCCCGAGATAATCCGTGTAAGCCTGGTAGGCCTCGAGCATGGTGAACTCCGGATTCCATCTCCAACCCAGGCCTTCGTTGCGGAAGTTGCGGTTGATTTCGTACACGCGATCGAATCCACCCACCGTCAGCCGTTTCAAATAAAGTTCGGGAGCGATGCGCAGAAACAGATCCATATCGAGCGTGTTGTGATGCGTCTTGAACGGACGCGCCACGGCTCCGCCGGCGATGGGATGCATCATCGGGGTCTCGACTTCCATGAAGCCCTGGCCGTCGAAATAACGGCGCAGCGACTGCACCAGCTTGCTGCGCTTCAAGAAAACTTCGCGCACTTCCGGATTCATCACCAGGTCGAGATAGCGCTGGCGATAGCGCAATTCCACGTCGGTAAGCCCGTGAAACTTTTCCGGCAGGGGCAGCAAGTCTTTCGCCAGGAAGGTCAGTTCCTCGGCATGAATGCTGAGTTCGCCGGTGCGGGTGCGAAACAGATATCCGCGAACCCCGATGTGATCGCCCAAGTCAAGCAACTTCCACAGTTCGTAGCCGGCATCGCCGACCGCGTCTTTCTTGACGTAAATCTGCAGCCGCTGGCCATCCTGCTGCAAGTGCGCGAAGCCGGCTTTGCCCATCAGGCGGATGGCCATGATGCGTCCCGCCACCCGCACGGTCACGCGCGGAGATTCCAGTTCCTCCGTGGTCTGNNTTCAGCTTCTCGCGCCGGATTTCATAAATATTTTCGTCGAGTGCCAATGAGTGGTCCTTGAGTTTTCAGAGTAAGCTTCCGATTATAGACACGCTCAGGCGTGATGCGCGATTCTGCAGCCTGCGGCAGGAGGGAAGAGGCCGCGGGAAAAGTGGTTTCCGGGCAGAAAGTGCGCCCTCAGCGGCTGAAGCCGGATTCAAAACAATGCACTTACCGCAGCGGTGAACCGCTGCGCCACCCAAAATCAGGTGCAAGGCCGTGTTTTTCCGCAACCTCGGAACTCGCACCCTTCGCGTTTGGTCCCCGGCCCTTTCCGATCGTCAGTTTGCGGCGAAAGCTCAGGGGGTTGGGATCACGGCCTTGGCGTGATTCGAGAAGCCGCTCTCGTTCCCGCTGCCGTCAACAGCGGTGGTGACGTAGAAGTAAGTCTGACCCGCGGCGACGGTGCTATCGGTATAAGTGGTGCCGCCTTCCAGCGCCGAGCTAATTTTCGAGTACGAGCCGCTCGGTTCGCTGCCACGATAGACGTTGTAGCCGACCACACCGGACCCAGGGGCGGCCTGCCAGGTCAGGTCGACGCTGTGCTGAGGGGCGGTGGTGGCGTTGCCGCTCAGGGTTTGTGCCGTGGGTGAGTTCGCGGCGTCGCTCGAAAACGAAAGCCTGGCCGAGGCCGCGCCGGTGACTGCGGGTTGAAACGTCACCGTAAAGGAAGCGGTCTGACCGTTGGAGAGAGTCGCAGGCAGTGAGATTCCGGAGAGCACAAATTCGGCGCTGCCGGTGCTCGCCGCGGAAATGGTCACCGACGATCCGGTGGCTTGCAGAGTGCCGTCCAGCGAACTGCTCGTGCCGGCCACCACGTCGCCAAAACTGAGGCTCCCCGGCGAAACCGACAACTGACCCGGCGCCATTTCTGTTCCGGAGAGGGCAATATTCAGCGGCGAGTTGTCGGCCGAGGATAGGACGGCGAGCGTCCCACTGACGGAGCCTCCGGAGACTGGCGCAAAAGTCACGGTGAAAGTCGCACTCTGGTTCGGGGGGAGCGTCATCGGCAGGCTGAGTCCGCTCACGGAGAAGCCAGAGCTACTGACATTTGCCGCCGAGATGGTCAGCGCCGACCCGCCGGTGTTGGTCAACGTCTCGGATAGGTTGGAGCTCTTACTCTTCTGCACGTTGCCAAAAGAAAGCGTTGACGAGGACGCGGACAGGGCGGAGCCGGCATTGGAGACGGGTCGAGAAACGCCCTGGCAGCCGGTAAACAGCGCGATTCCGGTGGTGATCCACAGCGAACCGATCAAACGACGATGCGATAAAACGCGCAAGGGCCTCTTCTTTCAACTAGGGGTTTTGGACTTGGTTGAGAGAGTATAACGAAAAAACTTCCCCCAAATTCAGTTATGGGAACTAGCCCGGAGAGCTAACCTGCGGGATTAAGGCCGGGGTCAGGCGCCGAATCTTTCCGCGGCGCGAGCTTTTGCCTTGGCCGCCTCTTCCTCCCGATTCTTCGGCGGCGCGCTGGTGTCGAGCGAATGCAGGAGACGCATCGAGATCCCGGCTATTTCCTCGATCGCAGTCAGGAACGCGGCTTCGTTGCCCTTCGACGGTTTGTTAAAACCGGAGATTTTTCTGACGAACTGGAGCGAAGCGGCTTGAACCTCTTCGTTAGTGACGGGGGGATCGAAGTTGAAGAGGGTTTTGATGTTCCGGCACATACGGTTTGACCTCCAGGGAACAGACCTTCGTGGCGGCGCGACGTTCGCGCCGCCTGGATGGTGCGGCAACCGGAGACATTTTCTCATGGGCGGGCGGACAAAACGCCGGCTTGACGGTATCAATGTACCATGGTACATTGGTACCATGATCAACGAATCGCAACTCATCATCGAGCGCGTCCAGACCGGCGTCCGCATGGAAAAACGCCTCCTCAAAGTCCTCAAGGCTCTTGCCGAATACCATGACATGTCCCTGGGGGACCTGCTCGAAGGAATCGTGCTCCACGCCTTCGACGGCAAGACTCCCTTCAGCCCCGAATCGCTCAAGCGTATTCACGACCTGAAAAAGTTCTACGCCCTCGATCTCGATTCGAGCGCCAGCCACCGGCTGACCGAAATCAAGCGCCGGTCGGGGCCCGGGAATGCGCCGGAGAAAAAATCCTCGGAGAAGAAAAAATGACAAACAACAAAGACCGCTTGGGTGTGGCGTTGTGCATCTTGCAGTGGGTGCTGGGCCTGGTGATCCTGGCGGAGTCATTGCGTTTCGCGTTTTCTCCCAGAGCGGCCCTGGCGTTCGCGAAGACCGGACTGCCCAACGTCGTTCACCTTGCCCTGGCATGGGCGGAGATTGCCGCTGCGATTCTGTTCCTCGTTCCGCGCGCCACGGTGGCCGGAGGACGATTCCTGATCGGCGTGCTCGCCGCTGCAATTGTCATCCACCTTCTGCACGGCTGGTTCGATGTAGGAGGTCTGGTGGTCTATGCGGCGGCGGCGTGGGCGGTTATTGCGGGCAAGTCAACATTTGGAGAAGAACGAACATGACCGGCGAGGATCTGATCAGGCAATTCGAGGACAGCGCAACCCCGGTTGAAACTTTCCACCATGCCGACCACGTCCGGCTCGCCTTTGAGTATCTATGCCGGTACCCGGTGATCGAGGCGCTGGAGCGATTCCCGGCTGCCTTGAAACGGTTTGCCGCGGCGCGGGGGAAAGCACAGCTCTACCACGAGACCATTACCTGGGCGTACCTGCTCTTGATTCGCGAGCGCATCGCGCGCGCCGGCGGCGCGCCGGCATGGGAGGAATTCGCGGAGCGCAATGCGGACCTGCTCATCTGGAAGGGCGGCGTGCTCGGAATGCTCTACCGCCAGGAGACGCTGGACTCGGACTTCGCCCGCCGCACCTTTGTCCTCCCCGATCGGGGCCGATGAACTCGCGGCCTGTGACCTGCCTCCTTGAAGCCGGGACACTTCGGGGTTAGTATTCGAATTCGCCTTTATCGCAACTGTTCCGAGGCCTTATGCCGCAAAACTACGTTCCCATCTTTCTCTTTCTCGCTGTCGTCGGCATCCTGATCCCGGTTACGCTGCTGGTGGCCAAGATTATCCGGACACAAAGTCCGAACCGCGTGAAGCTGATGCCCTACGAGTGCGGCATCGATCCTTACGACAGCGCGCGCGGACGTTACACGATCCGCTTTTACCTGATTGCCATCCTGTTCGTAGTCTTCGACGTGGAGACGATTTTCCTGTTTCCCTGGGCGGTGAAATTCAAAGCGCTCGGGGTTTTCGGTTTGGTCGAGATGCTGGTGTTTCTCGGCATCCTGATCGTGGGATACATATGGATATGGAAGAAGGGCGCGCTGGAATGGGTGTAACTTCATCCAGTCAAAGTTCATCCGGTCAAAATCAGGCGAGTTCGAATCCGGCTGGTTCCGAGGAAACTTACAGCGCGAGCCGGTGGACCAGGGGAAATTTCTGGTTTCCGACGCGCATCGTGGTCAGCCCGCTGCGCGTGAGCCGCGTGAAGAAACGCTGGTTCGGCAGCAACGAGGAAAGTATTTCGATTGGCCAGGTTGCTTCGGTGAAGATCGCAACCGGAATTTTCTGGTCGGACATTCTGATTGAGTCGACGGGAGGAACGGATCCGATCACAAGTCACGGCCATCGAAAAACGGATGCATTGCGCATCCGCGATCTGGTTGAGAGTTATCAGGCCGCGAGGCACTAGCGGACGAACACCGTCCACGCCCGGCTCTTCGTTAGCGATCGCAGTCGTTGTGACGGCGGTCATTGACGATGAGGCGACCAGATGTTAGAAGTGAAAGTTTCCTAAATACTTGTGCCGCTTTTATAAAGACAGACCCTAGCATGGCCGAGGAAGTCAAAACGCCTGCTCCACCACCGCCGCCGGAAGGTGAGAAGAAGCCGGCGGCGGAAAAGCCCGCAGCGGCCGCCCCAGCCGCTCCGGCCAAGCCTGCCGCTCCCGCCAAACCCGCTGGTCCCGTCCCGCTGCCGTGGACCTCGCCGATGGTGGAAAAATACCGGAGCCAGTACGGCTCGGGCCTGGAGGCGCTGACTTATCTTGGACAGAACTACCTGGCCGTGGACCGCTCTCTGATCCCCAACATCCTGCGGTTGCTGCGGGATGAAGAGCAGTTTGATTACTGTGTCGATATCACGGCTGTGCATTATCCGAAGCGTGAGAAGCAATTCGACGTGGTGTGGATCCTCTACTCTTTCCCGCGCAACGAGCGGGTGCGCGTGAAAACGCAGATTGGCGATGGCGCTTCGATCTCGTCCAGCGTTTCGATCTGGCCGACCGCCAACTGGCTGGAGCGCGAAGTCTATGACATGTTCGGCATCCAGTTCGACGGGCATCCCGACCTGAAGCGCATCCTTCTACCCGACGGCTGGAAGGGTTTTCCGCTGCGCAAAGATTACGGCATCCTGCAGCAGGACAAAGAGTGGGTGCAGATCAACCTCGGAATCGAGAGCGGGCAATGAGCGGTTATAAGGACGACAGCACGAACGACGTCTCGAATGGCGCGCTTTCCGGTCCCGAGCGGTCCCACCTCGATGGTTTCACTCCTGGTCTCGAAAATCCCGACAAGACCTATCTCGATTCGAACGAACTGATCATCAACATGGGACCGCAGCATCCGGCGACGCACGGCGT
>PMBA01000404.1:0-787 GCA_003152795.1 Acidobacteriaceae bacterium | reverse complement strand
TGAACCGCATCGCCAGCCACCAGCTCTGGCTGGGCACGCACGCGCTCGATATCGGAGCCATGACCCCGCTGTTCTACACCTTCCGCGACCGGGAAGAGATTCTGAAGATTTTCGAAAAATACTGCGGCGCGCGCCTGACCACGCATGCCTTTCGGATCGGCGGCTGCCAGTATGAGACTTATGCCGGCTTCGAAAAAGACGTAACGAACTTCCTTACTTTTTTCGCGCCGAAAATTGACGAATACGAAACGCTGCTTACCACCAACCGCATCTGGCTGGAGCGCACAAAGAACGTCGGCGTGATTTCCGCCGCGGACGCCATTGCGCTCGGCGTGACCGGGCCGGTGCTGCGCGCCAGCGGCGTGCAGTGGGATCTGCGCAAAGCGCAGCCCTACGCGGCCTACTCCGAATTCGATTTCGAAATTCCGATTGGCACGAACGGCGACACCTACGACCGGTACCTGGTGCGCATGGTCGAAATGCGCCAGTCGCTGCGCATCATCGAGCAGGCGGTCAACGGAATCCCCGAAGGCCCGATCATGGGCAAAGTGCCCAAGGTGATCAAGCCGCCGGTGGGCGAAATCTATCATTCGATCGAAGCGCCGAAAGGCGAACTGGGATACTTCATCGTCAGCGACGGCTCGACGCAGCCCTACCGCCTGCGGGTGCGGCCGCCATCGTTCGTCAACCTGCAGGCGCTCGACATCATGGTGCGAGGTTTGCTTGTCGCCGACGTGGTCGCCGTCATCGGCACGATTGATATCGTGCTCGGCGAGGTGGACCGCTG
>PMBA01000048.1:984-2869 GCA_003152795.1 Acidobacteriaceae bacterium | reverse complement strand
GACACCACGCGCTGGACAATCGGTGACACGACCACCGGTGATGATACTGCCCCCTCGACGCTCGTCGTTCTGAAGCCCGTGCGCGCAGGCCTGCATACCAACATTGTGCTTGCCACCAATCAACGGGTCTATTTCCTGGATGTGGAATCGCGGCCCGGTAATCAGTATCAGAACGCGATCAGCTGGAATTATCCGCAGGAAGAGCTCACCAGCATGCTCGCCAACGTCGGACACATCAATCAACAAGCTCGCGAGACCGCACTGACCGGCGTCGCTATCGAAGATCTCAACTATGCGTATGAGATTTCGACAGAGTCGGGATCGACGCCTGAATGGATGCCCAAGGAAGTGTTTGACGACGGAAAGAAGACCTACATCAACTTTCCTGAAAGCATCGGCACCACTGAGGCGCCGCCCTTGTTTATTCGCAGCGGGGATGGAGATGCCGATCTGGTCAACTATCGTGTCAAAGGCCATTTCTATATCGTTGACCGTCTCTTTGAACATGCCGAGCTTCGGGTTGGAAAGGACCCGCAGAGTATTGTTGTGATCTCTCGCAAGGCGGCGGCACATTCTGTGGCGCAAGCTGCGGTCGCCGCGAGCGCTGGCTCGAACAAATGAGCACTCCAAACGAACCAACCTTCGGTCCGGCAGGTAAGGATACGCAACCCGAACCGGATTTGCTCTTGCAGCCCATCCCAAAGGCAACACGGTTTCGCCGAAAGCTGGTTTATGCACTTTTTGGCACCGCGATCGCCGCAGTTTCTGTGATCTTCACCTATGGCCTGATGAAGTCCAACCATCACGACATTGTCGGCGCGGGTAAAGCCCATGAGAGCACCGCCGCTACGGTTCCCGATATCAGCGACAAATTGCCAAAGAACTATTCCGACGTGGGCGAGCTCGTGGCGAAACAGCGCAAAGCCGACGCAGGCAAAGCGGGCGCGCCAGGCCCGGCAGATCAGCCAGGCCCGACAGATCAGGCAGGTCAAGCAGGCGAACAACAACCCAATACCAAAAACGCCGCGCCCGCTGCGCACAACGCTTCCGCGCAGCTGAGCGAGGGGCGGCTAGCGCGTTCGGCAAGCGTGTTCTTTCGACAAGACCCCGCCTCCTCGGCGGTCGTCCGCCCGGCCCCGACGCCCGCCGCGGCCGGGGCAGCGAACGGGTCTGATGCACAGCGCACCAACAGCGCACAATCGCCCTATGGCGAGCAGCCGTTGCCGGCCGAGGCGCAAGGGGGCCTCACGGTTCAGAAGAATGCGTTCCTTGCCTCTGTGACCACAACCAAAGACTACGTCAGCCAATCCTTGCAACATCCGCGCTCAAAATTTGAGGTCAAGGCGGGCTCGCTCATTTCGGCGGCTCTGGTTACCGCGATCAATTCGGACTTGCCTGGAGAAGTTATCGCTCAGGTCACCGAGAACGTGTTTGACACGGTCAGCGGTCGCTATCTGCTCATCCCGCAGGGCACCCGCGTCATTGGAAAATACGACTCACTGATTTCATACGGTCAAGACCGCGCTCTTGTCGTCTGGACTAGGCTCATTTTGCCGAATGGCAATAGCGTCAATCTCGAAGGCATGAAGGGCACCGACGAAACCGGCGCGGCGGGCTTGCTGGACGAAACGGATCATCATCGCTGGGCGTTCGCCGGCGCGCTGGCCGTCTCAACTGTCATGTCCTTTGGACCGTCGGTAGCGCAGTCCTTCGCACAAAAAGCAACCAGCGGCAGCAACACAAATATTTACACGCAACCGTCCACCACGCTGGGGACTCAAACGAGTCAGGTCGGCGAGAATCTTCTCAATCGCGAACTGAACCGGCCCAACACGGTCATCATCCGGCAAGGCTGGCCCTTGCGGATACTGCTCAACAAAGACAT
>PMBA01000048.1:510-902 GCA_003152795.1 Acidobacteriaceae bacterium | reverse complement strand
TGCATCAAGCCTTCAAGGATCTCGCCGCCCGCATGCGGGAGGCGCGCGGCGTTCCGCTCGGAAACCCGATCTACGTCCAAGACCTCTATGATGAGGGCATCGTGCATTTGGCGAAGGCGATCGAGACTGGCGAGGAAGTTCACTTCCTTCCAGTCCCTCGCGATTTGTCCGAGCGCAAAACCTGCATTGTCAGCAAGCGGACCTATGCGGTCGCGCAGAAGCTTGCGAAGCGCCAAAATGTAAAAATATCCGCCGTAGCGCTTACAGGATTCAGCAGATACCTCCAAAAATATGGACCCGATTTCTATGACAAAATTAAAGCTGCAGCCAATCGGAAGCGAAGATAAACGCGCGGGAAAATATCAGGTCACGCTCGATCCGCTTCTCAACGC
>PMBA01000048.1:265-443 GCA_003152795.1 Acidobacteriaceae bacterium | reverse complement strand
GTATGAGTTCGTCGATGCGATTGTTCGCCTATCGCCAGCGTTTTGTGTCCGAGTAGATCACACAGAGGCGGATCGAGAGCGAGCGATCACCTTCTTGCCCGCAACTGTCAGTCGGCGAATTGTGCCGTCTTCCCTTCGGCGAGTTGCTTAGCGAGGTTGAGAATGGCGCGCCGGTGTT
>PMBA01000048.1:0-161 GCA_003152795.1 Acidobacteriaceae bacterium | reverse complement strand
AGTCCGAGTTCACGCCGCCGCAAGCGGATGCGGCCGCCCAAGGCCACGTCAAGCGGGTGTGGCGCGTGATTTTCCTTGTCTTCGCTCATGTCCTGTCCCTTTCTCGCGAATCAGAACATCCCTCCGCAATCCGGTCTATCGGCGATTTTCTCGCCGCGTCG
>PMBA01000257.1 GCA_003152795.1 Acidobacteriaceae bacterium | reverse complement strand
GCCAAACCGCTCGCACCATGCTGACCGCAGTAATGGAAGCGGCGGGCGCGCGCGAGGCTGTGCTGTTCTCTTTCGGCGAACGGCCTTCCCTCCTCACCTCGGTCGATGGCCAGGGGTTCGCTCTATTGCCGGACCCAACCCTGATTCCCCTTCTTCCCCGGCACGTACACGCTCTGACCGCCGCCGCCGGCCCGGTGCTGCTGAACAGTTCCACCTACGATCTGTTCCTGAGTTCCAACGGCAACGTCGCGCCCGAGCTCTTCAAGTGTGTCTGCCCGCTGAAAGTCCGGGGCAAACTCGCCGGTGCGATCGTCCTCGGACGGCGCCCCGCCGACGCACTCTATGAAGACGACGCCCTCGACGCTTTTCAAATGCTGAGCCACTACGTGGCGCTGGCCGTTCAGAATCACACTCTCGGCCAAACGCTGGCCCAACGCGTTTCCGAAAACCTCCGCCTCCTCGCCTCGCTCCACGGTTTCTACGACAACGCGCTCGAAGCCTTCGCCACCGCCATCGACGTCAAACACGTCAATATTCATGGACACTCGCTGCGCGTCGGCCGCTACTCCCAGGCCATCGGCGAAGCCCTGGGCATGGAACCGAACGATGTGGCCTCGCTGCGCTCCGCCGGCTATCTGCACGACATCGGCAAGGTTGCCGTGGACAAGCGCCTGTTCGGGAAACCTTCGAAGCTCGACGAGGAAGAATCCCGCGCCATGCGGGACCACACCGTCGTGGGACACCAGATCGTCAGCCACGTGCAGTTTCCCTGGCCGCAAATTCCGGAAATCGTGCGCTGGCATCATGAACGCGGAGACGGATCGGGCTACCCCGACGGCTTGCATGCGGAAGAAATGCCGCTAGCCGTTCGGATCGTCGCCCTCGCCGATACCTTCGATGCCATGACCAGCCAGCGTCCCTACCGCGATCCCTTGCCAGTCGGAGCCGCGCTTCAGGAGTTAATCCGCATGACTCCGCAAAAATACGATCCCCAGGCGTTGCAGGCCTTGCTGATCCAGGTCCGGCGCGACGCGATCGGAACCAATCGCATTCCAATCCTCGCGTCGGACGCGATGAATCTCTCCGCCGTAGACGTGGACGAACTGGCATCCACCCTGCAGCACCGGATCACCCACGATAGGGTTCTTCTTACCTGAAGTTCTTCCGCAACGTAAGGCGGAACTGGCGCCGTCTCGGCTCACACCGCATGGCAGACACGGCTCGCCGCCTCTCTGCCGAAAAAGTCGCACCCCCCTCGCCAATTTCTTCTCGGTGTAAAATCACAGCTTAGTCCTCTGGTGCCTCGTTTTGTTTTTCGATCGCAATGTAAACTGTGGCGGTCGGCGCAGTTGTATCGATTTGGCGCTGGCTACATCTAATTCCGATGTAAGGCCTCGTAAGCCGATTGGCAAGGAGAGAATTGATGGCTGTCAGTGACCTGTCTGTCGCCACCGGTACACAGCTCGATCTGTTGTGTGTCAATACCATTCGCACTCTCTCGATCGACGCTGTCCAAAAGGCAAACTCGGGCCATCCCGGAGCGCCCATGGGGCTGGCTCCGGTCGCCTATTGTCTGTGGCAGCAGTTTCTGCGCTATGACCCCGAAGATCCCATCTGGGCGAACCGCGACCGCTTCGTGCTCTCCAACGGACACGCTTCCATGCTGCTTTATTCCCTCCTCCACCTGGCCGGCGTGCGCGAAGTGAGTCCCGAGGGCAAGGTTCTTTCGACGCCTGCCGTATCGCTCGACGAGATCAAGAATTTTCGACAACTCGGCAGCAAAACGCCGGGGCATCCCGAATACGGCTTGACCTCGGGTGTCGAGACCACTACCGGCCCCCTCGGGCAAGGCGTCGCCAACAGCGTGGGCATGGCCATCGCCGGACGCTGGCTGGCCGAGTATTTCAATCGACCGGGATTCGAACTGTTCAACTACAACGTCTGGGCCATTTGCGGCGACGGCGACATGATGGAAGGCATCTCCTCCGAAGCCGCATCGGTCGCCGGACATCTAAGACTCTCGAACCTGTGCTGGATTTACGACAACAACCACATCACCATCGAGGGCAACACGGATCTCGCCTACGACGAAGATGTGCCTGCCCGGTTCGCCGCCTATGGCTGGGATGTCCAGCACGTCCACAATGCCAACGATCTGGTTGCGCTCGCCAACGCCTACAGCCACGCCCTCGGCGTCAAGGATCGCCCTAAACTGATCATCGTCGACAGCCATATTGGCTTCGGCTCGCCCCACCGGCAGGACACAAAAGAAGCGCATGGCGAACCGCTCGGCGAAGAAGAGGTCAAACTCACCAAGCGCGCCTACGGCTGGCCGGAAGATGCGAAATTCCTGGTGCCCGATGGTGTTCTGGAAAATTTTCGCGAGGGTATGGGCAAACGCGGGCGCCAATTAAGCGCGCAGTGGAACGCCCTGTTTAACGGCTACAGCAAACAGTACCCCGACTTGGCCATTCAGTTCGGACGCATGCAGCGCCAGCAACCTGCCGACGGCTGGGACAAGGACCTGCCCACATTTGCGCCTGACGCCAAGGGACTGGCTACCCGCGATTCGTCCTCCAAGGTGCTTAACGCAATCGCCCGGAACGCCCCCTGGCTCATGGGTGGCTCGGCCGACTTATATCCCTCGACCAAGACCCGCCTCACCTTCGACGGCGCCGGCGATTTCGAAGCGAACCATTACAACGCCCGCAATTTCCACTTCGGGATTCGCGAGCATGCCATGGGCGCGATCGTGAACGGCATGGCCCTGTCGAAAATCCGCGCTTACGGTTCCACGTTCCTCATCTTCAGCGATTACATGAAGATGCCGATCCGCCTCTCGGCCATCATGGAAGTTCCCGCGATCTGGATCTTCACCCACGATTCCATCGGCGTGGGCGAAGATGGGCCGACCCATCAACCCATCGAGCAACTGATAACGTTGCGCGCGGTTCCCGGCCTCATTACGCTCCGCCCCGCCGATGCCAATGAGGTTGTCGAGGCGTGGAAAATCATCATGAAACTGCCGAAGGAGCCGGTGGCGCTGATCCTCACCCGGCAAGCTTTGCCGACATTCGATCGCGCCAACTACAGGTCGGCAGCCGGCGTGGCTCGCGGCGCCTACATCCTCGCCGACACCGAAGGTGGCACTCCCCAAGTCATCCTGATGGCCACCGGCAGCGAGGTCTACCTCTGCATCGAAGCTTACGAGAAGCTGAAGGCGGAAGGCATCCGGGCGCGCGTCGTCAGCATGCCTTCCTGGGACTTGTTTGAACATCAGGACCAGAGTTACCGCGACCAGGTGCTTCCGCCCAACGTTACTGCGCGAGTCGCAGTCGAACAGGCTTCGACCTTCGGCTGGGCGCAATACGCAGGACCGAAAGGATGCATCATCGGCATGCGCACTTTCGGAGCGTCCGCGCCGCTCAAGGATTTGCAGAAGAAGTTCGGCTTCACCACCGACGCGGTCCTGCAGGCAGCGCGCGCATTACTCGGCAAATAACGCACTAAGGTATTGATTCAATGACCCCATGATTCAATGCCCTCGGTTTAGGAGATAGTTATGAATCCAGTCGACACGCTCGATACCGCAAAAGCCGCGAATCCTCTCACCCAGCTTCAGACCTTCGGCCAATCCATCTGGCTTGACTACATTCGCCGCGACCTGCTCCAGGGGGGCGAACTGCAGCGCCTGATCACGGAAGACGGCCTGCGCGGCATGACTTCGAATCCCGCCATCTTCGAAAAGGCGATTACCGGCTCCACCGAGTACCAGGATTTTCTGGACTCTCTGGCCTCTCGCGCCGACCTCGACGCCAAGGGCCGCTACGAACTGCTCGCGATTCGCGACATTCAGGACGCCGCTAACCTGCTCGCTCCCGTCTACAAGAGCACGAACAAGCGCGACGGCTACGTGAGCCTCGAAGTATCCCCGTATCTGGCGCACGACACTGCCGGCACCCTCGACGAGGCGCGCCGCCTGTGGAACAGTGTCGCTCGCGAAAACCTGATGATCAAAGTCCCCGGCACAACCGAGGGCATACCCGCGTTTCGCCAGCTGATCAGCGAGGGCATCAACGTCAACGTTACGCTGCTGTTCGCGCAGGGAGTCTATGAGCAAGTCGCCGCGGCTTTCATCGACGGCGTGGAGAAATTCGCCGCGACCGGCGGCGATGTCGGCAAGGTTGCGAGTGTAGCCAGCTTCTTTATCAGCCGCATCGATTCCCTGGTCGACTCGCTGGTTGGCGACCAGCTCAAGAAGGAAGCGGACAACGCCCGCAAAGCGAAGCTACAGGGGATTCTGGGGAAAGTTGCGATCGCGAACGGCAAACTGACCTACGAAGCCTATCAGCGCATTTTTTCCACTCCGCGCTGGAAAGCGCTCGCCGCCAGGGGCGCGCAGACGCAGCGCGTGCTGTGGGCGAGCACCAGCACCAAGAACCCAAATTACCGCGACGTCATTTACATCGAAGAATTGATCGGGCCCGACACCGTCAATACCGTTCCTCCGGCCACGCTCGATGCCTTCCGCGATCACGGCAAGCCGCGGCAGAGTCTGACCGAAGACATAAACGGCGCGCGCCAGACCATGGCCGATCTCGCCGGCGTTGGCATTGTCATGAAAGACGTGACTGACAAGCTCACTGCCGACGGCGTGAAATTGTTTGCCGATGCCTTCGATACGTTGCTGGCCGCGGTCGAAAAAAATTCGAAGCGATCAGGCACGCCCACGCCCCAAACCAATCCACAGAGCGCGTCCCTTCCCGCCGATCTTGACACTGCCGTAAAAAAAAACCTTAACCACTGGCGGGCGTCGGGAAAAGTAAGCCGCCTCTGGCGGCACGATGCCGCGCTTTGGACCAACGAAGACGAGGCCAAGTGGCTCGGATGGCTCAGCATCACGGAAGAACAACTCGCTAACGTCGCCAGGTTGAAGGCGTTCGCGGACGAGGTCAAGAGCGCCGGCTTCTCCGACATTCTGCTGCTCGGCATGGGAGGTTCCAGTCTGTGTCCGGAAGTGCTGGCACTGACTTTCCCGCAAACGTCCGGCTTCCCCCGCCTGCACATCCTTGATTCGACTGACCCGGCGCAAATCCGGAGCGTTGAAAAAAAGATTGACCTCGCCAAAACCCTCTTTATCGTTTCCAGCAAATCCGGCAGCACCCTCGAGCCCAACATCTACAAACAGTATTTCTTCGAGCGCGTGCAGCAGACCATCGGCACGGATAAAAATGGCACGGATAAAGATAAGGACAAGGCCGGCACCCGTTTCATCGCCATCACCGACCCCGGCTCGAAAATGCANNGGACGCTACTCCGCGCTCTCGAACTTCGGCATCGTTCCCGCCGCCGCCATGGGCCTCGACACCGGCCGGTTCCTCCAGCGCACAAAAGAAATGGTTGACGCCTGCCAGCCCTCCACTCCACTGGAACAAAATCCCGGAGTGATGCTCGGCCTGATCATGGGCACAGCCGCGCAACTTGGCCGAGACAAAATTACCCTCATCACCTCGCCCGGAATTGCCGACCTGGGCGCGTGGCTCGAACAGTTGATCGCCGAGTCCACCGGCAAACTCGGCAAGGGCATCATCCCGGTCGACCGCGAAGCTCTCGGCGCGCCAGATGTTTACGGCAAGGACCGTATCTTCGCCTATATCCGGCTGGAGAACGAACCCGACACGGGACAAGCTGCCCAGGTCGCCGCGCTTGAGAAAGCCGGCCATCCCGTGGTTCGCATCGCCGTGCCCAACATCTACAACCTCGGACAGGAATTCTTCCGCTGGGAAATCGCGACCGCCGTCGCGGGCTCGATCCTGGGCATCAATGCCTTCAATCAGCCCGACGTCGAAGCCAGCAAAATCGTAACCAAGCAACTCACCTCCGCCTACGAAAGCAGTGGCGCGCTTCCCCCCGAAAAGCCCATCCTGGAAGAAGCCGGGTTCAAGCTCTTCACCGACGAGAAGAACGCCGCCGCGCTCTCCCAATCCGCCGCTTCCGACCGCTCGCTCAAGAACTATCTGCGCGCGCATCTCGCTCGTCTCGGCGCCGGCGACTACTTTGCCCTGCTCGCTTATGTCGAGATGAATCCGGAACACGAAGCGCTGCTCCAGACCTTGCGCATGGCCGTGCGCGATCGCAAACACGTCGCCACCTGCCTCGGCTTCGGCCCGCGTTTCCTGCACTCCACCGGGCAAGCTTATAAAGGAGGTCCCAACAGCGGCGTGTTCCTGCAGATTACCTGCGACGACGCCCACGACCTCCCCGTCCCTGGACAGAAGTACACGTTCGGAGTAGTGAAAGCGGCACAGGCTCGCGGAGACTTCCAGGTCTTGGCCGACCGCAATCGCCGCGCTCTCCGCGTGCACCTCGGCAGCGACGTCAAGACCGGCCTCGCGAAACTCGCGGAACTGGTAAAACAGATTCTGTAAGCAGGCTCGTGTGGTGACGGGCCTCTGGCCCGTTCCCCTCAGTCAAACTTCAAGGAGCACGAATGCAACTCGGTATGGTAGGTCTAGGCCGCATGGGCGCCAACATGACGCGCCGCCTGATGCGTGGCGGCCACGCCATGGTGGTTTCCGATCTGAGCGCCGATGCCGTCAAAGGCCTCGCCGGCGAAGGCGCGGTCGCCTCCTCTTCTTTGGACGACCTGGTCGGCAAGCTGACCGCTCCGCGCGCCGCCTGGATCATGGTGCCGTCGGGCGATCCCACGGAAAAAACCGTGCAGGCCCTGCTCGCAACCATGCAGCCGGGCGACACCATCATCGATGGCGGCAATTCGTATTTCAAGGACGACGTCCGCCGCTCCAAGCTGTGCGCCGCCCAGGGCGTCCACTACGTCGACGTCGGCACCAGCGGCGGCGTCTGGGGACTCGAGCGCGGCTACTGCATGATGATTGGCGGCCCGAAAGCAGCCGTCCAGCGCCTCGACCCCATCTTCAAAACCCTCGCCCCCGGTCGCGGCGACATCCCCCGCACTCCGGGACGCGAAAAACTTACGGGCGCCGCCGCCGGTACCTCGGAAGACGGATATATCCACTGCGGTCCTTCGGGCTCGGGACATTTCGTAAAAATGGTCCACAATGGAATCGAGTACGGCATGATGCAGGCCTATGCCGAAGGCTTCGACATCTTCAAGAACGCAACCTGCAAGGATCTTCCCGAAGATATCCGCTACGATCTCAACCTGCCCGATATCGCCGAGGTCTGGCGGCGCGGCAGCGTGGTGAGTTCGTGGCTCCTCGACCTGACGGCCATGGCNNGCGGAAGTCCTGACCGCGGCCCTTTACACCCGCTTCCGCTCGCGGCAGGATCATACCTTCGCGGAGAAAATGCTCTCCGCCATGCGACAGAAATTCGGCGGTCACGTCGAACCGAAACCGCCAACCATGACCAAGTAGCAAACGGCCGCGAGCTCCGAGCAAAACAAATGTCTGGCTTGCTCGAAGCTCGAAGCCCGCAGCCCATAGCTCACTCACGAGGAACCCGATGGCTCTAACCGATGCTCGGCCCGCACCAACCAAACCGAAAGTGGGGCGCACCGCTGATCCGTGCGTCATGGTGATTTTCGGCTTTTCCGGCGACCTCACGCGCCGCAAGCTGATTCCCGCTCTCTACAACCTCGCCAGCCAGCAATTGCTGTCGCGCGAGTTTGCCGTAATCGGCGTGGGTCGCAGCCCCATGAGCGACGACGACGCGCGAAAAAAGGTCAGCGAAGACTTCAAACAGTTCGCCACCGGCCCCGTCGATGCCGATCTGTGGGAATGGTTTGTCCGCCGCATCAGTTATGTAAGTGGAGATTTCGACGATCCCGCGACTTACGAAAAGTTGAAAGAGACGCTGGCCAAGGTTGACCAGGAACACGACTGCCACGGCAACTATTTCTTTTACCTAGCCACCGCGCCCAACTTCTTCGGCGACATCGTCCAACGGCTGGCCAACGTCGGCTTGATGAAAGAAGAAAATAACCATTGGCGCCGCGTGATTATCGAGAAACCTTTCGGCCACGATCTCGATTCCGCCAAGGCTCTCAACCAGCAACTTCTGAAAGTCGCTTCCGAATGCCAGATTTACCGCATCGATCACTACCTCGGAAAAGAGACGGT
>PMBA01000077.1 GCA_003152795.1 Acidobacteriaceae bacterium | reverse complement strand
ATTGATTCCATGACAATGTCGGCTCCGACGCCCGAGTAAAGTTGGTGGTGCTGACCAACCAACAGGCTCGGGAGAAAGGAGCCGAACGATGATCATTATAGGAGTAGATTTCCACCCCGAGTTTCAGCAAATCGCGTCAGTGGATACGAACACCGGAGAGTTCCAAGAAAAACGGCTGGCGCATCCCGAAGAGGCGGAGAAGTTTTACCGTGATCTGGCGGCTGCGGGCCACAAGGTGCGTGTGGGAATGGAAGCCAGCGGGCATGCCCGCTGGTTCGAACGACTGCTGGCCGAGTTGCAGTTTGAGTTGTGGATCGGAGATGCGGCCGAGATCCGCACGAAGCGAGTGCGCAAGCAGAAGACGGATCGCCAGGATGCGCAACTGATCCTACGCTTGCTGGTAGAGGATCGTTTCCCGCAGATCTGGGTGCCGAGCTGGGAGAACCGGGATCTGCGGCAACTGCTGTGGCACCCACCAAATCGACGATCGACAAGTCGGCTACGACAAAGTCCGTACAGGACGACGCGAACCGGGGTAAAACTCCTAAATAGTTTGTTGCCGACTTGCACTGGTCGGAGAAAACTTTCCAAGGCGGGGCAATTCGAACTCCCCTACGGCCTTTCGCCAGCAAGTGTGCGAACGCCGCCTACATCAAGCATTTCACAAGCTCCCTTGTGCCTGTTGGTCAAACAAGTCCCTTCGGATCTTGCAAGGGAGAGTGCGCGATTTTGACCAGCTTTTGAAGTCCCTACGTTCCATGATCAAAATTGTGAGGAACTGAACGGCGCCGATAGCGAGGTGGATCTACGAGCGGTTCCTGCGGTTCATTTCACTGGAACAATGGCGGCATGAACAACTGGATCAAACGTGTCGCGCACGGACATCGCCATCGGTTGTGAGATTGAGACACATCCCCGTGCCTCTTGCACTGGCGATCATCCTGATTAGTGTACCCGCACGTCCCCAATTCGTTCCCAGCAGCCTCAGCTCTCAGGTCATTGGACTTTGGATCAGCGTAGATAAAATGTTGGCTCCATCCAGAGAAACAGTAAAAATCTGAACTTCACTGCCTCATACCCTCCGCCGATCTTCTGACACTGTTCGTCTTCGATAGTCCAACCCTCTTACCGTGTCATAGGGGCACGATGTTTTACTTGTGAGATGCTACGTTTTGCAGATTGGTAAAGACTGTTCAAAACTGCTCGGTATGAAAACAATGCAAACCTGTCGGCAATACGTGTGTGCATTATTGCTCAGACCTTTTGAAACGCGACTTGCTAAGGTCGCAGTTGACGTGGTGTGCCAGTACGTATGGCCGGATTTGTGTGCGAGTGGACATACAGCACTAAAGCCGGAGAGGCATCATTTGCATTCTTGGCCGCTCCCGCGAAACAGGTCTCACGCGGACGTAATGAGACTCATATTCGGGTGCTCGCGAATGAGCACTGGAGGTTCAATATGCTTTGGACCATTTTTGTCGTTCTTCTGATTTTGTGGCTTCTGGGCTTCAGCCTGCATATCGGTGGAGGCCTCATCCACTTGCTTCTGGTTGTTGGGCTGGTGGTTTTGGTCATTAACCTGCTGAGCGGACGACGAACCGCGGTTTGAAGAAAGGCAGAACGATTGCCGACACCATGAGCCTGGTGTAGCGCTCATGGCGCCTTCATCAGCCCATAAACAGTAAGGACAAAAGGGAGACCTAGACTATGACTGAATATGTTGGAGCGATTGAAAAGCAGACTCTGGAGAACACGTATTTCCGGCAGGTGTTATTCACGGCTCAGCACTCCCAGCTCGTGGTGATGTGCCTGCGGCCGGGCGAAGAGATTGGCGATGAAGTGCATCCGAAGGTCGACCAGTTTTTCCGCATCGAGCGAGGGGAGGCCAAATTCGTTTTTAACGAGAAGGAAGAACGCCAAGTGCGCGACGGAGATGCGGTCGTGGTTCCGGCAGGGACGTACCACAACGTAGTGAATACGTCGAAGACGGCGATGCTGAAGCTCTATACGATCTACTCTCCGCCGAATCATCCGGACGGGACCATACACAAGACCAAAGCGGAAGCGGAAGCAGCAGAATTGGTTGGACATCACTAGAACGTACGGCCTTCTCTGTTCAAAGGAGCGCGCGCCGTCGAGACACCCAGAACTTACGTCGGACAAAGCCGTCGGCAACCCGGTCCACTGCTCGGCGCGCGCCTTTTTTTCGGGCACCAGCAATCTCATTTCAGGAAGAATCGATGCTCACCACAAACATTCCCAAACAGGATGGGCATGGGCGATCTGCACCCGCTGACCGTCGATGTAACGACGACCGTCCGCGCCCTTCCCGTGCGATGCGTTTGAGCCAGCTCATGCTGCTCGCGATCGCGGCATACTCTTGTTCCGGTCTCGCGCTTTGGGCGCAAGCTTCCGATTCCCAAACAGACGAAGCAAACAAGTCCTGGACGGCCACCTCCGAGTCGCAAGGCGACAATGCGGATCCCATACGCACCATCGAGAGCCACACCCAAAGCGGCAATCGCACCCTGGACAAGCAATCGGTCCAGCGCCGCGGGTCTGACGGACTTTTCGAACCTTTCCAGGACATCGAAAAGGAAACGGTGCAAGTGGACACTGCCACCGTGCGAACCATCACGCGCACGTTCGGTCGCGATGCCGATGGCGTGAAAATACTGGTGGAGGTGATCGAAGAGGAAAAGCGCAGTTTGGCCGGAGGCGACTCGAACGTAGTACGCTCGACCTCGAACCCCGATGCCAACGGCAATCTTCAGCTGGTTCAGCGCCGAATTGAGGAGACGAAAAGGACCAGTAAGGATGTGGAAGAAACGAAAACCACCGTGATGCTCCCGAGCGTCAACGGCGGTCTGGTTCCAACTGTGAAGATGCAAGAGCGCCGCGAACAAGGCGCGAACGGCACGGTTGAATCTCAACAGACTACGCTGCGCCCCGATGGCGCCGGAAATTGGCAAGTGGGCGAAATACGACGGACTACTAGCCGGCAGGA
>PMBA01000245.1 GCA_003152795.1 Acidobacteriaceae bacterium | reverse complement strand
TTCCACGACACGCTGATTACGGTGGGCGCCTTTTCGCTGCTGGACCGGGAAATCTCGCTGACCGTGATCGCGGCCATCCTGACCCTGATCGGATACTCCAATAACGACACCATCGTCGTCTTTGACCGTATCCGGGAGAACATCAAGCTGCTGCGGCGGGACAAGCTGTCCGACATCGTCAACAAGAGCATTAATCAGACTTTGAGCCGAACCATCTTGACAGCGGGCCTGACTTTCCTTACCGTGCTTGCTCTGTTCCTTTTTGGCGGCGAGGTGCTGCATAATTTCAGCCTTGCCCTGGTGATCGGAATCCTGATCGGGACTTATTCCTCGATCGCGATTGCGGCGCCGATTCTGGTCGCGTACCAGGAGTGGCGGGGCGAGCAGGGCAAGAAGCCGATCGCCATGCCGCTGCGGTCCGGGAGCGGGCCGGCGCAACCGAAGGAAAAAGTTAAGGTTTAAATTTGGGACTTGTGGCGTAAAATTGTTGACCTGCCCGCAGAGGCAGGGGTTCGCGGAGGCTAAAGCCCGCGAAAACAAGAAATCAAAAGAGCGGGAGCAAAGAGGATGCAGCCGGTGTCTAAGCTCTAGTACGGTCTGGTGTAGGAGAAGCCTATGTTTGAAGACAGCCTCATCGAGTCAGGCAACAGGTTCAAGACCAAGCGGATGAGCACTACGATTCTTTCCTTCCTGCTGCAAGTCGGGCTCATCGGAATCCTGATACTGATCCCTCTGATTTATACCGACGCGCTACCCAAGACGCAGCTGATGACCTTCCTGGTAGCGCCGCCACCACCTCCACCGCCGCCGCCGCCGCCGGCAGCCGCTCCGGTTAAGGTGGTGAAGATGCAGAGCGAAATGATCAACGGCCAACTGCGCACTCCCACCAAGATTCCAGAAAAAGTTCAGATGATTAAGGAAGAGGAAGCGCCTCCGCCGGCGGGTTCGGGCGGCGTCCCGGGCGGCGTTCCGGGCGGCATTCCCGGAGGCTCGGCGGGTGGCGTGATCGGCGGCATTATCAGTTCGACGCCAGTTGCCGTTCCCAAAGTCGCGACTCCACAGCGCGTGCGCGTCTCGTCCGGCGTGTCGACCGGTCTTTTGATCAAGAAAGTTACGCCCAATTATCCACAACTGGCAAAACAGGCACGGATTCAAGGGGCGGTCGTGCTGCAGGCGGAAATCAGCAAAGAGGGCACGATTCAGAACCTGCAGTTGATCAGCGGGCACCCCATGCTGGCGCCGGCGGCGATCGAGGCCGTGAAACAGTGGCGCTACAAGCCGTACTTGCTCAATGGCGAGCCGGTGGCCGTGGAAACCCAGGTGGTGGTGAACTTCAGCTTGTCTGGAGGCTAGACTCTCCGGGTCGGCTGGCGCTGGATGAGCGGGCGCGAGTTTAGAGTTAAGTTTGTGGCAGTTTTAGGGCCTTCCCCGTCCCACCTTTTCCCGAGACGGGAATCTTTAAGGGTGGCATTTGCACCCGAGGGCAATTCTGCCCGCTATGGTTTTCTGGCATCAAANNAATGATTTTTGGAAGCGGTTAGAAGCAAGTTTGAAACAGTTCTGAGGAGGAGAAGCAACTCATGGTAGTGAACCTGGCAGCAGTCGCACTCTGTAATTTCCATCTTTTCGCCGCTTGGCTCTTTGACGAGAGCACGGTCGGTTGGGACCCGATTTCGCTGTGGAAGCAGATGGGTATTTTGGCGAAGGTCGTGGTTATCGTTCTGTTCATCATGTCGGGGTGGTCGATCGGCGTGATGATTGACCGTTGGATGGCATTCAATGCCGCCCGCAATCAGTCCCGCTCATTCGCTCCCGCGGTTGCCGGAGCGCTGCGCGAAGGCAAGATTGACGAAGCGATCAAAGTGGCCGAGCGCAACAAAAAGAGTCACCTGGCCAAGGTGGTCACGGCGGGCCTGATGGAATTCAAGGCCCACCAGGACAGTCCGGGTGAAATTCCGGGCGAGACCATCGAAGCGTCCAAGCGCGCACTGGAGCGCACGGAAGCCATCGTGCACGCCGAATTGAAACGTGGCTTGGGCGGTCTGGCGACAATCGGTTCGACGGCTCCCTTCGTGGGACTGTTCGGAACGGTGGTCGGCATTCTGAACGCGTTTAACGGTATTGCCAAAGAAAAGGCAACCGGCCTGGCAGCGGTCGCGGGCGGCATTTCGGAAGCGCTCGTAACCACCGCCGTCGGCCTGTTCGTGGCGATTCCGGCCGTCATGATGTTCAACTATCTGACCGGCCGCGTGGAAGCGTTCGACGTGGAGATGGATAACTCCTCGAGCGAACTGATCGATTACTTCCTGAAGCGCCGGAGCATGCGCCGGTCCTAAGGGCGCGGGTTGCACCCATGAGTTGCCGAAGTGGAGGGACGGGCGACCAGCCCGTCCAGCCGGGCGGGGACGCCCGGCGCTCCACCGGGCAAGTTCAGGGCGCCAAGGGCAAGGGTACGCAGGAGACAGAATTCCATGGCATTAGCAAAGCGAAACGAAGCGGCCAACGTCACCTCCGACATCAACGTCACCCCGATGGTG
>PMBA01000170.1 GCA_003152795.1 Acidobacteriaceae bacterium | reverse complement strand
TTGTGCAGGTAGAACCGGAGCGCCTGCTCGAGAACATGCCGCTTCGTTTGCCCATTCCGCTCCGCCACCGCAACGAACTCATCGTAGAGCTGGGCATCGATCTCAGGGGTAAACTTCTTGGTCGTCGTGGGTGGCATGGTTTCCTGCCTCGAGGTGCGACTCTTATCTTACCTGTTAATCCTGATAAATCAAGATGAATCTGTATTTATACATGTCGTTTGAAATAAATGTATTAATCGATGTGCTGGCGCGGCAGTGGAGCACGACGAGGTTGTAGTCCAGATTGCGCTTCCCGAATTGCTCGAACACGTGCTCCGAAAATACAGGATGTCTGGTGGTTCATTGTGGGTGAGGGGCGAGTTTTTTCTGGAGGTCGTTCACCGATTCGATCTGAAAAGCGGGCTCGATGGTTTGCGCTAGGGTGAGGGCTTTCTGGTAGGAAGCGCGCGCTTCATCGGGCCGCTGCATGGCAGTGAGGATGTCACCGAGAAGCGCGTTGGGTTTTACGGCGTTGGGGGCGAGGGCCACGGCTTGCTGCGCCTCCGCGAAAGCTTCCGGGAGACGGTGAGCTTCGAGTAGCCATTGCGCTTTCTGGGAGTGGCCGATCGAGGCGGCGAGCGGGATCTCGAAGTGTCCGTTGTACACGAACACGCCGTAGTCGATGACGGCAATCGGTTGCAGCGATTTGAATTGCTCGTAGGGATTCAAGGGGCCAGCCCCGAATTCAAAACCGGAGAGGTCTCCCGCGCTAACCAGCACGATGCCGTCGATGACCGGCGGAGCGTTCGCGGGTTCGTTCACCCAGAGTGAATCCTGGGTAGGAAGCGGCTTGCAGGGAATCCCGTAGTAGGTGGCATCGACGACACCCTCTGCGAAATAGATGAACCAGCAGTCCTTTATGCCGTGTTTATCGAGATAGCGTTTGACGTCTTTGAGTTGCTGTCCCCAGTCGGCGTTGGAATCGCTGATCAGACGGTGGACCTGGGAAGGACCTCCCCAGAGTTCGTTGGCGTAGGCGAGGTATGCGGGATAAGTGCGCGAAGTTGAGATGGCCTGGAAAATCAGGAGCGCGACCACCGCACACGTCCAGCCGCGATTGTGCTGGATGAGTTTCCAGGCAGCGCCTCCGATAAGGACGGAGAGAAAAAGATACATCGGCAAGATATGGCGGACGCCGATGTTCATGCCGGAACTCATGGCGATGATGAGGTGGAAGATAGTAGGGATAGTGAGGAACAGGATTTCGCGCCAGGCGGTGAGGCGGCGGGTGGCGATGGCCCAGATCGCAATCAGCAAAAGGATGAGGAACGAAAGACTGGATTTCATGGAGAAGGCGACGGGGAAATAGAACCAGACTCCGTGAGGATAGACTTTGCCGAGCAGGAAGCTGGCGTAAAAGTCGGACATGATGCGGACATCGGCGAGCCCGTAGATGTAGGACTCGGGGAGAAGGTGGAAGCGGGCGACGGTCTGGAGCAACCGGACGTCGTGCGGGCGCGACAGGCCCTGCACGAATTCGGCGAGGGGAGGATTCAACTGGCGGCCTTCGCCACGGGCCTGGTAGCGAAATCCGTAAGAGGCCCAGAGGATGGTGAGGGCGATGGCGCTGATGGCGACGAGGGCGATCGCGAGTTGCCGAGCGCGCAGGGCCGGGCTGAGATTTGAGCGTGACGTTTGGATTGCGGTTTCTGAACCGCGACCGCTGCGCAAGACTTCGCAGATTGCCAGCAGGAACAGCATGGGGAAAACCAGGATGCCGGTGTGCTTGACGGCGAGGGCGAGCCCGGTGGCGAGACCGACGACGACGAGACGCCAGAGGGACGGCGCCTTGGCGTAGCGATAGAACGCATAGATGGACGCGAACATGAAGCAGGAAAGACCGGCGTCGGTGCCGACGACCGCGCCGTGAGCGAGGAGATTCGGATCGAAGACCAGCAAGGCGAGGGCGATGAAGCCGGCGCCCGTGCCGAACATTTCCTGAGCCGCGAGGAAGACGAGCAGAGCAAGCAGCAGGGTGAAAAGAGAAACGGCCATGCGGGCGCGGAAGAGCATGGTGTTGGCATCATTCTTGAAGAGGAAGTCTTTACCGCCGAGGAAGGCTTCCTGTTTGAAACTGCGGTCCTGAAGGACGGGAAGTCTGAGTGGCATGTTGAGCAGCGGGATGGCCGCCACCAGCTTGACCAGCGGAGGGTGCTCTGGATTCAGGCCGAAGTCGGCATGCTTCCACGACATGTAACCGGCGTAGATGTGGTCGTCCTCGTCCCAGGTGATGGAGTTTCGGCGGACGGAGAAGGCAAGCTGAAGAAGAAGGACAGCGAGAAGAAGGGCGACGCCCAAGGCGATCCATATGCGGCGGGGGCGGCGGTCCAGTTGCGCGGGTTGGGGCAATTTCCCTCCGATTGGGTGGCCCGCGAGGCCGAGATACGGGCCAGTTTCCCAGCTTACCAGAGGAGAGCCGCGCGTTCCCGCCCGGTTGACGGGCAAGGGGCCTATCGCTTCACCGTTTGATTGATCATGCGGTCACGGAACTAGTCGAACGCCGTCCTTAGAAAACTCGCCAGCTGCCATCCATCCATGTACTTGTACGGCGTCTCCCCCAGGGTGTAATGCCCGCAGGGCAACGCGACGACTTTGTGATCGAGGTTGTGCTTCTCGAATTGCTCTACCACCTGCTCCGAAAATTTCGGGAGGAAGGTCATGTCATACTTCGCATAGATGATAAGCGAGCGGCGGGGCCAGCGCGAAAATTTATCAAAGTAGACCATCGGACTGACAGCGCGCCAGACGTGGCGGAGATTCTCGAGATCGATGGCGGTTTCGAGGCCCTCGCGGATGTGGCGCGTGGACTGCCCGTGCCACACCACGTCGGCGAAGTAAGTCGAGGCGTGATTGAAAGCGGCCACCTGAATCCGCGGATCGTGCGCGGTGGCGATAAAGGCATAACACGATCCCAGGCTGGTCCCGACGATGCCGAGCCGGTTATAACCCTGGGCTTCCAGCCAGTCGAGACAGCAGCGCGCATCGATCACGCCCTGGCGCACAGAATCGAGCGTGCGGCCGATGTTGGCGGAAACGGCATAGTCGGCGCGGTCGATCTCCGCCGGCCGGCGAATGTCGTGATATGGCATGGACAGCCGCAGCACCGCAATCCCCATGTAGTTGAGCACCCGGCACAGGCTATTGTAGGAAAGCGCATCGGAATTCCAGTGCGGCAGCAGGACCACGGCGCGGCGCCCGCGCGCCGGAAACCAGCGCGCGTTCACCAGATTATTNNCTTCGCGGGTGCTGAACACCTGAACCTCGCGGCGCTCCAAACGGAAATCCGCAGGCTGCCGGTAAGAATAAAAATTGTCGCTGTCGCTGATGATGCGATCGTTGAAGCGCGAGAAATACTCGGTGAGATCGCGCGAGGTCTGTCCAGCAGGACCGCCGTTGCGCCTGGGCCAGCCGTGAGTCCAATCCAGTCCCCAATCCAGCGGACGCACCACGCGGTTGTTGTCCACCGACGTGAGCCGGGTCTCCCAGTCGTACATCCATTGAGCGTAGCGCGAGGGCATCTCTGTTCCAGAAATACAACATCGGGGGAAAATTGGCGACTGGGGTCGGTTTAACGGCGGAATTCAGCACTCAGCAGTCAGTTGTTAGCAGTGGAGAGCAGAGTTTATGAGCTGCTGTAAACCCTCGGCACCCTCCGCGACAAGCCGCACAGAATTTCGTAGGGTACGCTTTCGCACAGGCGCGCCAGTTCCACTGCGTCCACGCTCTTGCCGCCGCCTGCGCCGATGCTTTTTCCGATCAAGATGACTTCATCTCCCACGGCGACGCCGCTGATGTGGCTGACGTCCACGATGGTCAAGTCCATCGAGACGCGCCCCACGACCGGCGCGTATTCGCCACCTACGATCACGCGTGCGCGATTGGAAAGCAGCCGCGGATAACCGTCCGCATAACCGACGGGCAGCACCGCGATGCGGCTTGGCTCCTTTGTCACGAAGGTGCCCATGTAACCGACCGCCTGCCCGGCTGCAACTTCCTTCACCGTCAGCACGCGCGTTTTCCACGAAAGCACCGGCCGCAGCGGCAGTTCCGCCACCGCGGCGCGCTCGCCGGCGCGGGTGAATGGCAGCGAATATCCGTAGAGGGCGATGCCCGGACGCACCATGGTCTTCCAGGTGTCGGGCCGCGCACTCATGGCGGCGGAATTTCCCATGTGAACCAGCGCCGGCCGAAGTCCGTAACTCCGCAAGACCGCGAGTCCCTCTTCAAAGCATTCCATCTGGCGTACCGCGTCTTCGGCGTCCAGCACTTCAGCCGACGCGAAGTGCGTGCTTACTCCTTCCAGGTTCAGGTGCTGGCACGCGGATAGCATCTCGCACAAACGCGGCACCGCTTCCTTCGATGCCCCGAGGCGGTTCATGCCGGTATCGAGTTTCAGATGCACGGGCAAAACGCTTTGGCGTTTCCGCGCCGCGCGTTCAAGCGACTCGATGTGCCAGGGTTCCCAGATCGTAGGAGTGAGGTTCTGCGCCACGATGCCGTCTTCCTCGCCTTTCCAGATTCCGGTCATCAACAGGATTCGGGCCCTGGTGCCGGCGCCGCGCAGCGCCAGGCCTTCCGCGGCGTCGGTCACTCCCAGCCACTCGGCGCCCTCGGATTCGAGCGCGCGCGCGCACTCGATCGCGCCATGCCCGTAACCATCGGCTTTGACGACGGCACAAATGGTGACGGCCTTGCCGACATGCATCTGCACCGCGTGAAAATTTTCTCCCAGTGCTCCGAGAGAAACTTCCGCCCAGGTACGTCCGTCGAGAATCAGCGAGCGGCGGTCGGGCAGTTTCGACAAGTCGGGACGGGGAGCGTGCATGTAGCCGATTATAGTGACGGCACGCGCCGGCAGGTCACGTGCCAATCGTAACCAAGGTCGCACCTAACCATGGTTAAGTGCCGGACAACACAAAGTTCACGGTGATTTCCGTCTCCACTTCGATGGCCTCGTGGTTCAGGAGGTACGGACGGTAGCGCCATTGCCGGACCGCATCGATGGCGGCTGAGGCCAGCATCGGGTGGCCGCGGACCACGACCAGGTTCTCGATCGTCCCGGTCTTGCTGATGATCGCCCGCAACTCGACTGCGCCCTGAACCCTTGCCTGGCGCGCGATTGACGGATAGACCGGCTGAACCCGGTGCAGCAGGCTGCCTTCCCCCAGGTTCGATACAACCAGGGGTTTGACAACGGTTGGGCGCGGTGGGAGCACGACGGGGAAACCGCCTCCGATGCCATGCGGAACGTTAGCGCCTGGTCCGCGGCCTGGTCCGGCGTCGATGGACGAGAAATCCGGCGCCGTCGGAACCGGTCCCACGTCGTTGCTTACCGCGGTGCGAAGAGGGATCGATGACGGCGCGACGATTTGTTCGGTGCGCGGGTTACCGGCTGCGCCGGTTGCAGGATGTCCGTGCGCAGGCTGTGTTTCTACAGGTGAGGTGAAGGCTGCGGGCGCGGTCAGTTGGAGCCAGCGGACCTGCGGTGGCCGCTGCACCCAGAGCAATGAGATTGCGAGCAGCAAACTCAGACTAAAGGCCTGAATGGTGAATGAAGCTAGCGCAGTCCAACCGCGACGGGCGGACTGGTCCCAGTTGCTTTCGAGTGAACTGAACATATGCGTGTCCTCCGGAACGGGCCCGTTGTCTCTACAGACACCTGGGGACTGCGAATTGATCCCGAGTGACGAAGGAAGAAAGCAAGAAAGCAACCGGTGGAGCAGCGCACCCCGGTCCGTCCGCCGAGCGAAGCCGCGCGGCCTTTCACCAGCAAAAACGCAAAAAAAAGACCGCGTCTGCACGCGGTCTTAAGAAATAAATTGGAACGAAAACTATCCGCGCGGTGCGTTACTTTTTCGGCGGAGTGCTCGCAGGCGCGGCGGGCTTGGTGGTCGTCGGCCTTACGGGTTTGGCGGGCGTGCTGCCCGCAGCGGGCGCCGGCACACCGGACTGAACGTTGTAGGCCTCGACGATGGGTTGGGTGATGTCCATCGCCGGTCCAGACAGAATCACAGGACCTCGCGGCCAAGCCTGAGAAGTGTCAAGCAGGAGACCGTAACCGTTCTCAGTAACATATTTCTGGATGATCGGCGCCATCTTGTTCAGGATTTTGCCTCCGATCTCCTGCTGCTGGTTCTGGAAATCTTCCTGCGCATCCTGGGTGGCGCGCTCGAAACTCTTCTGCTTGGTCTCGATCTGCTTGACCAGTTTGTCGCGCGATTCGTCATTCAACTTGTCCTGCTGGGCATTCAGCTGTTTCTTGAGGCTGTCGATTTCGTCCGCCAAGCCTTTCAGTTCGTTCTGCTTGGGTTCAAATTTCTTGGCGAGCGTGTCGAAATCGCGCCGTCCTTCNNTCGGCTTGGGCCAGAGCGAAGAGGGAGAGGCCGAACACTACGGCCACGGTAACGCGCGCAATCTTGCCAGTCACAAACTCGCTAATCATTGGGTGCTTTGTACTCCTTTGGATTTTTTCGGAAATGCTGGAAGCTCCCAGCTCGCTGGGCTCAACGAGACTGATCGCAACCCGAGCCTATCGGTGATACCTGAAACATGACCTGAAGCCTGAAACCGGCGCAGCCAGCGCGGAAGGCGCCTACGACGCCCGGCTCTGTTCACGCAAAACCACAAAAGTGGTGATCAGGGTGTGGACGCTCTGCATTATACGGAGCGTACCGGAACAGCGTCAAACCGATCTTTTCACTTTCTGGTTCGTTGGATGCGGATGAACCGTCAACCGTCAGCCATCAGTTCTCAGGCGACGGAACTCCTCTTTGTCAGTTTTTTTGCTCTGACCGGTGGCATGGGCAGCGTGCCGCATGCTCTCCGTCAGTTCCGTCGCCGTCCAGAACGTGGACCAGAACTGGGCCACCGTACCATCGGGCGCAATCAAAACGATGCTCATGTTATGGGAGATCTGGTTGTTTTCGTCCTGGTACTGCAGGCCGAATGCCTGCGCAAGACGGCCCAGGTCCGCTGGATTCGTGGAAGCGAAGTCCCAGTGCGCGAAGCCGCTCTGGTCGCCATTCAAATAAGACAGGCCATAGTTGCGCAGGACCGCCGGGGTGTCATATTTGGGGTCGAAGCTGATGGTCAGCAAGTGTGTCTTGCTGTAAACGTCAGGGTTCTTCCTGAGTTCCTCGTGAATATGCGCAAACTGGCTGCTCAGGCGCGGGCAGAAGTCGGGCATGGGACAGCGGGTGTAGATGAAAGTCACCAGCAACGCCTTTCCGGCAAAATCTGAAAGATGAATGGTGCGGCCGTCCTGGTTTGTGAGAGCGGCGTCTGGTGCCCGTTCCCCAGGCATGAGCATGCGCGGCGCAGCCGGCACCTTTGCCGGGACACGGGCCGACTCATCGGTGATGCGAACATCTTCCAGCCAGTAGTCGCTTGGATCGTTGCCGATGACCACGTTCGCGGCGATCTTGTCGCCGGGCTGAACTTCCTGAACCACCGCCAGATTCTTGACGCGGTACGGCATGGCCATGGCTGACATGAATCCGGGGATATCGCCATGTTTCACCGTAATCTCGCCCGTGGCCGCGTTCTTGCCGATCACTTCGCCCTGCAGCGGATACTTCCTGGTGCGATTGCAGGCTATAGACGCGGTGAGCAACAAGATGACTGCCGTGAGCCGGAATTGGGATTTCGTGAGTTTCATGGACTCCTCTGCCACCGCGGCGAAGCCGGTTGAGTCGCCTTCCAGTTCATTGGCGAAACTGGCAAGCATACGCTCAATAGTGGAACCGGAAGCGCATCTCGACAAAGATCTCCTGGGGATTGTTCCAATGGAAACCTCCAAACGTGGTGCTGTTATCGAGTTCGACCCGCCGGTTGGCGACGTTGACTGCATTCAGCGAAGCGGAGACGCGTTCGCCGAAGTCCTTGCCGAGCGACAGATCGAAGGTGGTGTGTCCGGGAAGATAGCCGCCGGGATACGGCGCATCCGTGAACGCATTGCTGAACCCCGAACCATAGTAAATGTTGGTGGAAGCGTAGGAGCGCCACGGCAGAGAGACGTCGGCCCCGAGGTTCAGAGTGTTGCGCTGGTCATGGTCAAGCGGACACAGGCCGGGGTTGGGATCGCAGAGATTCGTGGTGCCATCCGTCAGACCTCCGGTAATGGCGCCGCCGCCGTAGGCAACCTGATTCGAATAGGCGAGGTGAAGTTGCGCGCGATGGGCGATGCGCGGCGAGCGCAGCGTGAGTTCCCATCCGCGGATGAGGGCTTCCTGAATGGTGAGTGGGAAGAACAGATTCGATTCTCCGATCACGTCGTGGTCGAAGAAATTGTTGACGCGGGTGCGAAAGGTGTCGGCGTCCAGAGTCCATCCGCGAAAGGGGATGGTAACGCCGAATTGATGCTCTTCGTCACGCTCGCCGTGGAGTGGGATGAAGGTGCAACCATTTTCCGTGCACAACTGCAGCAACGGTCCCGAGGCGGTAAGCAAGGGCGGCGCCTGGTAGAAGTGGCCGTAGAAAGCGCGGAAGGTCCAGCGCAGACGCGGGATGGTAACGGTTGCGCCGAAGCGCGGGCTGATGGAATTCTCCGAGACACCGCTGCCGGCAAAGTGGGTGGGGCGGAGGCCGGCGGAAAGGGTCATCCAGGAAAAGGGTTTGAACTTGTCATCGAGGAAGAAAGCAGCGAGGCCCCCGGAGGCGGGCTCGGAATCGGCAAAAGGCGCCGGCAGATTATTCGGGTCGCAGTTGGGCGGCGAGTATTGGGGGTCACCATTGGTCGCGCAATTGAAAAGAATGCCCAGCTGTTGACTATCGTTCTGGTGGAATCCGTAGAAGCCAGCCTGGAGGTCATTCTTGTTGAAGTTCGCGCCAAAGATCGCCTGGCCACCGGCATAAGTCGAGGAGTGACGATCGGTGGTGGCAGTGGGATAGTCGTTCGGCGCACTCTCGTAGTCCGCGCTGTTGCGATGAAACAGGGGTGAGACCGTAAGCATAAGTTTCGAGTTAAAGGTGTGAACCCATGACGCATTGACCAGGGCGTCGGATTCGTGGTTGCCGTCACCGAGGCCGCTGCTATCGAACTGCGAACTCTCAAGATCATTGAAGTTCGGATCGCGGGGAACCTGGTAGTAGTCCTTGCGCAGCGCCGTCACCAGGCGAAGTTGGTTGGAAGGATTCACATTAAAGATGAAGGAGCCGAAGCCTCCATAGCCATTGGCGGCGTCGTGCTCGACTTGGGGAATCGGCGGCTGCAAGCCGAGATTGCTGCGATTGGCGTTGACGCTGGCGTAATACGCGAAGCGCTCGGTGTGGCTCCCGAAACTGAACGAGTCGTTGGTCTGGTAGAAGTTGCCGGCGCTGAGCACCAGTTCGGCCTGGTTGTTGCGCTCGAATCCGGTGCGGGGGACGACGTTGAACACGCCATAGGTGCGATCGCCGAATTCGGCGCCGTAGCTGCCGCGATTGACTTCCAGGTAGTCGATGTCTTTGGGATCGAATTGCGGGCCGATGTTGCTGGCGATGTTGGTATTGGGAACGGGTATGCCGTCCACGAGCCAGGTGGTCTGATGGCCGCCGCGGATGTGGAGTTGATCGTGGGTGACGTAGGCGCCGGGCACGTAGTCGGTGATCATCGCCATGCTGTTGGTGCGGTCGGCGCCGGGAGTGCGCTCGATGTCGAGGCGGCTGACCAGGGCAATGGGAGTGGCGCTGTCGGTGGCAACGACTGCGGGAGCGCCGGAAACGAGAATTTTTTCACTTGCCGAGGCCACCTGCAATTGAAAGTGAACCACGGGAACGGTTCCGGAGGTGACCGTAACATCAAGTGCAGTCTGCGCGAAGCCCTTGCTGGCGATGCTGACGGAGTATTCGCCGAGCGGGACGGCGTTGAGTTGGAATTCACCGTTGGCGTCGGTGGTGACGGTCTTCGCCCAGTCCGACGATCTGGCTTTGAGCATCACCATGGCGTCCTGAATCGGGCGATGCTGGGGGTCGTGCACGACGCCGCGGACGGCGCCATAGACGTTGGCGAAGGCGGCAGAGGTTAGGGTCATCAATATCAATAGCACGGCGGCCAATGCAAGTGGCTTGAGGCGAGTCATGTATGTCCTTAGCTGTCGATCCTCTCGGCCCCTGATGGGGCGATTACGCGGACAGGAATATCCGCGCCATAGAGCTTTGGGGTTTGCGGTTGGTGCCAGGTTCCGGAGTTTGGGGAGAGGGTTAGGTGCGCGGCGGAGCGCGGGCGGAATCTTGCCCGAAAATATCGCTGGAGAGCAGGACCGCACTTGGCGATACCCGCGCGGGTTCGATCAGGATGCTGACGAAAGAGATGAGACTCGAAGCGGGCTGTGCCCACTCGGAGGTGGTTGCGCCGCAGCAGCAATGTTTCTGACAGCAGTCGTTATCGGTGGCTTGAAACGAACTTTCCGATGATTTAAAAGGCGATGCTTCGACGGGCGATGGTTCGGATTTGGGCCGGTTCGACTGTGCCATCGCATGATGGCATGGCATCGCGGTCTGCGCGGCAGGCGCGGACATCGCCTGGCGCGCGCAGTGCTGGGCTTGCGGCAGCGCGGAACATGGCATCGCCAGCGGCCCCAAGACCGGGGCGAGGACAACCAGCAGCAGTAATCCCGCAGTCCAGCGCGAAGCTCCCCACATTTGCCGGACAGCATATCAGAAAATCAGTTCCCAGTTCCCAGTGGCAAGGTTTGCTGAGAACTGAGAACTGGGAACTGAGAACTGGTTTCCGGTACCATCTCTTCGTGCATGGGCTGGCCGAGCGGCTGTTGAAGACAATTCGGAAGCAAGAGTCGATTCGCGCCGGGGACCGCCTGGCAGTGGCGATTTCCGGTGGGGCGGACTCGGTGGCTTTGCTCTGCCTGCTG
>PMBA01000112.1 GCA_003152795.1 Acidobacteriaceae bacterium | reverse complement strand
CTCAGCAGCGCATTCCTGAGCCGCCCGTGCCGCTGCGTAAGGTGCTGGTACAACATTTCATCGGGCTTGGACTTGGCGCGGATGATTCGGACGAGGTCTGCTTTTTCTTCTCTGGTCCAAGAGCGCAATCCCGAAACACCGGCCAAAACGAGCGCAAAATTCTCGAAGGCTGCCCGCTCCAACGGCGTCCACGAAGACGTGCTGACGCCCAGCATTCGTTCCAAGGCGCGCCTGGAATGGTCGCGCATGAGGCCGGCATCTCCGCCGAAATCGCGCGCCATACGCCGGTTGACTCGCAATCCGATGTTTCGCGTTGAAAAGCTGTCCCACGCGCCCACCTCGCTGCCCGGCAGTTCATAGAACGCGTGCCCCGCCGCCAGTCGCTTCAGCGTGCGCGGGGGTGTGCGGTATTGTGAGTCGGCGGCGATCTTGTGCTCTTCGCTTTCGGCCAATCTTTGCAGTTCCGGGCGTCCTGGCCGGAAACCGAGTTTCCGGTAGAACCAGAAGGCACCCGACTCGATCGCCTCATCGTTGTCGTGGCCCAGTTGATAGGGATAGACCGAGACGCAGGTTGTTCCCATCAAATGACACAGGCAGCGCAGTACTTGCGCGTAGATCCATCCGGCCTCGCCCCCGCGAAAAGTGTAGAAGGTGTTGAACCCGACCTCCATCCACTCGCAGAGCCCGATGGCTTCGATGTAGTTGATGGGGACGCCGTTCTTCAGGGTCAATCCGGCGACATAGGCGCGCAGCGGCAGCCGCCGGTCTGGCGGCAGGTTCCACAGGTAGATGGAAACGCCGCGCCCCACATCCGCTCGCACCACCGACCGCGGATCGCCGAGAGTGGTGCCGTAAAGTTCGCGATAGCGCACCAGCATAACCTCGCGGATCAACTCCATGACCCCATCGCCCTGGCTGTGCGAGAGCTTTGCCAGTTGCGGCGGACGCCGTGCCATCTCGGCCGCCAGCGACACCTGGCTGCGGCTGATCAATGCTACGGTGTGATAGAAGACGCTGCGAACCGGCTTCACGTTTCGGGTTCGCGCAACCAGGGAATTCTCAAGTCTCCAACGCACGGGCACGCGCAGGGACTCGTAGAGTTCGGCTTTTTGTTGAGGCGGCAGCGACAACTTCTCGAATCTATCAATCAGCCAGGCCATCTCGTGGGTTGACGGGGCTCTGCTCCCATTCTTCTTGCCGCCGGCAGCCTCCAGCCATCGCCGCCACGGCGTGTCGGCTTCGACGTACGCGTCGTCCGCGAGCAATGGAATAAAGCGCGGGCCGGTGTTGCCTAAGTCTCGTCCGGGCGCGTAGTTCTCCCAAGCGATTTCGACCTGGTTGGGCATGCGCTGGATGAGCCAGCGCGCAACATCGAAGCTGAGCGTGTCCTCCATCACAGTGCCGGAGAGGCCGGAGGCGTCGAAGGGTTCAAAGTCGTCCATGTCGGCGCCGGCTTTGCGCAATGCTTCCACTTTCTTGTGGAAACCCTTCAAAACACGCTCGGTGGCGCGAACCACGGCTGGCGCTTGGGGAAAGGCGCGCAGAAAAAGCAAAGCTTCATGGAAGCGGATCAGCGAAGCTGTATCGGGAAAGCGCGCGGCGTCGAGACGGTTCAGCAAGTTCACGACCACAGCGGCTTGGAGGCGACCGAAGCGATAACGGCAGGCTTCGAGTTCGGTGAGTCGGCGGTCGAGGGCGTTTGCGGCCATGGCGGAATCCCGACTAGGGTACCTCATGTCTGGGCTGAGCAGCATCACCTCGATGGCGACATCATCGCTCAGCCACCCCCACGGGGCTAGCAGGAGTCTGCTCGGCAGGCGCGAAAAGCACGGACGGCGCTCCCGCCCTACGCATTCGCAAAGAACGCGATTGAGTGGGGCATTCGTCTCCCATGCTATAATTTGCATTCGCCTGAACGTGTTTTACGTCGAGGCTGATCCTGTGATTTCCTCCGCGGGCGGATCCAAAATTCCGAGAATCAGCGCCATTTGAGTTCTCTAGAGACGAGGTACAGCTATGTCCGGCCATTCGAAGTGGGCAACCATCAAGCACAAGAAGGGTGCGCTCGACGCTAAGCGCGGCAAGATATTCACCCGTCTCATCAAGGAAATCGCGATGGCGGCCAAGTCGGGCGGCGATCCCGACATGAACCCGCGACTGCGGACGGCGATTCTGGCGGCGAAGTCCGAGAACATGCCGGCCGACAACATCAANNCCCGGTGGCGTTGCATTGCTGGCTGAAATTTCCACCGATAACCGTAATCGCACGGTCAGCGAAATCCGCCACGTCTTCGGTAAGAACAATGGCAACATGGCCGCAGCGGGCGCGGTGGCGTACATGTTCCACAAGAAGGGGGACATCATCATCCCCAAGTCGGTGGCCAAGGAAGACGACTTGATGAACATCATCCTGGAGGCTGGCGGCGAAGATCTGAAGGACGATGGCGAGAACTGGGAAATCCTGACTGAGACTTCCGCCTACGAAGGCGTGCTGGAGGCATTAAAGAAAGCCAACATCACCCCTGCTTCGTCGAGCGTGAGTATGGTTCCCGATACCTACATCAAACTGGAAGGCCAGCAGGCGACGCAGATGATCCGCCTGATGGAAGCGCTCGAGGATTGCGACGACGTGCAGAACGTGCACGCCAACTTCGACATCGACCAGAAGACTCTGGAAGAGGTCGCAGGCTGAGGCATCGGCCATCGGTTGAGCTGAGTTCAAAGAGATGTGTTGAATTCCGGTTAGCCGGTCATCCGATCACAATCCGGCCTGTCCCCCGCCCAACCCTCGGCAGTTCCGCCCAATTTTTCAACACTTGCGTGGAAAAGTTTGTGGAAAAACGGGAACCTACTCTTGTAACCTTCTGTTAACGAATCGCTTCCAACATTCTGCACTGCATCGGGTGCTAGCTGTATTGAATCTTCGCGCAGACTTGATCTCAGTGAAGACACGTCTCGACAAGTTACTGGTGGATCGTGGACTGACGCCGTCGCGCGAGCGCGCGCAGGCGCTGATCCTGGCCGGGAAAGTTCTGGTCAACGAACAGAAGGTCGAGAAGGCGGGTGCGGCGATTGAGTCGGGCTCAACCCTCCGCCTGCTGGGCGGCGATCTCCGCTACGTCAGCCGTGGCGGGCTTAAGCTGGAGAAGGCTCTCGAGCACTGGCAAATCGATCTTCAGGGCAAGGTCTGTCTTGACATCGGCGCGTCCACTGGAGGTTTCAGCGATTGCATGCTACAGCATGGCGCCGCCAAGGTGATTGCCGTCGATACCGGGTATGGTCAGATGGATTTCGCCTTGCGCAATGACCCCCGCATTCGACTTCTGGAGAAAACCAACGCCCGCTATCTTCAAGCTGCCGACGTGGGGGACCCGATCGATTTCATCGCGATGGACGTTTCCTTCATCTCCGCCACGCTCGTGCTGCCAGCGGTGATTCGCGCTGCTTCGGGTTGCCCCCGGATCGTGGTGCTGGTGAAACCGCAGTTCGAAGCGGGCAGGGAAGCGGTGGGTAAAGGCGGAATCGTGCGCGACGAATCGGCCCAGCGAGCGGCCGTGGCCAGGGTGGAGGGAGCGCTGCTGGATCTGGGATGCACGCGCACCGAATCGATCGAGTCGCCCATCCTCGGGGGCGAAGGCAATCGTGAATTTCTGCTCTATGCCGAGTTATCGCCGCCTCTTGTCCGGTGATTCTGTACAATCGGAAGTCCGATGCCAGAACAGATATCCGAAACAACCCGCCAGAAAACGGTCGCCATCGTTTCCAAGCCGGACCGTCCCGAGCTAGCGGAAGCACTGCCGCTGCTCGAAAAATGGCTGCAGCAGCGCAACTGCGCGGTGGTCGTGGACCAGGAAAGCGCAGCGTACTTTCCGGCAAGCAGCGTATTGGCGCGGAGCGAGTTGGCCTCGCGCTCGCCGGATCTGGCTCTGGTGCTCGGCGGAGATGGCACCCTGCTCTCAGCGGCACGCGCGGTTGCAAAAGCCGGAACGCTGATCCTCGGCGTCAACCTCGGCACCCTCGGGTTCCTGACGGAACTGCCACTGGCCGGCCTGTATCCAGCGCTGGAGGCGATCGAGAAGAAGCATTACATTGTCGACAGTCGCTCCATGCTGAGTTGCTCGCTGGTACGGGGCGGCGGGGTGCTCGCGGCTCACACCGCTTTGAACGAGCTGGTGGTGAGCAAGAGCGCCATCGCCCGCTTGAATTACTTCGAGCTTTTCGTCGACTCCGAGTTCGTTTCCAGCTACCGGGCCGATGGCCTGATCATCGCGACGCCCACTGGCTCTACCGCTTATTCTCTGGGTGCGGGCGGACCCATCCTCAAACCGGATGTGAATGCCTTCGTCATCACGCCCGTCTCGCCTCATGGATTGACGCATCGTCCGGTGGTCGTCCGCGATACGGTCGAGATTGAAATCCAGGTCAAGACCGGAGAGGAAGAAGCGTACCTGAGTCTGGATGGACAGGTCGGCATGCCCATGCGAGACGGCGATATCGTCCGCTGCGTTAAGGCGGAACACTCAGCCAGGCTCTTGCGGTTTCAGAAAACATTTTTCGAAGTGCTCGCCACCAAGCTCAAGTGGGGGGAGCGCTGACGCCCCGGCGGGACGGTGACGGTTGTGGTTGACGATCATTCCAGCATCGTCGAGCGCACGTTCGACACCGGCGAAGTCCGATTGAACTATGCCGAAGGACCGGCCAATGGGCCGCCCCTCGTGCTGTTGCATGGGCTTGGCCGGCGCTGGCAGGTATTTCTGCCGGTGATTCCCGCCCTGAGCTTGCGCTGGCATATCTTCGCGGTTGACCTGCGCGGGCATGGCAAGTCCTCGCGCGTGGCCCGCGGCTATCACGGCCCGGAGTATTCCGAGGATATCGCCCGCTTTCTTGGGAAGTGCGTTTCCGCTCCCGCCGTGCTCTTCGGACATTCGCTCGGCGGCATGTTGGGCATGTGGGTCGCTTCGCACCATCCGGAACTGGTGCGCGCCCTGATTCTCGGCGACAACCTGATCGTTGCCCGGCACCTTCGCAACCCGATGTACACGGCGCTGTTCTCGGGACTGCGCGATTTGGCGCGCAAGGGCGGCTCCGTCGAGCAGGTTGCAGATGGCATCGGCAAAATTGTGCTGCCGATTCCGGGTGCCGATGAGTCCGTTACGATCCGCGAACTTCCCGGCAACGACGAGGCCTACCTGCTCTCCTGGGCGCGCTGCGTGCAGCAGGCCGATCCTGGCACCTACGACATGACGCTCGACGGATCGTCGCTCCAAGGGTGGGACGGGGAAGCGGTGTTGCGCGGAATTGCGTGTCCAACGCTGCTTCTGCAAGCCAGCCAGGAATTAGGCGGCCTGATGTCCGACGCGGATGTTGCGCTGGCCACGCGCCTGCTGCCGCATCACACACATGTGAAGTTCCGCAACCTGGGACACGCGCTCTTCATCCAGCAGCCCGAGCCGGTGCTGCGGGCAGTGACGAACTTTTTGGAGTCACTGTAGCCTGCAATGGAGCGACGGGCGTCCGCGCCCGTCCAGTGGGTGCGCTAAAGTTCCTCCAACCTCACCTGATCCTGCAAGGTCTCGCGTCGCCGTATCACTCTGGCCTTCGTGCCATCCACCAGCACTTCCGCCGCCCGGCCGCGTGTGTTGTAGTTCGATGCCAGCACTGAGCCGTACGCGCCCACGTCCAGAATGGCGAGCAGATCTCCCTCGCTGACCGGCGGCAGTTTTCTATCGCGCGCAAAAAAATCCCCAGTCTCACAGATGGGGCCGACCACGTCGGTAATCTCGGTTTCGGTGGTCTCGGTTGTGCGCCGCTTGCGGCTTACCGGAACAATTTCGTGGTAGGCGCCGTACAGCGAAGGACGCAGCAGATCGTTCATCGCCGCATCGACAATCAGAAAGCGTTTCCGGCGATTTGTTTTCCGGTAGAGGACACGCGTCAGCAAAACGCCTGCCGGCCCCACGATGGAGCGTCCCGGCTCGAGCAGTAGATGCAGTTTCAACCCACGCAACGGCGCAATCACCGCCCTCGCGTAGGCCGCAATCTGTTTTGCAAAACTCTCCTGCGCTCCGTCGTACGAAATTCCCAACCCACCGCCAGCGTCGATGTAGCGAATGTCGTGTCCCTGCTCGCGCAGCACGCGAACCAGATCGGCCAAGCGCTCGAGCGCTTCTTGAAATGTGCCGACGTCGGTAATCTGCGACCCGATGTGGACGCTCACTCCGGCCACTTTCAGATAAGGTTGCTTTGCAGCCTGCGCGTAAAGCGCCTGCGCCTCGGGAATCGGCACGCCGAATTTGTGCTGATGCAGTCCGGTCGAAATATAAGGGTGAGTTTTCGTCGAAACGTCGGGATTGACTCGCACCGCAATTGCTGCTCGTTTCTGCAATCGGGTCGCGGTTGCCGAAAGCAAGTTCAATTCCGAAGCGCTTTCAATGTTGAACAGCATTATCCCCGAGCGCAACGCGAGTTCCATCTCCGCCGCCGTCTTGCCCACGCCGGAAAACACAACCTTGGGCTTACTCGCTGCCTTCGGGCGCAGGCGCAGGACTCGTTGCAGTTCACCGCCAGAAACCACGTCAAATCCGGCTCCCTCGCCTGCCAGAAGCCGCAAAATCGCCAGCGTCGAGTTGGCCTTGACTGAATAACACAGGGTGTGAGGAATGGAATGAAAAGCGCGAGCGAAAGCGTTGACGCGGGCGCGGATCATGGCTGCGGAATAAACGTAGAGGGGAGTTCCGTGGCGCGCGGCAAGACGTTCCAGCGGCACCGCTTCGCAATAGAGTTGCGTGGCGCGCCCGGCTGAAATCGCGCCCTCATAGGCGAACGCCGGCGGCCGCAACCCTTGCGATTCGCGCGCCCGCTTCACTTCCGTCTGCCCGGACCGGCTTTCACCTTGATCGCGACCACGGTCTGATCGTCGAATGCTTCCGCGCCAGCCGCGTACTCGGTAACCGCCTTGAAGATTTCATTCACCACGCAGTCTGCCGACTTGGTCACGCAGGCAGCGACAATTGCTTCCACGCGTTCCTGCCCAAAAGATTGCCCGTGCCGGTTGCGCGCGTCGAGAATGCCATCGCTATAGAACACGAAGAGATCGTCCGGCTTCGCCTTGAAACTGAATTCGTCGTACTCAGCCTCGTCGAACAGTCCCAGTGGCAGACCGGTTGCATCGATGGATTCGATCTTGCCGTCACGACAATAGATGGGCCGCGGCAGGCCGGAGTTCGCCACCAACAGTGTTCGCCGCTCGTCGTCCCACACCGCGAAGATGATCGAAACAAACTGCGCCGCAATCCGGCGCTCGGCCAGGGATAGATTCACCGCCGATAGCATCTCCGCCGGACCCGGCTCGATGGGCGCGTGCGAGCGCAGAATGCCGCTGACCAGCGCGGCATAGATGGCGGCTGGCGCGCCTTTGCCGCTCACATCTCCAATCGCGATCCCCAGGCGCGACAGCGAATAAGGCAAAAAATCGTAGAGATCGCCGCCAATGGCGCGGGCGGGAACAAACTTTGCCTCCACGTCAAGATGCTGCATCTTGGGAAGCGAATGCGGTAACAAGCGAAACTGCAGTTCGCGCGCCAGTGCCAGGTCGCGTTCCAGTCGCTGTTCCTGCCGGGCAATTTCCTCATACAGGCGGGCGTTTTCAATGGCGATGGCAAGCTGCGCCGCGAGCGTGGTCAGGGTGCGCTGGTGATCCTCGGTGAAATAGCCGCGCTTGGTGTGCTCCAGATCGAGCACCCCGATTACTTTCTCCTGGTAGATGAGCGGCACGGCCAGTTCCGAACGCGTCTCTGGATTCACCGCGATGTAACGGTCGCTCTTGGCCACGTCCGGCACCAGGACCGCTTGCTTGGCCTGCGCAGCGTACCCCACCACGCCGCGGCCCATCGGAATGTCGTGCTTCAGATGCAGTCTTTCCTCGAAGCGCTGTGAGAAGCGCTGTTGCAGCCTTTCGCCGGTCGGGTCCACCAGGAGAATGCTGAACATCTGGTACTCGATCAAACGGTTGAGCAACTCGGCGATGCGCTTGAGCAGTTCGTCGAGGTTCAGAATCGATGTGAGTTCGCGGGCAATCTCGTTGAGCAGAAGCAGGGTGCGCGCCTGGCGGGTAATGCGCGTGTGCAGGCGCGCGTTTTCGATTCCCACCGCCATGCGCGACCCGATTAGTGTCAGCAGCCGTTTGTGCTCTTCGGTGAAGTACCCCTTCTGACGCGCCTCCAGGTCGATGACGCCAATCACCCGGTTCTTCACGATCAGTGGGATGGCCAGTTCCGAGTGGACGTTGGGCAGGGCCTCAATGTAGAAATCCTCCTGCGTTGCATCGGCGACGAGCACCGCCTGCCGAGTCTGCGCGGCGCGTCCGGTAACCCCCTGGCCCACCTTTACGCGCAGGCGATCGGCGACTCCAGGCGGATACCCCACGTGGAACCGGAGATACAATTCCTGGCGCTGCTCATTGAGCAACAGGATGGCAAAAATTTCGTAGTTAATGACCTTTCGGACCAGTTCGGCCACGCGCCGCAGCGTGCTTTCCAGATCGAGCGTGGTGTTGACGACGTCGGCCACTTCGAGCAGAAGGGGTTCCACCTCGGAAGCACGTCCAGTTGGCGAGGCGGTGGTTTTCACAAGCTCCATTCTAGCAGCCGATTAATTTGTAATTGGCAATTTGTAATGGGTAATTGAAAACCAACAACACAGGTTCTTACAATTACGAATTGCAAAATTACCAATCACAAATTTTCCAACACGCAGATGTCCGGAAGATTGCGATACTTTTCGGCATAGTCCAGTCCGTAACCGACCACATACGCATCGGGGATGGTGAAGCCGATGTATTGCACCTCGATCGGCTGCTTGCGGCGGGAAGGCTTGTCCAGCAGGGCCGCTATGCGCAGCGACCTGGGCTGATGCGCCCGCACCAGCTTCGAAATGTAGTTCAGCGTCAGCCCGGTGTCCAGAATGTCTTCGACGAGAACCACGTTGCGATCCGCCAGCGACTGATCCATGTCCTTGGTCAAACGGACTTCGCCGAGCGAATCCCACGCCGCGTGGCCCGCCGGGTCTTCCTTTGCGATGGGGCGGTTCCCGTAACTCGACACCCCGATAAAGTCGAAGGTGGCGTCGAGGGGAACTTGACGGGCAAGATCGCTCAAGAAAATAGCGGCGCCTTTGAGAACGCCGACGAAGATAATCGATTGGCCGCGAAAATCGCGTGCAATCTCTTCTCCCATCTCGGCGACGCGCTTGGCAATGGTTTCGCGGGACAGCAACACTTTAAGATCGGGCATTTGAGCACCATTTTACACACGTGCGGTGGTTTGGCGTCCCCGTCGCATGGTAGCTCTCGACCTGTGCTTTTGGCACCCTCGAGTCCTTTTTTTGCCACCTGTTAAAATGCTACTTCGCAGGTTAACCCTGAGGTGTGACGTGAATCCTAAAGGAGTCCAACTCACGTGGCTTGGTCACGCCACCTTCCGCGTCCAGACGCCGGAAGGTAGGACCCTCTATATCGATCCCTGGATTGCCGGTAATCCCATGTGCCCGGAGAGCGAGAAGAACGTCAGGAAGGCCGACGCGCTGCTCTGCACCCACGGGCATGGCGATCACATTGGCGATGCGGTTGAGGTCGGCAAGAAGCTCAATCCGATCGCGGTTGGTATCTTCGAACTCTGCTTGTGGCTGCAGAAAAAAGGCGTCAAAGAAATCGCGCCCATGAATAAGGGCGGCACACAAACCGTGGCGGGGGTGAAGATCACCATGGTGCACGCCGTCCATTC
>PMBA01000197.1 GCA_003152795.1 Acidobacteriaceae bacterium | reverse complement strand
ATGCTAAATCAAGTTTGCAGACATAAAACCGACCGAGCGGTCGGTTTTAGAAATGCTACCCACCTCGACCTCCCGCTGTCAACCACGGAGTTCCCCGGGGTTTATTCGAGACCGATATGGGCTCGAAGGATCAGAATTCGAAGTAAGCTCCGGCTCGGGTGGGATGGGCAGGGCCGCCGGTGCCGGTCGCCGGGAGCAGGTCTTCTTCAATGCCATGCAGGCTTTCCCATGCGGCCTCGGTCAGGGCGGGGTCGGCGCCAACGATGCCACGGATCATTTGCCAAGCGGCGAGGTTGAGCGCCCCTTCTGGCGCGGGGCCCATCGCCAATGAAACTGAGCACTGCGGGCAGAAGCAGATCCTGTGGGCCGAGGATTTCTGGCGCGGCCTTACTCCCACCGTTTGCGCGAACAGGTAGACGGCAACCGATTTTTGTCCGGCCTCGAGTTCCCGACTACAGCGAAGACAATACAAGTTATCCAAAGATGCCGTTCCCGGTTGGCCAAGATTTCCCTGCAAACCTTAAGACGCGGTTGCTAGCCGGCGCGGCTGAAGTTCACCCATGCATCGGACCGGGGCTCCGGCTCGGCTACGGATTCGCCTGCCTCCAGCAGGCGTACCGCTCCGCGCAGATTCTCCCAGGCTGCCTGATTCAACGCGGGGTCGGAGCTGACCAGGTCGCGGATCATCTCCCATGCGGCAATGTTCAAGGCACCCTCCGGTGAGAGTCCCAGAGCCAGTGAGACCGAGCACTGCGGACAGAAGACAATCCGCTGCGCCGGCGATTTTTGCCGCGGCTTGATTCCGACCGTCTGCGCGAACATGTAGATCGCGACGAATTTCCGTCCCGACTCGAGCTCCCGGTTACAGCGCAGGCAACGTACGTTCTCCAAAGATCTTTTCCTCGGGGCCATCGGTGGCCCAATTACCACTACTCTCTCCAACTCGCAGCCCATGGCACAAGTATGTAGAAGGATTCCCGCCAGCGCGGCCGCTTCATCGCTCGCACTGAACCAAGGTTTGCTCTAGCCAGAAGCGGACCGCATCGCGCACTCTAGTCGCATGGGAGTGGATTCATCCGCAAAGGCGTTGCGACCGTCACGGCTTCCGAAGAGACGCCAGCAGGTCGCCGCCGTGTGCTACCGCATCCGCAGACGTGGCATCGAATTCCTGCTGGTGCAGACCCGTGGTGGACGTTGGATTTTTCCCAAAGGCGGCGTCGAATCCGGCCTCACTCACGCCCAGTCCGCTGCCCTCGAGGCTTTTGAAGAGGCTGGGGTTCATGGCCGGATGGAAAAAATCCCCTTCGCCCGCTACTTTCGCCGCAACCCTGACAGTGCAACTCTTGCCAGGAATTCGCGCCCTGCCGCTTCCCCATCGGCTGAGCCGGAGCTTGCCATCACTGCCCACCTTTGCGAGGTGACCCGCCTCGAACCGCCGCAGGAATCGAATCGAAACCCCACCTGGTTTTCCGCCGAAAAAGCGAAACAGCGTCTGCTCGAAGCCCGCGCGGCGGAATTTGGCGGAGAACTCGCTCGCGTCGTCGACCGCGCTGTGTCGCGGATTCAGCGACTGCACAGCGGTACCCACAAATCTCCCGATCGCATGCGCCAGGACGCTTTGCAAAAAGTTCACTTTGAGTTTCTTGAGGACGGGCGCTTTCATGCCGTTCTTCGGGAGGCCGCGCTCGCCCGGCAGCTTTTCAGCCAGCGCCGCGGTCCGCGCTCATCGGCCGCGATCGAAATGGCAGTACAAGCTCACCTTCGGAAAATTCTCCCGCTCAGAGCGACCGGGGAAATCCGCCGGCCGGTTCTGCAGCTAGGCGCCGGCGAGGGTTCCACCGCTGAAACGGCTCGCAACATTACCGCAATTGACAGCGGACGGAGAAGGCGCGTTCGGCGCTGAACCTGACTCGCTTGCGAACCAGAGTTTTTTCGGCAGTGTCCGAGACGGGGCAAGCACTATCTCTGCACGACGTTTCCAGCAGCCTGTTGAGCTGCGTCTTCCCGACCCGATTGCTCCATTGCTGTTCATCGATTCCGAACATTTGGCGGTGGTACACTGCTCATCCATGCTNNGCGGGATTGCTAAGGCCCGATTCCGGCGAAGTGCTGATCGAAGGCAAACAGGTAAAAAGTGATACCGACCCGGTCAAGCTGCAGATCGGGCTCGTCCCGCAGGACATGGCACTCTATGACCATCTCAGCGCGCGCGACAACCTGACTTTCTTTGCGGCGCTTTACTCGCTGGCCGGCGCGAAAGCGCGGCAGGCAATCGACGACGCTCTGACTCTGGTGGGGCTCTCCGATCGCGCCGGGGACAAGGTGCAAACGTTCAGCGGAGGCATGAAACGGCGCTTGAACCTGGCCGCGGCCCTGCTTCACGATCCACAAATCCTCCTGCTCGATGAGCCCACGGTCGGCGTCGATCCGCAAAGCCGGAACGCCATCTTTGACAATCTCGAGGTGTTGAAGAAGCGCGGCAAGACTCTCATCTACACGACGCACTACATGGAGGAAGCCGAACGCCTATGCGATCGCATCGTGATCATCGATCACGGGAGGGTGGTTGCTAACGACACGCTGCAGGAACTGCACAAGCTGCTGCCCATCACCAACGTGATTGCCGTCGAACTCGACCATGCCGATGGTTTCAAGCCGGAACAGATGCTCAGTCTTCCGGAAGTGAAATCCGCCGAGTTGACGCAAAGCACGCTCCGGGTTGGAGTTCACGATCTGTCGCGCGGAGCGCCCGGCGTTCTTCGCTGGTTATCGGAGAACGGGCATCCTTACCATCATGTCTCGAGCGAGCAGCCGAATCTTGAGACCGTCTTTCTCACCCTCACGGGAAGGAGCCTTCGAGACGCGTAATGATTCAATTTCTGGCCCTGGTGCGAAAAGACCTGAAACTGTTCTTCAACGACCGCAAAGCGGTGGTCGTCGGGATGCTGGTTCCCATCGTCTTAGCCTCCTTCTTCGGTTACCTGTTTGGCGGCCAGGGTGGCAACGCGGAGACCAGCAAAGTGCCCGTGCTGGTGATTGATCAGGACGGAAGCGACATCTCCCGCGGTCTGATCGCTCAGCTCACCAGCGAAAAGAGTCTCGATGTGAAGCCATCCGCGCTGGACGCCGCGCGCGAGACGATTCGCAAGGGGAAGGCGACGGCGGCGATCGTCATCCCCAGGGATTTCGGCAAGAATGCCGGACGCGCGCTGTTTACCGGCGCGGGCGAAAATGGCGCGGGCAAACCCGAGCTCGGCCTTCTCTACGATCCTTCACACCGGGTGGAACTCGGGATGGTCAAGGGCATCCTGAGCGGCGCGGTCATGCAGACGGTCAGCAAGGAGATGTTTACCGGCAGCAGCGGGCGCGAAATGGTGGCCGAGTCCCTCGCACAAGTGGGGGACAATTCTCAGATCCCAGCGGAATACCGGAAGCCTCTGCGCGATCTGCTGGGCAGCGTAAAGGAGTTAAACGAGCGCCAGAATGAACAGCGGGAACGGGAGGGCGCGTCCGGACAGAGGCCATTGTCCGGCGGCCTGACCATGCCCTACGAGACCCGCGAGCAAGCGATCACCTCGGGGGATAACGTCGAGTACAACGGTTACGCTCACTCTTTCGGAGGGATGGGTGTTCAGTTCATCCTCTTCATGGGACTTGATGTTGGAATCGCGTTGCTGATGCTCCGCCAGACTGGCCTTTGGCAGCGCCTGCGGGCCGCGCCTCTTTCCCGAACCATGCTGCTGGGCAGCCGGACGGTGAGCGCGTGCCTGGTGGCAGGCATCATTCTGCTCGTCCTGTTCAGCTTCGCCCGGATCGTGTTTGGCGTGCGCGTCCTGGGAAGCCTCGCGGGCATGGTGGGAGTCTGCGCGGCATTCTCATTGATGACCGCCTCGTTCGGCCTGATGGTCGCGGCCCTCGGCGAGACGGTCGAGGCCACCCGTGGCTACTCCATCATGGCCACGCTCTTCATGGTGATGCTTGGCGGAGCCTGGGTGCCGACATTCGTATTCCCCTCATGGCTCCAGAAAGTGTCCATGATCGTTCCCACCCGATGGGCCATGGACGGGTTGGACGGCATGACCTGGCGAGGCTTGGGATTCTCTTCGGCCATTGCGCCCATCGCTGTCCTGCTGCTTTTCACGTTATTGTTCGGTGCGATCGCGGTGATGCGATTCCGCTGGCGAACGGATTGATCGGACCATTGAGTGATTGAGACGTTGACTCACTCAACCAATCTTTCGAGACCTCAATCACTGAATCACTCAATGACCCCGTGAAGCGCGTACTAGAGCGGAAAGCCTATTCCGCGGTACCATCTCGGTGATGCTCCGCGAAGCTGCCATCGAACCTCGTCAGGAACCGCGTCAGGAAATCCTGCGCACCGCCGCCCGGCTGTTTCAACAGCAGGGATACGATGCCACTTCCATGAACGACGTCGCGGTCGCGCTCAAGCTCTCCAAGGGCGGCCTCTATCACCACTTCGAGTCGAAAGACGAGATCCTGTTCCACATCATGTCTCACGCCATGGAGATCACCGAGGAACGGGTGATCAACGTGGTGCGTCGCATTGACGGAGTCGAAGAGCGTCTGCGCACGCTGATCCGCCTGCACATCCAGGTCGTGCTCAGTCCCGAAGACCGCGAGATCACGGTCATGCTGCACGAGAACCACCCGTTGCCGCCGGCGCTCCGCCGCCAGATCAACGGACGCAAGAAGGACTACCTGCATTTCGTGGAGAACCTCATCGCCGAAGTCCAGCGCAAGCGAAATTCCCAGTCTCCGGTCACACCGCGCGCTGCCGCCCTCGCCCTGGTCGGCATGATCAACTGGATCTACCAGTGGTACAAACCCGACGGCCCGCTGACGGGCGACGCGCTGGTGCGACAATACACGGAAATCTTTTTTCACGGTGCGGTTGGATAGGGCTCAGTTCCCGGTTCTCAGTTGCGTATTGTGGAGACCGGGTTTTCATGGCTTCCAGGCAGCGGCGAGCGCGCCCGGCGCTCCACGAGATTATTTCCCCGGCACCCAATACACTTCTTCTTTCAAGTTCTCTCGCTTGAATCCAATCCGCTTCAGGATGCCCTTAGTGTGCTCGACCATCTCCGGATGCCCGCACAGATACGCGACACTGTTCGCTCCCGTGCATCCCCACTGGTCGGCGTACTTGCGAATCAGTTCGTCCACGCGGCCCACTTCGCCTTTCCAACTCTCGTCCTCCCACGGACGGCTTACCGTGAAAATACAGCGCAACCATGGCGCTTGTTGCGCGAGGTATTCCATTTCCTCGCGATAGCCGAACTCCCACGACCGGCTCGCGCCGTTCAGCAGAAACAGCGTGTGGTTGCCGGCAAACCTGCCTTCTTCCCAGTCCCTGAACAGGGTTCGCACATAGCTGACAAACGGCGCGATTCCGGTCACGGTGCTCACCATCAAGTGGTTGGTGCGTTCCGGTTGTCCGGTGTCGAAGGTAAACCGCCCCTTCGCAATTTTGCGCAGCAGAACTTCTTCGCCCAACTGAAGATCATAGAGCGGCGGGGTGGTCTCGCCCCCCGGCACCAGTTCAAAAAAGAATTCGAGTTCCTTTTCGTAGGGAGAAGAAGCGATCGAGTAGGGTCGCTCCAGTCGTCGCGCGTCGTGTTCAACCCCGAGTGTCGCGTATTGGCCCGGAGCAAAACTGAACTCCGCCCCCGGATCAATGCGGATCATCCATAGATCGGGCGCAAAATCCACGCGCTTCGTGATGCGGGCACGGTAGTGCTTGTCGTCGATTGACATCGGTACCCTCTTGAATCGAAACGGCGACGCCAGGGGCTTACTGCCATCAGCCAGTTCCGCCAAAGCTAACTCAAGTGCAAGTCCAGCACCACACTCAAACAGATATGCGCTGCTGGCTGCCAATTCAAATTTTAGATTGGAGCAATCGAGAAAGCTCGTTCCGCAGTTCTACAGGTTTTACAGAGAACTGAGAACCGGGAACTGAGAACTGAGTCCAATAAGAACAGCCCGCAAGCTTTTCAGCCTGCGGGCTGCCCGGTGGACTGTTTGGGATTGACTGA
>PMBA01000277.1:806-3120 GCA_003152795.1 Acidobacteriaceae bacterium | reverse complement strand
CTCAAGACCGACAAATTTGTCCTGATCGCCCACGGCTCCCCGGAGGAAGCAGCACGGGCCCACGAGATCATCAAACGCACCAGCCCGGAACTGGCGGAACACCATCAGCTTGGACGCAGCCTCCCCAAAGAGAGCGCTGTGGGAGCAACTGCAGGCCGATAAAACCACGTTGCAGGGGTTTCAGTGGGGGCACCTTTCTGAAGGGGGTGACTCTACTACCATTGGCACAGACGTTCAAAGTCACCAAAGGTGCCGCAAATGATTTTTGCGCTGGCAGCCAACGCCGCGGCGGAAGAAGAACCGAAACGACAAGCGACTGAGAGGAAGGACGCGCTAATGGACAAGCAAACCACGATTCAATCCACTCTCAAACAAATCGCCGTGTGTGCGTACCTGATCTGGGAAGAGGAAGGCCGCCCGCACGGGCGGCACGAGATCCACTGGTTGCAGGCCGAAAGCCAACTCAAGGCGGACCGTACCCAAAATGCCGTTGTGCTGCGACGCCCGAACCCTGCGGCACCGGTCAAGCCGTCAGTGATCAAGCCGTTCCGGCCCAAGCGCCGCAATAATTCCAACCGTCGGGAGGTCGTAGCCGCATGACCGCGCGCCGCGAAGTCGAAATCCGGGTCCGCCTTCCGAGAACAACGGGCGGCCCGGCCGCGGTATTGGCGTTGTTGGCGGATCATCAACTCGCGCCGTTGACCCGCAGTTGCTGCGCCGACTGCGAGGGACTGGTGCTGATGTTGACCACCAGTCAGACGGAGGAAGTCCAGCAGGTGCTCGAAGCGGCCGGTTACCGCTGCCAAACGCATCCCGTCGTGCTCCTCGGGCCGATGACATACCGGCCCGGCGTGACCGCCCGTCTGTTTGCGGAGTTGGGACAGCAGGGAGTGGGCATTCGCTATTCGTATCTGTCCTCCATCGCGTCTGACCGCTGTTTCCTGATCGTCGAGACCACGGACGACGAGCGGGCGGTGGAGGTAGTAGCCGCGGCTGCTTGATCGCGCAAATGGCAACTGGCGACAACTAAGGAAGCAAACAGTCCCGCGGAAAGGAGTCATTATGAAACGAAGTGTAAGTCACCTGGTTGGTGGCACGGTCCGCGCCAAGGACGGCGACCTCGGAAGGGTTGAAGAGTTCTATTTCGACGACCATAAATGGATCATCCGCTACATGGTTGTGGACACACGCCGGTGGCTTCAAGGCCGTCAAGTCCTGATCTCAACCGCTGCCTCGAAGAGACCCATATGGAAATCACGAGTTTTCCCCGTGAACCTGACCAAAAAGCAGGTAAGAAGCAGCCCGAGCATCGACACAGACAAGCCCGTCTCGCGTCAGCATGAAGCTAAGTTACACGACTATTACAACTGGCCAGTCTACTGGGGTGCGGGCTGGGAGCCGTATGGCGGCGTCGGATACCCCGTGCCAACACATTTTTTGCCGCTGGCGACAAGGGAGAGGAAAACGTCCTTCGAAAAGCCGGCGGATCCAAACTTGCGGAGTACACGCCAAGTAACCGGCTACTACATCCAGGCCACTGATGGGGAAATTGGACACGTGCAGGACTTTATCGTGGATGACGAGACATGGGCCATCCGCTATGTCGTCGTGAACACCCAGAATTGGTTGCCGGGGAAGAAAGTACTGGTGTTTCCGGCATGGATCAGTCGGGTGAGCTGGGACAAATCGAAAGTGCTCGTGGATTTGTCGCGGGAATCCGTCAAGAACAGCCCTGCGTTTGATCCTTCGAAACCCGTGAGTCGTGGCTACGAAGAGCGACTGTTCGACTATTACGGGCGCTCGAAGTATTGGGAGGAGGACACGGGGAAACAATCGGCACTTCGCATCCCGTCCCTAATTATTGACCTGGGAGTTCAGTCAGCGACTATTCGGGAAAGAGCCCATAGCACCCTCGTCGCAATGGGGAAGCCCGCGGTGAGACCACTCTTGGAAGCGCTGACAAATTCCACTGAGTACGGACGCGGGCAGGCCGCCAAGGCGTTGGGCGAGATAGGAGATCTCGCGGCTGCGCCAGCGCTGGTGAAGGCACTGGAGGATGACAAATTCGACGTGCGGTGGCTGGCGGCACGTGCGTTGGTGGCGTTGGGCCGGGATGGGTTGCCTGCGTTGTTGCAGGCGTTGATTGAACGTCCCAATTCAACATGGCTGCGCGAGGGTGCACATCACGTTCTGCATGATGAGGGGTACAAGACGTGGCAGAAACAACTGGCACCGGTCATGAAGGCACTGGAGGGGTATGTGCCTACGGATGCCCTGCCCGGCGCGGCAGAGAAGGTGTTGCGGGCGTTCGCGT
>PMBA01000277.1:0-747 GCA_003152795.1 Acidobacteriaceae bacterium | reverse complement strand
GTTTTCCATGTGTTGCCTCGCCTCCCGCCGCACGTCGAAGGATCGAAAGCTGCGGCGGCGGACAAGCGGGCAGAAAAGTTTGACGGGAAGGCGTGGGACAAGGCCGAACAGACACTCGCGCAGATCAAAGAACGCATTGTCCGCGCCGGCGTGAAACCGGAATGCGTGATGACTGAGATTGCCGACGAAGAAGGCGATGTCGTTGCCCAAATCATTCAGGCCGCTGCCGCGCATGGCTGCGACACGATTGTTGTTGGTCGCCACGAGAAATCCATATTCGGCAGGTTTCTCGCCGGCAGCGTCGGTGAACACCTCTTACACAAGACGGTTGGGTATGCAATCTGGCTTGTTGAATGAGTGTCATCGCCGGGAGCTCCAGCTCGTCAGTGCGTGCTGTCGCGCTCGTACACTGCCATGTGGTGGCGATCAAAGGGAAAATAAATGAAGATTGTCGTCACGATAATTGTGGTTCTGGTCGGGTTAGTGGCAGGAGCGCTCATCCTCATGTACTCCGATGCGTACGAGAATGTGTGCCAACGAGTGCTGGCCTTGCTCGAAAGGGAACATGTCTGATCTCCTGACAATCTTGCCAAGGACATCGAAACGCGTCGGCGTCGCCACCGACCACGGCGGGTTTGAGTTAAAGGGATATTTGGTCAGGATGTTGCGCGAAGCCGGCTACGAAGTCATTGACTTTGGCGATGGCCAGCCGACGTCGGACGATGATTATCCGGATTTTGTTGTGCC
>PMBA01000375.1:1684-7197 GCA_003152795.1 Acidobacteriaceae bacterium | reverse complement strand
GTGCTATGGCGATTTTGCAAACAACAACGACGGGCTTTGCCCCGTAACTCACGACCTCACATCAAGATGTGACCAATTTCACCGACTGCGCGCGTTCATTTGTGTTTATATCAACGCGTTCGGCCTCTCCGAAGAGTAGTCTCGCCAGTTGCGACCCGCACCCCCTGAGGCGAGTTTCCGGTTCCCAGTTGAGTTTGCCCGGCAAGTTCACGATCCGCATCGTTGCGGTCACGTAGTCCCCTAAGTGCAACCAAATTCATGGAGGATCATTTATGAAGAATCTGTTCTTGGCTGGACTGTTGGCCTTGTTACTGGTGTCGGTCGCGGCGGTGGCGCAGAGTCCTTTTGACGGCACGTGGAAAAACGATCCCAGCAGCGCTCAGTGGCCCACGAAGCCCAATGTATATTTGCTGCAGAACGGGATGTACGACTGCAAGACCTGTGTACCGCCGATCCATGTCAAAGCCGATGGCACAGACCAGAAAGTGACAGACCCCTACAGCGACGCTCTGAATGTAAAGGTTATCGACGACCACAACATCGAGAATACCTTCAAGAAAGATGGCAAAGTGGTCTTTACCCAGAAACAGTCGGTCTCCTCTGACGGAAACACGCTGACGGTCAATTGGACCTACACCGGCAATCTCAGCGGCGGACCACAAACCGGCACAGAAACAGACAAGCGCGTTGCCAAGGCGCCGGCAGGCGCAAACCTGATCTCCGGCTCTTGGCGCACGGAAAAGGCGGACGTGTCGGCCGAGTCCCTCACTTACACCTTCAAGGTAAATGGCAACGAGCTGGCCATGACCAATGCGACGGGCGGATCCTACACCGCTAAGCTGGATGGAACCGACGCTCCCGTCAAGGGCGATCCGGGACTCACCAGCGTTTCGGTGAAGATGCTTGGCAAGAATACGCTGGAAGAAACCTACAAGCGCGATGGCAAAGTGACCGTCATTTACAAATCGACAGTTTCATCCGATGGCAAGACCCTGAAGGTGGTCACTGACGACAAACTGCAAGGAACAATTACCAAGTCCGTCTCGAAGAAACAATAGACTGGTCCTGAATCGGAAGAAGGGGGGCTGGCCCGCCCCTGCACTCATTTCAACCCCCGAGGGTGCCCCGTCCTTGTCGCGTCTTCTGCGACAGAGCCTGCCCTGAGCGAAGCCGAAGGGACGGGGATTCTGACTTCCTATCCCCACCACGACTCCCATCAGTGGGATCCTCTATTTCACGCCCCAAGTCTCGCGCTTTTCGAGACCTGGGATTCCACCGCCGCGTGAAGCTCGGGGTTTTCCTGGAAGTCGAGGAATCGCCGATTGCTCGTGCTCTGGATACTGGCAACTGGTTACCCGCAACTGGCAACTGACTTTTCATCACACCCAGCCTGTGACCGCCGTCATAGACTTCCAGCCCGCACCGGTACGACAATGTTGCCAGATTGGGGCAGTTCGATGTGTGCCCGTCTCCCAAGACGGCCCGCGAATCTGCCCCAAAGCCATTTTAAGCGCTCTTTGACAACCTAAGTCGTTTGTTCTCAAAGACTTTATCTGTAAGTCCTTTAGAATCAAAGACCGAGTCGGTTTTTTCTCCCTAACCCCATGATTCTAAGGACTAGGGGGGGAGGGGGGTAGTGGTAAACACGGGTTAATATCCTATGAGTAAACAGCCAACAATAATCGACTCCACCGAGATTGCACTCCGCGAAGTCCCCGCTCCGCTCAAGATGAGATGGGGAAAATCGCCGAGAACCGAGAACCGAGCACTGAGAACCGAGAACCGAGAACCGAGAACTGAGCCTTCCCCTAGAAGATTCCGCGCAAAGAGGCGACAATAGTTCCCGTCAATCAAAGGAGCTACCGTTGGGAGCCAGTCCAGTTCTGAAACCCGGCCCCAAGCCTGCGGATGCAAAGCTTGCGTCACCCAAGGCGAAGCCCAAGCCGAAGCTTGGCCTGCGCGCCTGGATGGAGCGCGTGCTGGTGGAGTGCGATCGCGCCGCCCTGGGTTTCGAAGCCGACCCGGTTCACGATCTTCGAGTAGCGCTGCGGCGCTGCCGGTCGCTGGCTGATGGGTTGATCGCCATCGATCCCGATTCTTCCTGGAAGGACATGAAGAAGGCGGGAAAGAAGCTCTTTCAGGCGCTGGGTGAACTGCGCGACATGCAGGTGATGGAGGAGTGGATCGAGAAGCTCTGCGACCCCGGCTCGAGCAGCGATCAAGTCGCCGATCCCGTGGCCATCAGACTGCTCGCTCACGTCCATTCCCGCGAGGCCGAATGCAAACAGCATGCCTTCAAAGACCTGAATCAGTTTGACCGCAAGCAATGGCGCCAGTGGAGCAGAAGCTTGCCGCGCCGCGCGTCGCGGGTTCGTCCTGGGAGCGTCGTCTATCTGCATCTGGCGCTGGAAAAATGGACTGCGGCTTACGATCTCCACCAACACGCCCTGCGGAGCCGGTCGCAGGTCAGCTGGCACCAACTGCGCATCGGCATCAAACGCTTTCGCTACACAGTGGAGAATTTTCTCCCGCGCCAGCACGAGTTGTGGGGCGACGACCTGAAAGAACTTCAGGATCTGTTGGGAGAGGTGCATGATCTGGATGTGCTCTGGACTCTGGCCGCCGTCGAGGCAAACGCCTTCCCCGATATCGCCAGCCGCGACCGCTGGCGCGAGAAGCTGAATTCGGCTCGCGCCAGGAGAATTGAGCGCTATCGCCAGAAGATGGTGGGCCGCGAGTCGCTGTGGCGCGTGTGGCGTGCCGAACTGCCGTCGGGTCCGCAGTTGCGCGCGGCGGCCATCAGCCGCCTGCGCACCTGGGCTGGATATCTGGATCCCGATTTCCCGCATTCCCAGCGCGTCGCCCAACTGGCGCTGCTTCTGTACGACGGCTTGAGAACGGCGGGGCTGTTGACCGCGAGCGTGCCTGGGGAAAGCCTGGCGGCGCCGCACCTGGAGAATGATTCGCGGGCCGTCTTGCAGGCGGCGGCGCTCATGCACGACGTCGGCAAAACCAGAGGCGCGGAAAATCATCAGAAGATTTCGTACCGCATGATTCGGGGCTTGGCCCGTCCTCTGGGCTGGAGCGCGCGAGAACTGGAACTGGCGGCGGTCGTGGCCCGCTATCATCGCGGGGCATTACCCCATCCCAGGGCAAAGACCCTGCAACGGCTGGAACTGCCGGATCGGCCGATCGCTTTGGAATTGGCTGGCGTTTTGCGTCTGGCCAACGCGCTCGACAGGCGTCATGCGCGCCACGGCAATGGCTTGCAGATCGCTCCAAGGCTCGAGGTCGGTTGGCAGGACCGTTCCGTACTGGTGCGTGTAGCGGGATACTCCGCGTTGGACAGTACGGCGGAAGACGTCGCCGCCGCCCGACACTTGCTCGAAACCGTGCTGCACCGCGCGATTCTGGTGAGGCCAATGCGAGGTTCCGCGCGAACAGCGAAGGGCGAACGGCGAACAACCAACACCTGACGGCGCAGTAGCTACTCTGACACTTTTCAGAACGGCGTTCCGCTTCCAAACTTCACTTGTGACTCATGCGAAATTAGTTGCGATGGCGGTGCGGTGGCTGCGAGGCTACCGCTGCGGCGTCGTGCTCAGCGAGCAGGCCTGCGTCAGTGGAGAGATGCCAGATGCCATCGGCTGGAAAAGGGCGTGCCATTCGGTGCTGGTCGAGAGCAAAGTATCGCGCGCGGACTTTCTGGCCGATCGCGATAAGCCCTTCCGGCTAAAGCCAGAGGTTGGCGTCGGCTGCGAGCGTTATTACCTCGCGCCGCGGGCTCTCATACGGACCGAGGAACTGCCCGCGGGCTGGGGACTGCTGGAGGTGTGCGGGCGCGACATCGAGCGGGTCAAGCCCTCGGCGAAGAACCTGCGTTCCGAGATTGGCTTCCAGTATGAGATGAACCTTCTGCTGGCGAGTTTACGGCGCGTGGAAATCCGCATTGAACCCGAGAGCATCACCGACTTCCTCAAGTGGAAAAACCGCATGGCGGAATATAACCGCGGCACACTGCCCGAAGGACTGGTTGCCGAGGAGGAAGAAGCCAACGGATTCCTGCTGGGAACAACCGGCGACTGAGGTCCCGCAGAGACGCGGCTTGCCGCATCTCTGCTACGGAGTGGAACGAGGCAAGCCCCGTCTCCACAAAAAAATGAAACCGGGCGGTTGAGCCCGGTTTCAGAAGCGTCGGTTTGGGATGCGGTTACATCGCAAACGCGGCGCGCTGGCTTGGAGAATGCGCGGGCGCGGTTCACGTCCGCTTCTGCGTCTCGCGCCAGCAACGTCGTTCAATAAGAGCGAGGCAACAGCGACCTGGGAAGTTGCACGTAGCAGACCATTTACAGATATTGCGTGATAGATTCACGAATGTCTGCAAAACATTGATAAATAATATGTTAATAAATTACGCGCGGGTCAAGGATAGCCTGATTCGACCGCCGCGCAGCAGACGGAGGATCAAAGTGTTGCACAGTCTCTGGTGCAAGCATTCGAGAACGACACCGCGATTCCCAAAAACTGGTGCCGCGGCATCGGCGAACGACAGCGTCCCAGACAGAGTCTTACTTCAACTGCGATTGGGTCAGCTTCACCGCACAGTAGGGATTCGCTGCGCCGCCCGAGACATTGCATTTCTGGGAGTTTACCCCTCCCAATCCCAAGGTTGTGAAGTAGATGTTCGCGCCGCCGTTAGACAATTGGTTGTCGATCACGATCCCGCTTGTCCCTCCGAGAGCGCTCGGAGCCTTCACACAACTCGATGTCGGTGGGGCGGAACAACTCGGCGTTGTCAACGAACTTGTAATCGTGGAGCTCTCTATGAATCCGTCGCTCGAACTGCCCACTCCGAAGAACAGACGGTCCGTTGTCCCGTCGTAAAACTCGGTTAAGGGCGAGCACTCGTCGCCCTTCGTACTATTTACGGCAAACTTCGAAGAACCCGTGCTGGTGAGGACGTTAGTGGCGAAGGGGAAGAAATACATCTCGGGACTCGCCGGCACGCCTCCGGACTGAAGGAAGCCGCACGCGATCATGTGCCCGGAGGTCGATCCGTTCAGCCAGAACGCGTTATCAAACGTCCCCGCGTGCACGTTTTTCCCCGTGCAGTCCCCGTTCCCGCTCGCGGAGCCCAGGTCCACCGTGTTGCTGGTTGTGGGCTCCCCGGTCGTGAAGTTCGCCGCCAGTTGGCTGATCGCCCCGCCGATTCCCAGCACCTGGCTGCATCCTGTAAACGCGAATACCTGGTCGCTGGCAGGATTGGCGGAATCAGTGACCACAATCGGCGGATCGACAACCCCTGTCCCAGATCCGTGCCCGGCCCACCCGATCGTCTGCATCGCCGCGTAGGTTTTACCCGGACTGCTCAGACTGACGGCATACAGGTACCCCTGCCCATCTCCCAGAAAGATCCTGCCCGCTGTTCCGTCTACAATCGGAGCGGTTAAGACCTTGTTGGTCTGGGTCGAGACTGTGACGGGCCAGTCCGCGTTGCTGACCACCGCCGGCGC
>PMBA01000375.1:0-1663 GCA_003152795.1 Acidobacteriaceae bacterium | reverse complement strand
GTGGTGCAGGAAGTGGGCGTCTGCGGAGACAATACTGTCCCCACCTGCGACGGCGGAGTCGGAATCGGATTGGGCAGCACCAGCACGTGAAAGTACGTAGCCCCGCTCGCGCTTTCCACGAACGCTACCTTCGTCCCGTCGGTCGATAACACCGGTGATGTCCGGATCTGTCCCCCCGTCTGCGTCACCGTGTTGTAAGCAAATGCCACCCACGGCGACCCGCCATTGCATGGCGTCGGAGTCGCTTCCGTGTACAGGTTGTTGATCCCGACCAGGTTGGCCTGCGTCCCGGAAGCTACGGTCAGCCCGAAGATTGCGTAATCGGAAGTGCAACTCTCCGCGCCTACGCCGAACTGATACTTGGCGGGGAACTGGTTCTGCGGCACGTACCCGTTCTCCAGCGAAACCGCCCAGTCGACCCTCAGCCGGCGGAGACGCGGCGGCACGCTTATGCGCAATCTCTGCCACGCCACTTGCCGCATGACGAAGTTGTAAACATACCGCGGGTCGTGGAATCCCGCCGTCAGTATTTCCTCGGTTCGCGTGCCCGGCATCAACAGGTGCCGCGAACTCCAGTCCAGCGGATATCCCAGGTGCGTCTGTCCGTCGCTGGCGTCCAGCGATGAGGGCGTCTCCCTCCATGCCTGACCCGAGAGCGGAATGCCCAGCAGAAGCAACCCAACGGCCACACCGAACCAAGTGACTGTACGCCCTCGCATTATTGTGTCCCTCCTCAAACTTCGATCCGGGAAGTCGCCTTGGCGGACCTCTCCACTGGGCGATGTCCAAATAGGCCGCCAAGTGTCCAGAAACTAGAATTGTAAGAAGGTTCACATCGAACTACAGAGACAAAACGGGAGCCTGAGATGACCTAAGTAATGCACCCACAGTCACTTCCAGACGCGTGATTCCCGGCAGGGTGCCGGAAAGTGGGCCGGATTTTCGATGCCCGCTCCCCAAAGGCGGAAGAACCCGCCCGCCAGGCTACGAAGTCTTACGGTGGAACCGGCATTGAAACTGCGTCGTAACCATCTTCCCGCATGACAGGGCCATGGTCTCAAATACGCGCTCGAACCGGAACGCCGGCTTNNCAAGGTCCTCAGTTGCTCGCGTTGAAAGCGTGCCGCGGCCTCCGGCTGGGGGGGGACTTCATGGAGAAGAAATTTCAGCCGTCGCGCGTCGTCCGCTTTGCGCACGGTGCCAATGCCAACACCGCCCAACTTCTTAACGACGGGATCGTGCAAGGTGACTTGGCGAATCATTGGGGACGGTTCACATTATCTTAAGGGTCTCGCCTACCCTCGTCAAGGCGAAGGACCTAGTCGGGTACGGGCCTGCGAGTTGAAAAGGCTGCTGGACGGAAAAGTCGAACCTACATTTCCCGCCGGCCTTCCATGGCTTTCAGCATCGTGACTTCGTCGGTGTATTCGATGTCGCTGCCGACCGGAATTCCCATCGCGATCCGGGTCACGCGCAGCCCCTGCCGCTTCAGTTGCTGGGCTAGGTAGGTGGCGGTGGCTTCGCCCTCGACCGTGGGATTGGTGGCCAGGATGACTTCTTCGATTTCGCCCTGGGCAACGCGGCTGATCAGGTTTGCGATACGCAGTTGTTCGGGGCCAACTCCGTGCAGCGGCGAAATCGAGCCGTGGAGCACGTGGTAGAC